>JADMKA010000143.1 GCA_018780145.1 Vitreoscilla sp. | reverse complement strand
AGGTGCCGGTGGTCGAGATCGTCTTCACCCGGCTGCACGCCGGCGGCAAGTTCGACAAGGGTGCCGGCGGCGCCTACAGCTTCTCCGGTGGCCTGCACGGCGTGGGCGTCAGCGTCACCAACGCACTGGCCAAACGGCTGCAAGTGAGCGTCTGGCGTGAGGGCCAGGTGGCGGCACTGGCCTTCGGCGGCGGCGACGTGATCGAGCCCCTCGCACTGAGAAAGGCCTCGGCCGGCGAGCGCCGGCACGGAACCTCGGTGCGGGTCTGGCCGGACGCGAAGTACTTCGAGAGCCCCGAGCTGCCGCGCCACGACCTGCTGCACCTGCTGCGCAGCAAGGCCGTGCTGATGCCGGGCGTGACAGTCACGTTGACGACCGAAAAGACCGGCGAGACGGTGACCTGGCTCTACAAGGGCGGCCTGCGCGACTACCTGCAGCAGTCGCTGATGGCCGACCCATTGATCCCGCTGTTCGAAGGCGAGCACTACGCCGGCGACGGCGAGACCGAGAACTTTGCCGAAGGCGAGGGCGCGGCCTGGGTGCTGGCCTTCACCGAAGATGGCGGCCTGGTGCGCGAGAGTTATGTCAACCTGATCCCCACGGTCGCGGGCGGCACCCATGAGTCCGGCCTGAAGGATGGGCTGTTCGGTGCCATCAAGGGCTTCATCGACCTGCACTCGCTGCTGCCCAAGGGCGTGAAGCTGATGCCGGAAGACGTGTTCTCTCGCGCCAGCTTCGTCCTCTCGGCCAAGGTGCTGGACCCGCAGTTCCAGGGCCAGATCAAGGAGCGCCTGAACAGCCGCGACGCATTGCGGCTGGTCTCCGCCTATGTGAAGCCGGCGCTGGAGCTGTGGCTCAGCCAGCATGTGGAATACGGCAAGAAGCTCGCCGAACTGGTGATCCGGCAGGCGCAGAACCGCCAGCGTGCCAGCCAGAAGGTCGAAAAGCGCAAGGGCTCCGGCGTGGCCGTGCTGCCCGGCAAGCTCACCGATTGCGAAAGCAAGGACCTGGCCCTGAACGAGCTGTTCCTGGTCGAGGGCGATTCGGCTGGCGGTTCGGCCAAGATGGGCCGCAACAAGGAGACCCAGGCCATCCTGCCGCTGCGCGGCAAGGTGCTCAACGCCTGGGAGGTGGAGCGCGACCTGCTGTTCAAGAACAACGAGATCCACGACATCTCGGTGGCCGTCGGCGTGGACCCGCACGGCCCGAACGACAGCCCCGATCTCTCCGGCCTGCGCTACGGCAAGATCTGCATCCTCTCCGATGCGGACGTGGACGGCTCGCACATCCAGGTGCTGCTGCTGACGCTGTTCTTCCGCCACTTTCCGCGCCTGGTCGAGGCCGGTCACATCCACGTCGCCAAGCCGCCGCTGTTCCGCGTCGACGCGCCGGCGCGTGGCAAGAAGCCGGCCGCCAAGATCTACGCGCTGGATGAAGGCGAGCTCGACGCCGCACTGGACAAGCTGCGCAAGGAAGGCGCGCGCGAATCCTCCTGGAGCATCAGCCGGTTCAAGGGCCTGGGCGAGATGAGCGCCGAGCAGCTGTGGGACACCACGCTGAACCCCGACACGCGGCGCCTGCTGTGCGTCGGCTATGGGGCGCTGGACGGCCCGGCCACGGCCGAGTCCCTGACCAAGCTGATGGGCAAGGGCGAGGCCCAGGCCCGGCGCGACCTGATGGAGCTGCACGGCGACAGCGTCGAGGTGGACATCTGATGGCTCTCCGGGTGCTGCTGCGGCCGACGATGGCGTCGGACCTGGACGAGGTGGTGGCGATCGAGCGCGACCAGCACAACCTGCCCTTCATCACGCCCTGGGAGCGGCCGCAGCATGAAGGGGCGATCCGCTTCCCGGATTTCCGCCACTTCATCGTCGAGGCGGGCGATAGCCACGAGCGGCTGGGTTTCGTCATCCTGCAGGGTTGCCGCAACCCGCACCGCAGCGTGGAGCTGAAGCGCATCGTGCTGCAGCCCAAGGGCCGTGGCTTGGGCCGCGCCTGTGTGCGCCGACTCAAGGCCATGGCCTTCAGCGACCTCGGCGCGCACCGCTTCTGGCTCGATGTGAAGCTGCTCAACACCCGGGCCCTGGCTCTCTACGAAAGCGAGGGCTTCGTCGAGGAAGGGCGGCTGCGCGAAAGCGTGCGCGTCACGATCGACGGCGCCGACGGCTATGACAGCCTGGTGGTCATGAGCCTGCTCGACCGCGAGTACCAGGCGCGCCGCGCGATGGGGCTGGAAGAGCCGCTGGAGGCGCTGGCGTGAGGCGATGGGCCACCGCGCTGGCCGTGATGCTGCTGGCATCGCCGGTGGCGCATGCCGAGCTGTGGGGCTTCGTCGACGGCGCGGGCACCGCGCATTTCGCGCACCGCCCGGTCGACTCGCGCTACCTGCCGGTGCTGCGCCAGCCGGGCGACGACGCCGGCCGGGTGCCTGGCAAGACCATGCCGCGCGGCAGCCTGTTGACCTGGCTGGAATTCGCCCCCGAGGTCAAGGCCGTGCAGCCCTGGGTGCGCGAAGCAGCCGCCTCCACTGGCGTGGACGCCGAGCTGCTGCAGGCCCTCATCGTGGTCGAGTCCGGCTACCAGGCCGACACCGTCTCGCCGCGCGGGGCGGTCGGCCTGATGCAGATCACCCCGGCCGCCGCCGACCGCTATGCCACGCGCGCCGAGGCCCGGGCCCGCCCCGTCGACGAGCGCCTGCGCGACCCGCGCAGCAACATCCTGCTGGGCGCGCGCATGCTGGCCGACCTGTCACGCCGCTTCGGCGCGGTGGATGTGGCCCTGGCCGCCTGGAACGCCGGCGAGGGCCATGTGCGTCGCCACGGCGGCCGGATGCCGCCCTTCGCCGAAACCCGCGCCCATGTGCACATGGTGCTGGAGCTGTACTGGGCGCTGCTGCAGCAGCGGCAGCAGGCCCGGGCCCAGAGCGTGCGCATGATCCGCCCCTGATTCGATCCTCCGGACCCCATGGAACAGACCCCCCTGACTTTTGCCCCGCCGGGCGGCGGCGACGGCCCCGACGCCATCACGCTGGCCCACTACGCCGAGCGCGCCTACCTGGAGTACGCACTGAGCGTCGTCAAGGGCCGGGCCCTGCCGGATGTGTGCGACGGCGCCAAGCCGGTGCAGCGCCGCATCCTCTTCTCCATGCTGCGCATGGGGCTGGCCTTCGGCGGCAGCGGCGGGGCGCCCAAGCCGGTGAAGAGCGCCCGCGTGGTGGGCGACGTGCTGGGCAAGTACCACCCGCACGGCGACACCGCGGCCTACGACGCGCTGGTGCGCATGGCCCAGGATTTCTCGCAGCGCTACCCGCTGATCGACGGCCAGGGCAACTTCGGCAGCCGCGATGGCGACGGCGCGGCAGCGATGCGCTACACCGAGGCACGCCTGGCCCCCATCGCCCGCTTGCTGCTCGACGAGCTGGACGAGGGCACGGTGGATTTCGTGCCCAACTACGATGGCTCCTTCGACGAGCCGAAGCAATTGCCGGCACGCCTGCCCTTCGTGCTGCTCAACGGCGCCTCGGGCATTGCCGTGGGCCTGGCCACCGAGATCCCCAGCCACAACCTGCGCGAGGTGGCGGCCGCCGCGGTGGCCCTGATCCGCAACGACAAGCTGTCGGACGATGATCTCTACCAGCAGGTGCCGGGCCCGGATTTCCCGGGCGGCGGCCAGATCATCTCCAGTGCGGCCGACATCCGCGCCGCCTACACCAGCGGCCGTGGCAGCCTCAAGGTGCGCGCCTGCTGGAAGATCGAGGACCTGGCGCGTGGCCAGTGGCAGCTGGTGGTGCACGAGCTGCCACCCGGCACCAGCTCGCAGAAGGTGCTGGAGGAGATCGAGGAGCTCACCAACCCCAAGGTCAAGGCGGGCAAGAAGGCCCTCAGCGCCGACCAGACCCAGCTGAAGGCGACGCTGCTGTCGGTACTGGACACCGTGCGTGACGAGTCCAGCAAGGACGCGCCGGTGCGCCTGGTCTTCGAGCCCAAGAGCCGCACGGTCGAACAGCAGGAGCTGATCACCACGCTGCTGGCGCACACCAGCCTGGAGTCCAGCAGCTCGATCAACATGACGATGATCGGCCGCGACGGCCGCCCGACCCAGAAGAGCCTGCGCCAGATGCTGGCGGAGTGGGTCGAGTTCCGCCAGGCCACGGTGCTGCGCCGCACCCAACACCGCCTGCAGAAGGTGCTGGACCGCATCCACGTGCTGGAGGGCCGGCAGCTCGTGCTGCTCAACATCGACGAGGTGATCCGCATCATCCGCAACGCGGACGAGCCCAAGCCGGCGCTGATCGAACGCTTCGCGCTCAGCGACCGGCAGGCCGAGGACATCCTGGAGATCCGGCTGCGCCAGTTGGCGCGGTTGGAGGCGATCAAGATCGAGCAGGAGTTGAAAGGGCTGCGCGAGGACCAGGGCAAGCTGGAGGACATCCTCGGCAGCCCGGCCGCGCTGAAGCGCACGGTGATCAAGGAGATCGAGGCCGACGCCCGGCAGTTCGGCGACGACCGCCGCACCCTGATTCAGGAAGAAAAGAAGGCGGTGGCCGAGATCCGCGTGGTCGACGAGCCGGTGACCGTGGTCGTCAGCCTGAAGGGCTGGGCACGTGCATTGAAGGGCCACGAGGTGGACCCGGCGAGCCTGGGTTTCAAGGCCGGCGATTCGCTGTACGGCGCCTTCCCGTGCCGATCGGTCGACACGCTGTTCGTGTTGGGCAGCAACGGCCGGGTCTACAGCGTGGCGGTGGCCGGTTTGCCGGGCGGCCGGGGCGACGGGCAGCCCGTGACTTCGCTGATCGATCTCGAGGCCGGTTCGCAGCCGGCGCACTACGTGGCCGGCGGGCCGGAGATGACCCTGCTGCTGGCCAACACCGGCGGCTACGGGCTGCTCGCGCGGGGTGCCGATCTGGTCAGCCGCCAACGCGGCGGCAAGAGTTTCCTGGCGCTGGAGGACAAGGAGCACCTGCTGCCGCCCGTGGCTGTGGCCACCGGGCACCAGCAGGTGGCCTGCCTGTCGCTCAGTGGCCGGCTGCTGGTGTACCCGCTGGCCGAGCTGAAGCTGCAACCCAAGGGCGGTCGGGGCCTCACGCTGATGGATGTCGACGCCAAGGACCCGCTGCTGTCGGTGGCCACCTGCGCCGATGCGCTGCGGGTGATCGGCCATGGCCGCGGCGGCAAGCCCAAGGACGAACTGGTCAAGGGCGTGGCGCTCGCCAGCCATGCGGGCAAGCGGGCGCGCAAGGGCCACAAGGTCGAGGCAGTGCTGAAGCCCGTGCGGGTGCTGGCAGCCTGACCGTTGCATCGCCCGCCGTCGGGTCTGCACTGACGGCGGGCCGCCGCGGCGCGGGAGTAGACTGGTTCGCACAAGACAACGGGGTGCGGCGCTTTCGGCGGTGATCCTGCCAAGGCGCGTGCTCCGAACGACCAGGAGACTGCGCCCGTGCGACCGACCAACGTGGCCGATCCGACCTACTTCCACAAGGTCGTCGACTGCCAATGGGCATGCCCTGCCCACACCCCCGTTCCCGAATACATCCGCTTGATCGGCCAGGGGCGCTACGACGACGCCTACATGGTCAATTGGGTGTCCAACGTCTTCCCCGGCATCCTGGGCCGCACCTGCGACCGGCCGTGCGAGCCGGCCTGCCGGCGGGGCCGGGTCGAGGACCACAACGCCGAGAAGCCGGAGCCGGTGGCGATCTGCCGGCTCAAGCGCGTGGCGGCCGATTTCAAGGGCGAGGATGTCCGGGCCCGCATGCCGCGCCCTGAGCCACGCAATGGCAAGCGGGTGGCCTGCGTCGGCGCTGGCCCCGCCTCACTGACCGTGGCTCGCGACCTGGCGGCCCAGGGCTATGCGGTGACGGTGTTCGACGGCGAGAAGAAGGCCGGCGGCTTCATCCGCACGCAGATCCCGCGCTTCCGCCTGCCCGAGTCGGTGATCGACGAGGAGGTCGGCTACATCCTGTCGCTTGGCGTCGAGTTCAAATCCGGGCAGCGGGTGGATTCGATGAAGGCGCTGCTGGCCGGCGAGATGGGCGGCCGCTACGACGCGGTCTTTGTCGGCAGCGGCGCGCCGCGCGGGCGCGACCTGAAAGCGCCGGGGCGCGACGAGGCGGCGGCGCAGATCCACATCGGCATCGACTGGCTGGCCTCGGTGTCCTTCGGCCATGTCACCTCGGTGGCCCCGCGGGTCATCGTGCTGGGCGGCGGCAACACGGCGATGGACTGCTGCCGCTCGGCGCGCCGCCTGGGGGCCAGCGATGTGAAGGTGGTGGTGCGCAGCGGCTTCGACGAAATGAAGGCCTCGCCCTGGGAGAAGGAAGATGCCATGCACGAGGGCATCCCCATCCTGAACTACCACGTGCCCAAGGCCTTCGAGCTGGAAGCTGGCCGACTCGTCGGCATGCGCTTCGAGCTGGTCGAGGCCCGCTTCGACGACAAGGGCCAGCGCAGTCTGGTGCCCACCGGCGCGCCGGACGTCGTGCTGCCCTGCGACGAGGTGCTGATCGCCGTCGGCCAGGAGAATGCCTTTCCCTGGATCGAGCCCGACTGTGGCCTGGCCTTCGACCGCTGGGGCCTGCCGGTGGTCAACCCGAAGTCGTTCCAGACCGTGCTGCCCAACGTCTTCTTCGGTGGCGACGCGGCTTTCGGCCCGAAGAACATCATCACCGCCGTGGCCCATGGCCACGAGGCGGCGGTGTCGATCGACCGCCACCTGCATGGCGACGCGGTCGAGTTGCGCCCGCCGCCGCACGTGAACCTGATGTCGCAGAAGATGGGCATCCACGAGTGGAGCTACGACAACGCGGTGTCCGACGACCTGCGCTCGAAGGTGCCCTGGACCGAGGCGCAGAAGGCCCTGGCCAGCATCAAGGTCGAGGTCGAACTGGGCTTCGATGCAGCGACGGCATTCAAGGAGGCCCAGCGCTGCCTGAACTGCGACGTGCAGACCGTGTTCACCGACAAGCTGTGCATCGAGTGCGACTCGTGCGTGGACATCTGCCCGATGGACTGCATCAGCTTCACCGACAACGGCGACGAGGCCGACCTGCGCGGCCGCCTGAATGCGCCAGCGAACCAGCTGGCTCAGGCGCTCTATGTGAGCGGCCCGCTGAAGACCCAGCGGGTGATGGTGAAGGACGAGGACGTCTGCCTGCACTGCGGCCTGTGCGCCGAGCGCTGCCCCACCGGAGCCTGGGACATGCAGAAGTTCTTGCTCATCACCACCAAGGCCGGCCCGATGTGCCGGGGCAGCAAGTCCAGGCGCGAGGAGGCCGCGGCATCATGATCAGAAGAATCGAGGCGGTGAACGACTTCGTCGTCAAGTTCGCCAACGTCAACGGCTCGGGCTCGGCCTCGGCCAACGAGTTGTTCGCCAAGGCGATCCTGCGCATGGGCGTGCCGGTCAGCCCGCGCAACATCTTTCCCAGCAACATCCAGGGCCTGCCCACCTGGTACGAGGTGCGCGTCAGCGAGGCGGGCTGGCTGGGCCGGCGGGGCGGCATCGACATGATGGTGGCGATGAACCCGCAGACCTGGGCCCAGGACGTGGCCGAGATCGAGACCGGCGGTTACCTGTTCTACGACAGCACCCGCCCGCTGCCCCCCAGCGCCTTCCGCGAGGACATCACGGTGATCGGCATGCCGGTTACCGCGATCTGCAACGCCACCTACGAGGACGCGCGCCAGCGCCAGCTCTTCAAGAACATCATGGTGCTGGGCGCGCTCTCGGCGCTGATGGACATTGACGCCTCGGTGATCGAGAAGCTGTTCTCCGAGCAGTACCGCGGCAAGGAGCGCCTGCTGGAATCCAATGTGCGGGCCCTGCACGCCGGCCGAGAGTTTGCGCGCGACCACCTCAGCGCGCCGCGCGGCGCGGGCGTGGGCCTGCGGGTGCGGCGCGCCGAAGCCGTGGGTGAACGCATCTTCGTGGACGGCAACACGGCGGCCGCGCTGGGTTGCGTCTACGGCGGCGCCACGGTGTGCGCGTGGTACCCGATCACGCCATCGTCGTCGGTGGCCGAGGCCTTCCAGAAGTACTGCGAGAAGTTCCGCGTCGATCCGGAGACGGGCGAGCGCCGCTACGCGATCGTGCAGGCCGAGGACGAGATCGCCTCGGTCGGCATGGTCACCGGCGCCGGCTGGAACGGCGCGCGCGCCTTCACCGCCACCTCCGGCCCGGGTGTCTCGCTGATGACCGAGTTCATCGGCCTGGCCTACTTTGCCGAGATCCCGCTGACCATCATCAACGTGCAGCGCGGCGGCCCCTCGACCGGCATGCCCACCCGCACCCAGCAGGCCGACATCCTCAGCTGTGCCTATGCCTCGCACGGCGACACCAAGCACGTGCTGCTGTTCCCTCAGGATCCGGCCGAATGCTTCGAGATGGCCGCCAACGCGCTGGACCTGGCGGACCGGCTGCAGACCCCGATCTTCCTGATGACCGACCTGGACATCGGCATGAACCAGCGCCTGTGCGAGCCGTTCGCCTGGGACGACGCCCGTGCCTACGACCGGGGCAAGGTGATGACAGCCGCCGATCTGGAAGCCGGCAAGGAGTTCGCCCGCTACAAGGACGTCGACGGCGACGGCATCCCCTGGCGCACGCTGCCCGGCACGCACGCCAGCAAGGGCGCCTACTTCACCCGGGGCACCACCCGCGACGCCTACGCGCGCTACTCGGAGTCCGGTGCCGACTACACCTACAACGTGCAGCGCCTGCTGAAGAAGTTCGAGACCGCGGCCACGCTGGTGCCGCAGCCGGTGGTCAAGCCTGCAGCCAGGAAGACGCGTCTGGGCGTGCTGTACTTCGGCTCCACCGCCCCGGCCATGGACGAGGCCCTGCACACCCTGGCCGGCGACCGCATCCCTCTCGATGCGATGCGGCTGCGCGCCTTCCCGTTCCCGGCCGCGGTGGCCGCGTTCATCGCCGCGCACGAGCAGGTCTTCGTCGTCGAGCAGAACCGTGACGGCCAGCTGCGCCGCCTGCTGATCGACGAACTGGAGGTGGATCCGGCCCGCCTGGTGCCTGTGCTGCACTACGACGGTACGCCGATCACCGCCCGCTTCATCGCCCACGCGGTGACCGAGATGCTGCACAGCGCCGCCGTCGACCCCAAGCCTGTCCGCCCATGACCTACATCGCCAAACCCCGGCTGCACCACCCCACACTGGCCCGCAATGCGGTCGGCTACACCCGGCGCGACTACGAGGGCAAGATCTCCACGCTGTGCGCCGGCTGCGGGCACGACTCGATCTCGGCCGCCATCATCCAGGCGGCCTGGGAGCTGGACATCGCACCGCACCGCGTGGCCAAGCTCTCGGGCATCGGCTGCTCCAGCAAGACGCCGGATTACTTCCTCGGTGCCAGCCACGGCTTCAACACCGTGCACGGCCGCATGCCCAGCGTGCTGACCGGCGCCAACCTGGCCAACCGCGAGCTGCTCTACTTGGGCGTCTCGGGCGACGGCGACTCCGCCTCGATCGGCCTGGGCCAGTTCGCCCACTCGATGCGGCGTGGCGTGAACATGGTCTACATCGTCGAGAACAACGGCGTCTACGGGCTGACCAAGGGCCAGTTCTCGGCCACCGCGGATCGCGGCTCCACCTCCAAGAAGGGCGTGGTCAACCCGGACGCACCGGTGGATCTGGTCGGGCTGGCGCTGCAGTTGGGCGCCACCTACGTGGCCCGCGGCTTTTCGGGCGACAAGGCGCAGATGGTGCCGCTGATCAAGGGCGCCATCCTGCACGGCGGGGCGGCGTTCATCGACATCATCAGCCCCTGCGTGACCTTCAACAACCACGTCGGCAGCACCCGCAGCTACGACTACGTGCGGGAGCACAACGAGGCGGTCAGCCGCATCGATTTCATCGACCTGGCGCCCGAGCAGATCGCCGAGCCCGGCCCCGGCGAGGTGGTCGAGGTGCCGCAGCCCGATGGGGCCATGCTGCGCCTGCGCAAGCTGCACGCCGACTACGACCCCACCGACCGCGTCGCCGCGATGAACCACGTGCTGGCGCACCAGGCGAAGGGTGAGATCGTCACCGGCCTGCTGTTCGTCGAGGCCGGCGCGCAAGACCTGCACCATGCGCTGGGCACCACGGCCCGGCCGCTGAACACGCTGGGCGAGGCTGAGTTGTGCCCGGGATCGGCCACCCTGGCCAAGCTCAACCTGGGCTTGCGTTGACCCGCGCGACCTCGGCGGCCAGCCGGTCCAGGTTCTGCTCGTTGGCCGGGGTGACGAAGGCGGCGATGCGCGCGCGCTCCTCCGCCGTGTCGAACACCTGACGCCAGCCGACCAGGGTCTGGTGGCCTCGGCTTTCGAGGCGGATGGTCATCACGAAGTGGTGGCCGGACAGGTGCTCGATGACCACACGCTCGGGCTCCACCACCTCGGTGAAGCGGCTTTCGTTGGGGTGGTCGGTGCCGTCCGGCCCATGCATCACGAAGCGCCAGGCGCCGCCCGGCCGCAGGTCGAATTCCTGGAAGGTGCTCGAGAACCCCTCGGGCCCCCACCAGCGGGCCAGGCGTGCCGGGTCGCGGATGGCGTCGAAGACCCGCTCGCGCGGCGCGTCGATGAGCCGCGTGTGCACGAAGCTGCGGTCGGCCTGCGCTTTGGCCGCCTTGGCCGCTTGGCCCGCAGGCCCGGGGAGCGCCAGCGCCGCGGTCTGGCCACGGAACCGGAAGGTCACCGTTCGGTTCGTGAAGTGCTGCTTTTCGTGCACCGATTCGATCTGGTCCCAGGGCACCAGGAAGGGCGGGCTGCGAAACCGGAACGGGAACATCAGGGAGACATGCAGCCCCTGGTCGCCGATCACCACCTGCAGGCAGTTCCGGTAGCGGATGGGCCAGCTCGGCGAGCCCAGGGAACCGGTGGTGAACCGGAGGGCCGTGCCGTCAGGCGGACGTCCTCCCGCGGGAAAGCGCGATGCCAACCCGCCCCAGCCCGCGACACGGGCCAGGAAGGCGGCACCACCGAACCACAGCAGCGCCAAGGCCGCCAGCAAGCCGATCGGGTGGGAGAGAAAGGTGTGCAGTGCGTTCGCCATGGCGGGTCATTGTGTCGGTTTGGCCGGGCGGCGGGACGCGGCGGCGGCCACGCCGAACAGCAGCAGGCCCAGCACGCCGACAGCCGCCTCGCCCAGCAGCATGCGGTTCGGCCCCCATCGCTCACTGAGCCAGCCGTTGAACCAGGTCATGTAGGCGATCGGCATGTTGGACAGCGAGGCCAGCAGGTTGTACTTGGTGGCGGCGGCCTGCCGGCCGATGGCCTCCAGCACCACGGCCGAGTAGCCGGCATAGAGCAGCCCGACGATGAAGGCGTACAGGCTGGTCCAGGCGACGAAGGCGGCGGCGGTGTGCGGCGAGAGTGCCATGCCCGCCGCACAGCCGGCCAGCAGGGCGCCGAACCCGCAGTAGGCGATGCGGCGGTCGATGCGGTCGCAGACCCAGCCGCCGGCCAGGCAACCCGCGGCCGAGACCAGGCCGCCGAGCGCACCATTGACCAGGGCCACCGTGTCCGCATCGGCCTGCCAGTCGCCGGCCACCACCGACCACAGGTTCTGTGCCGCACCGCTGCCGATGGGCAGGAAGCAGATCAGCACCGCCAGCGCCCCGACCCGCGAACGCACCAGGCCCCACAGGCCAGCACCCAGGGCCCGGGCATTCGCCAGCAGGCTGGCGTACCGCTGCGTGGCGGGCGGTTCGTGCACGAACAGCAGGCCGGCGCTGCAGGCCAGCCCCAACCCTGCCAGCAGGGCCGCCGAGGCGCCGGTCGACCACTGCTGGCTCTGCATCAACCAAAGACAAAGGCCACCGCCCAACCCCATGCCGCCAAGGTTGCCGGCCTGGAACCAGCCGGCGGCGCGGCCCTTCAGCTCGTCCGGGGTGGCGGCTGCCATCAGGCTTTCCACCGACATGGCCAGGAAAGTGATCGCGGTGTTGGACAGCAGCACCAACGTGGTCAGCCAGCCCATCGCCACCTGGCCCTTCACCGGCGAGGCCGCCAGGCCGGTGCCCCACAGGCTGGCCGCGCAAACCACCGCGGCCGCCAGGTACCAGCGCCGCCGGGTCAGCGTGCTGTCCACCAGCGGCGCCCACAGCACCTTCCAGGTGTGCGGCAGGTACGACAGCGCGACCAGCGCGGCGATCGCGCCGTCGTCGACCCCGCCCTGCTTGAGCTGGTAGGTCAGCGCCACGGTCAGGAAGCCCGAGGTGCCGCCGAAGGGCAGGATCAGCAGCAGGTAGACCCACGGATGGGCGCTGCGGTCGGCCGGGGCGGCAACGGGCATCGGCGCATCATGCCCCACGGCAGGGGCATTGCGTGACGTCTACCATCGCCTCGGGCCGTGGTCGGCCGCCTGGAGGTGTGCATGAGGCGATGGATGATCAAGTTCCTGGGCGCGCTGGTGTCGGCCGCCATGCCGGTGCTGCCCTCGGCTGCCGAGCCGGCGGCGTACGCCGGCCCCTTGTTCGACGCCCACCTGCACTACAACGTCGAGGCGGCCCAGGGCCCGCACCCGCTGGACGACGTGCTCGGCCGCATGCAGCGCAGCGGGGTGCGCGCCATCGTGGCCAACAGCCGCCCGAACGACGGAAGCAAGGCGCTCGCCGCGGCCAGCGAGGCCACGCGGCGGGCCGGCGTCACGGTGGTGCCGTTCGTGCGCCTGTACCGCCACCGCGATGACTACACGAACTGGTTCCGCGACCCGAGCATCGAGGCCATGGTGCGCACCGAGCTGGCCGCCGGCACCGCCGCCGGACCTTACCGGGGCCTGGGCGAGTTCCACCTCTACGAGAGCGCCAACGCCAACGGCCCGGTCGCCCGCAGCCTGATGCAACTGGCCGAGCAGCGCGATCTGGTGGTGCTGGCCCATGTGGACGACGCGGCGATCGGCCTGCTGTTCGCCCACGCGCCGCGGGCCCGCCTGATCTGGGCCCACACCGGCATCGGCGGCACGCCGGTCGAGCGCGTGCGCGCGCTGCTTCGCGCCCACCCCACGCTGATGGGCGAGCTCTCGTACCGGCCCGGCCTCACCGCGGCCGATGGCCAGCTGAGCCCCGAATGGCGGGCGCTGCTGACCGAGTTCCCGAAGCGTTTCCTGATCGGCTCGGACACCTGGATCAACGCGCGCTGGCAGGCCTACGAGCAGCTGATGGCCGAGGCCCGCCGCTGGCTGGGCGGGCTGGACGCGAAGACCGCCGGCCTGATCGCCTGGGGCAACGGGGCGCGGTTGTTCGGGCTGGGCGAGCCGCGCCAACCTTGATCGCCGGCCCGCGCGACCGGGCGAATGGAGCCCAGGCCTGCGTAAACTGACCGGATGTCCACGCCCGATCCGTCCGCAGGCCTTGCCGAACGCGCCGCCGCGCTGCGCCAGCAACTGCACCACCATGCTCACCGCTACTACGTGCTGGACGATCCGGAAATACCGGACGCCGAGTACGACCGCCTGTTCCGCGATCTGCAATCCCTGGAAGACGCCTACCCCGGGCTGCGGACGGCCGATTCGCCGACGCAGCGCGTCATCGGGCAGGTGCTCGACGGCTTCGCGCCGGTGCGCCATGCGGTGCCGATGCTCAGCATCCGAACCGAGACCGACACCACGGCGGGTGGTGCCGAGGCCTTCGACGCACGGGTGCGCCGCGAACTCGCGCTGGCCGAGGCCGACCCGCCGGTCGAGTACGCCGCCGAGCTGAAGTTCGACGGCCTCGCGATCAACCTTCGTTACGAAGATGGCGTGCTGAAGCAGGCCGCCACCCGCGGCGACGGCGAGACCGGCGAGGACGTGACCCAGAACATCCGCACCGTCAACCAGATCCCGTTGCGCCTGATCGGCGTGGCTCCCGCTGTGCTGGAGGTGCGTGGTGAGGTCTACATGCGGCGCGACGACTTCGATGCGCTGAACGAACGCCAGCGCACGCTGATCGCCGCCGGGGCGAAGAACGAGAAGACCTTCGTCAACCCGCGCAATGCCGCCGCCGGTGCGGTGCGCCAGCTGGATCCGGCGATCGCCGCCCGGCGGCCGCTGAGCTTCTTTGCCTATGGGCTGGGCGAGGTCCTGGGCTGGGCGATCCCGGAGAGCCACAGCCGCCTGATGGATGCGCTGGCGGCGTTCGGGCTGCCGGTCTGCGCTGACCGCGCGGTCGTGCTCGGCGCGGCCGGCCTGACCGATTTCCACCGGCGCATGGGTGACAAGCGCGACGCGCTGCCCTTCGACATCGACGGCGTGGTCTACAAGGTGAACTCACGGGCGCTGCAGGAGCGGCTGGGCTTCGTCACCCGCGAGCCGCGCTGGGCGGTGGCCCACAAGTACCCGGCACAGGAGCAGATGACCCGGGTGCTGGACATCGACATCCAGGTCGGCCGCACCGGCAAACTGACCCCGGTGGCCAAGCTGGAACCGGTGTTCGTCGGTGGCACCACCGTCAGCAACGCCACGCTGCACAACGAGGACGAGACCCGCCGCAAGGACGTGAGGGTCGGCGACACGGTGATCGTTCGCCGTGCCGGGGACGTGATCCCTGAGGTCGTGGGCATCGTCGCCGACCGGCGCCCGGCGGACGTGGGCGAACCCTTCGACCTGTATCGGCGCCTGGGCGGCCGATGCCCTGTCTGCGCCAGCCCGATCGAGCGTGAGGAAGGCGAGGCCGACTGGCGCTGCACCGGCGGCTTGACCTGCCCGGCCCAGCGTAAGCAGGCGCTGCTGCACTTCGCCAGCCGGCGGGCCATGGACATCGAGGGCCTGGGGGACAAGTTGGTCGATCAGCTGGTCGACGCCGGCATCGTGCGCGCCGTGCCGGACCTGTACAGGCTGGGCTTCGCCAACCTGGCCACGCTGGAGCGCATGGGCGAGAAAAGCGCGCAGAACCTGCTGGCGGGCATCGAGAAGAGCAAGGCCACCACGCTCGGCCGGTTTCTCTACAGCCTGGGCATCCGGCAGGTGGGCGAGGCCACGGCCAAGGACCTGGCGCGCCACTTCGGGCAGATCGACCGCTTGATGGACGCCCGTGTCGAGGAGCTGCTGGAGGTGAAGGACGTGGGCCCGATCGTCGCCGACAGCATCCGCCACTTCTTCGACCAGCCGCACCACCGCGAGGTGGTGGAGCAGTTGCGCGCCGCCGGCGTCCATTGGCCGGACCACGAGGGCACGGCCAGCGACGCGCCGCGCCCGCTGCTGGGCAAGACCCTGGTGCTGACCGGCACGTTGCCGACCCTGGGCCGCGAGGAGGCCAAGGAGCTGATCGAGGCTGCCGGCGGCAAGGTCAGTGGATCGGTCTCGAAGAAGACCCACTACGTCATCGCCGGCGAGGAGGCCGGCAGCAAGCTCGACAAGGCGCGCGAGCTGGGGGTGCCGGTGCTGGACGAGGCCGGGTTGCGCGGGCTGCTCGAACCCTGAATCACTTGTACCTGGTGGTCGCGCCCAGGCGCCGGTGGGCCGCCGAATCTTCGATCAAGGTGGCCAAGCGCTTCAGGCGCGTCGCCTCCTGCTTGGCGCTGGCCACCCAGTGGATGGCAACGCGTTGGTAGCCCGGCGGCTGCCGCTCGAAAAAGGCCCAGGCTGGCGCTTCGGCGCGGAACAACGCCGCCAGTTCGGCGGGCAACTGCTCGGCGCGCTGGGCGTAGGTGTAGCCGTGCTGGTGGGCCTCGCCGCGGGCCTCGAACACCGCCATCCCGGGCGGCTGCATGCGGCCCTCGGCGGTGAGCACGGCCACGCGCTGCACGTTGATGCGGCTCCAGACGCTGCCCGGCCGGCGTGGCGTGAAGCGGATCGTGTAGCGCTGGTCGTCGATGCGGCGGCGCACGCCGTCGATCCAGCCCACGCACAGGGCCTCGTCCACCGACTCGGGCCAGGTCACGCTCGGTTGCCCGGTGCCGACCTTCCAGTAGCCCAGCAGCAATTCGGTGGCGCTGGCGTGGTGCTTCCTGAACCAGGCACGCAGGCTGGCCGGCGTGGTGAAGTAGGTGGGCTCGCTCATCGTGCTGCCAGCAAGGCCTGGATCTTCAGCGCGGTGGCCCAGTTGCGGCTGGTGATGCCGTCGCGCAGTAGCCGGTCGAGTGCCACCGCCGCCCGGCTGGCCAGGATGCCCTCGCTGCACCACAGGTAGGCGGCGTGCCGGCCGCAGGCCACTGCATCCGGTGCCCAATCCTGCTGCACGAACCGCTCGACGGCCTCGCGCCCCGCGCTGTCGCGCCACACGGCCACCAGCAGGCGAGATGGGTCGGTCATCATCGTGGTCAGCGGGTTGTCGTCCAGCACCGCCTGCCACTGTGGCGCGCTCAGCACGGTGACCTTGCAAGCCACGCCCAGCTCGCTGGCGATGGCGGCTTCGATGCGGGCCGCCGCCGTGGCCCCGCCACGGGCCGTGGCCCTGAACACCAGGTTGCCGCTGTTCAGCAAGGTGGCCACCTCGGTGTAGCCCAGGCCCTCGGCCAGGGCGCGGAGTTCGGCCATGGCGATGCGCTTGGCCTTGCCGACGTTGATCCCGCGCATCAGCGCGACATGTGCCATTCCGGTCACGGTGCCCCCTTGCCTGTGGATGCCGATAATCCACGCCATTCCAGCACGAGACAAGCCGATGGCCGTTCGAGAGATCCTGAAAATGGGCGATGCCCGCCTGCTGCGGGTGGCGCCCCCCGTGAAGGCGTTCGACACGCCCGAGCTGCACGCCCTGGTGCGGGACATGTTCGACACCATGGCCGCCGCCCGCGGCGCCGGGCTGGCGGCGCCGCAGATTGGCGTCGACCTGCAACTGGTGATCTTTGGCTTCGACAGCAACGAGCGCTACCCGGATGCACCGCCCGTGCCGAAGACCGTGCTGATCAATCCGACGATCACGCCGCTGCCCGAGGCCGACGGCCAGCTGGCGGAGGACGACGGCTGGGAGGGCTGCCTGTCCGTGCCCGGCCTGCGGGGCGTGGTGCCGCGCCACCGGCGCATCCGCTACACCGGTGTCGACCTCGCTGGCCAGCCGATCGACCGGCTGGCCGAGGGTTTCCACGCCCGGGTGGTCCAGCATGAGTGCGATCACCTGATCGGCCGCCTCTATCCCACCCGCATGCGGGATCTCACCCAGCTGGGTTTCACCAGCGTGCTGTTCCCCGACATGGACCCGCAGGCCGACGATTGAGCCCCTGCGGAACCGCCGATTACAAGCTTGCAACATTCCCGGCGTCAGCCGGAAGGAGCCGCGCCGCGTTGAGCTGCGTGGAGGCTGAACCATGAACCATCGTTTCTTGCACCAATCTCGCGGCTGGGCCGCCGGCCTGCTGGCCTGCAGCCTGGGCCTGTTCGCCCTCGGCGCCCAGGCGTCCGACGACCCCCCGGGGCGCGTCGGCCGGCTGGCCGACATGAAAGGCCAGGTCTGGCTGCTGGAAGGCGGGCAGGGCGAGTGGCAGACGGCCACCCGCAACCGCCCGGTGACCACCGGCGACCGCCTGGCCACCGACCGCGACGCCCGCGTCGAGGTGCAGATCGGCTCGACCACCGTCCGCCTGGGCGAAAGCGCCGATCTGGAGGTCGCGCGCCTGGACGACGAGCGCATCGAGCTGATGCTGCACGACGGCGCCGCCTCGATGAGCCTGCGCGAGCCCGAGGTGGCCCGCGAACTGCAGCTCACCACCCCCGAAGGCCGCTACCAGCCGCGCACGCCCGGCCTGTTCCGCGTCGACCGCGGCCAGCGTGGCAGCTTCGCCGCCGCGATTTCCGGCGAGATCGACTTCGAGTCGCGCGACAGCCAACTGACCGTGCGCACCGGCCAGCGTGCCGAGTTCTGGATCGACCCTGCCGACCAGCGCACCCACTACAGCTGGGCCAGCATGCCCAACGACGAGTTCCAGCAGTGGGTTCGCAGGGACGAGCAGCGCGACGAACGGTACGCCGCCCGCAGGCCTGTCTCGCCCGAAATGACCGGCGCCGAGGACCTGGAGGGCAATGGCCAATGGAGCCAGCACCCCGAATACGGCGCCCTCTGGTACCCGACCACGGTGGCCGTCGGCTGGGCCCCCTATCGGTATGGCCGCTGGGCCTGGGTGCGCCCCTGGGGTTGGACCTGGGTCGACGACGCGCCCTGGGGCTTCGCACCGTTCCACTATGGCCGCTGGGTGCACTGGGGTGGCCGCTGGGGCTGGGCGCCCGGCACCTATGTCCGCCGGCCGGTGTATGCGCCGGCGATGGTGGGCTGGATCGGTGGCGCCAACCTGAGCCTGTCGCTGCAGATCGGTGGTGGCCGAGGTGGCCCCCCGGTGGGCTGGGTGCCGCTGGCACCGCGCGAGGTCTACTACCCGCAGTACCGCCATTCGAACGTCTACATCCAGCAGGTCAACGTCACCCACATCCACGTGAAGCAGAAGATCGTGGAGGCGCCCGGCCGCCCGGTCATGTACACCAACCGCGGTGTGCCCGGCGGCGTGACGGTGGTCTCCTCCGACGTGCTGACGCAGCGCCAATCGGTCGGCAATGCCGCCAGGCCGGCCGACGACGTGGTGATGCGTGCCGTCCGCAATGAGCGCAACCTGACCAACGTGGCCCCGCCGGTGCCAGCCAACGCCTCGCAGGCACCCCGTGTGCCCCACGCGGCGGGTGCCGTCGCGGCGCCGGCACGGCCCAGCATCGATCGGCCCCGCGTGTCGACGCTGAACGGCGACGAGGGCCGTGGCCCGCGGCCAGGCCCCGAGCGGCGCACCGAGACCGGTGCCGGCCTCGGTGCCGCAGCCGGCGCCGGTGACGAAGGCCGAGCTGCCGCCGCCAGGCCGATGCCGGAGCGCCGTGCCGATTCACCGACCGTGGCACCCACGCCCGCCCGCCCGGCCGTGCCCCGCCCGCCGGTGTCTCAGGCGGTCCCGCGCGACGAGCGTGTGCAGCGCGAGGGGCGCCCGCAGCGTGATGAGCGCATCCAGCGCGAAGAGCGCCCGGCTCGCGAACCCGCGGTGGTGCCCATGCAGCGCCGGGATGCGGTGGAGCCGCACGGCCAAGCCGCACCTCGCGCCGTGCCGGCTCCCCAGGCGGTGCCGCAAGCCGTGCCTCGCGAGGAGCGGCAGGAGCGCAAGCAGCGCGAGCGAGAGGCCAAGCGCGAAGGCCACCGGGAGTCGCGCCGAGACGGTGCCACCGGCATGAACTGATTCCTCCACGCGCCCCGAGGAAGATCCGGGGCGCCCCACCAGAGGGGCGCAGGCACAATCTGAGCATGACCCGGCAGCGCGGCACCGGGTGCCACAACTCACTCAGACCTGGAACCCTGCTTCATGCGTCCACCGAAGTCCTGGCGGCCTGCTGCCCGCTCGCTCTCGTCCACCGGCCTCTTGCTGAGCCTGGCGGCCTGCACCACGGTGCCGGTGCCTGCCTCGTCGCCGGCTGCCGCGCCGGCCCCGGCCTCCGCGCCTGCCGTGGCGACGGCGCCTGCCCCCGCTGCTGCCGTGGCGGCCAGGCCAGCCGCCAGCGGCCCGGCCGCGCCAGCCGCAGCGCCCGCAGCGGGCACGCCGCCCCCCTTTGCCACGGTCACCAAGGACGCGCGCCGCATCGACGGCCTGATCGCGATGTGGCAGAAGGAGGACAAGGTCTGGTTCGAGTTGAAGCCCGAGGACCTGAGCAAGCCCATGTTCCTGTCACCCAAGATGTCGCGCGGCATCGGTGAGCAGGCCATCTTCGGCGGCAGCCTGCTGGGCCAGTGGCAGCCCTACGGCCGGCCGCAGATCGTCGAGTTCCGCCGCCTGCACAACCTGGTGCAGCTGGTGGCCCGCAACGACAACCGCTTCGGCGGTGCCGGCGGCACGCCCGAGGCGCGCTCGGTGGCCGGCTCGTTCTCGGACAGCCTGCTGGGCAGCGCGCCGCTGGCCAGCCAGCCGCACCCGGACAGCAAGGCCGTGCTGGTCGAGGCCAACGCCATCTTCGTGGCCGACCTGCTCGGCTTCGGCATCAACCTGCAGCGCACCTACCGGCAGAACTACGCCTTCGACCCGCGCAATTCGTCCATTGCCCAGGTGCGCGCCGACAAGTCCGGCGTGGTGCTGGAGGTCAGTGCGCATTTCGCCAGCGCCAGCCTCGCGTTCCCGCAACCCGGCGCCCCCGCGGGCGCCCCGGTGCCCACGCTGCCGACGACGCTGCCGGATGCACGCAGCATGTTCCTGGGCCTGCACTACTCGCTGTCGGCACTGCCCGAGCAGCCGATGGCATCACGCCGCGCCGACCCGCGCGTCGGCTACTTCACCAACGTGGTCCAGGATTTCGGTGACCCCCTCACACGAACCCCCAACCGGCACCAGGTGGTGCGTTGGCGCCTGGACAAGAAGGATCCGGCCGCCGCACTCTCGGAGCCGGTGCGCCCGATCACCTACTGGCTGGACCGCAACATCCCGCTGCGCTACCGCGAGTCCATCACCAAGGGCGTGCTGGCCTGGAACGCGGCCTTCGAGAAGATCGGTTTCAAGGACGCGATCGTGGTCAAGCAGCAGCCCGACGATGCCGCGTTCGACACGCTGGATCTCGGTGTCGCGTCGATCCGCTGGATGAGCAACGCCCAACCGGCCTTCGGCGCCATCGGGCCGCGCCACTTCGACCCGCGCACCGGCGAGATCCTGGATGCCGACATCGGCATCGAGAGCCTGTCCTCGCGCAACCTTCGCAGCATCCGCGCGCAGATCCTGGGCGGCTCCAGCCGGGTAGGGCAGGGCTCCGCCGAGATGGCCCGCCTGCTGCAGATCGGCGGCGAGCAGCACCTGGAAGACGCCCTGCGCTGCGAGCACGGCGCACAGGCCGGCGAGCAGCTGGCGTATGCGCTCGACGTGCTGGAAGCGCGTGGCGACATCGACCCCGACAGCCCGGAGGCCGAGGCCTTCGTGCAGACCTACCTGACCGATGTGACCATGCATGAGGTCGGCCACACGCTGGGCCTGCGGCACAACTTCCGCTCCTCGCGCATCTACACCGACCAGCAGCTCTCCGACCCGGCCTTCACGCTGGCGAACGGCCTGGCCGGCTCGGTGATGGAGTATGCGGCCCTGAACCTGCCGCGCCCCGGCGAGCGCGCGCCGGCCGCCTTCCAGACCACGCTGGGCCCTTACGACTACTGGGCCATCGAGTACGGCTACAAGCCGGCTGCCGAGGGGGCCACGCCGGCCGAGCAGGAGGCCGAGCTGAAGCGCATCGCTGCGCGCTCCAACGAGCCGGGGCTGGCCTATGGCACGGATGAGGACAACCTGCTGGGCCTGGACCCCGAGAGCCTGCTGTTCGACCTCGGCGACGACCCGCTGGTCTTCGCCCGCAAGCGCATCGCCATCGCCCAGGACCTGCTGGCCCGGCAGGAGACCCGGCCGCTGAAGCCCACCGAGGACTACACCGTGCTGCGCCGCTCGCTGGGCTACGCCTTGCGCGACGCCGCTCGTGCGGCCGGCGTGGCGGCACGCCAGATCGGTGGCCTGCGCACGCTGCGCGACTTCCCGGGCTCGGGGCGCGACCCCCTGCAGCCGGTACCCGCGGCGGTGCAGCGCGAGGCGCTGGACCTGCTGCTGCAGTCGTTCCTCAAGCCGGGTAGCTTCCGGATCTCGCCGGCCCTGGCGCGCAAGCTGGCTCCGGACTACCTGGAGCGCATGGACGTCACCGACCCGATCCCGACCGATTTCTCGGTCGAGGCCTTCGTGCTGGACCTGCAGCGATCGCTGCTGACCCAGCTGATGAGCGACGGCCTGGCAGCTCGGCTGCTGGACGCGCAGGCCAAGGCCGCCAGCCCGCGCGAGGCCTTCGGCCTGGCCGAGCTGTACGGCCGGCTGACACGCGAGGTCTGGGCCGAACTGGCACAGGGCAGTGACATCGTGCTGGCACGCCGCGAACTGCAGCGCGAGCACCTGGGCCGCCTGGCGCAGGTGCTGCTGCGGCCCACGCCGGCCAGCCGGGCCGATGCCCGCGGCCTGTGGCGGGCCGAAGCGCGGGCTTTGCTGGAGCGCCTTCAGGGCGCCGCCCAGCGCGGCGGCTTGAGCCCGGAGGCGCGGGCTCACCTGAGCGACAGCACCGAGAGCCTGCGTGCCGCCCTGGCGGCGCCGCTGCAGCGCGCCGGGATCTGACGGCCGGTTGAGGCCCGGGGCAGGCCCCGGGCGGCGGGCTCCGTAAAATGCCGGATGCCCTTTGTCCACCTGCGTACCCACACCGAGTTTTCCGTCGTCGATGGCACCTTGCGCATCGACGATGCCGCGGCCAGCGCCGCCAAGGATGGCCAGGTCGCCCTGGCCATCACCGACCTCGCCAACCTGTTCGGCGCGGTCAAGTTCTACAAGGCCTGCCGCGGCAAGGGTGTCAAACCCATCCTGGGCGCCGACCTGTGGGTCGAGCCACTGGAAGGCAGCTCCGACAAGACCGCCAGCCGCCTGCTCGTGCTGGTGCAAGGTGCGCGCGGCTACCTGAACCTCAGCGAGTTGCTGGCGCGGGCCTGGACGCGCAACGTCCAGCGCGCACAGGCCTGGGTCACCTGGGAGTGGCTGGCCGAGCTCGGCGAGGGCCTGATCGTGCTCTCCGGCGCCGAACATGGGGTCGTCGGCACGGCGCTGCTGGCCGGTGACCTGGTGCGCGCCCGGGCAGCCGCCGAGAAACTGGCGGCCCTGTTCCCCGGCCGCTTCTACCTGGAGCTGCAACGTGGCGGCCTGGCCTCGCACGAGGCGCTGGTGCGGGCCAGCGTGCCGTTGGCGGCGGCGTTGCAGTTGCCGGTGGTGGCGACCCACCCGGTGCAGTTCCTGGAGCCGGACGATTTCGAGGCCCATGAGGCGCGCGTCTGCGTGGCCGAGGGCGAGACGCTGGCCAACCCCCGGCGCATCAAGCGCTTTGGCCGCGAGCAGTATTTCAAGAGCCAGGCGCAGATGGAGGCGCTGTTCGCCGACATCCCGTCGGCCGTCGCCAACACCGTGGCCATCGCCCAGCGCTGCAGCCTGAGCCTGGTGCTGGGCAAGCCGCAGCTGCCGAACTTCCCGACGCCGATCCAGGCCGACGGCACGCCGATGCCGATCGAGGCCTTCTTCCGGCAGGAATCCTTCGAGGGCCTGGAAAAGCGCCTGGCGCTGCTCTACCCGGACCTGGCCAAACGCGACGCCGAGCGCCCGCGCTACGTGGAGCGGCTGGAGTTCGAGATCGGCACCATCCTGAAGATGGGCTTCCCGGGCTACTTCCTGATCGTGTCGGACTTCATCAAGTGGGCCAAGGCGAACGGTTGCCCGGTCGGCCCGGGCCGGGGCTCGGGCGCCGGCTCGCTGGTGGCCTATGCGCTGTCGGTGACCGATCTGGACCCGCTGCAGTACAACCTGCTGTTCGAGCGGTTCCTGAACCCCGAGCGGGTCTCGATGCCGGACTTCGACGTCGACTTCTGCCAGGGCAATCGCGACCGCGTCATCGACTATGTCAAGGACAAGTACGGCCGCCAGGCTGTGAGCCAGATCGCCACCTTCGGCACCATGGCCGCCAAGGCAGCGCTGCGCGACATCGGCCGCGTGCTGGGCATGGGTTTCGGCCACGTCGATTCCATCGCCAAGCTGATTCCGGCGCCTCCGGGCAAATCGGTCACGCTGGCCAAGGTGCCCGAGAACCCCGACCCGGGCCTGATCTACGCCCGCAAGGAGGCGCCCGAGCTGGAGCAGCGCGAGGCCGCCGAGGAGGAGGTGGCCGAGCTGCTGAGCCTGGCCGCGCGCGTGGAGGGCATGGTGCGCAACATCGGCATGCATGCCGGCGGCGTGCTGATCGCGCCGGGCAAGATCACCGATTTCTGCCCGCTCTACCAGCAGCCCGGCAGCGACTCGGCGGTGAGCCAGTTCGACAAGGACGACGTCGAGGCCATCGGCCTGGTGAAGTTCGACTTCCTGGGCCTGGCCACGCTGACCATCCTGGAGCTGGCCAAGGACTTCATCGTCGCCCGCTATCCGGAGCAGAAGGACTTCAGCTACGAGACCCTGCCGCTGGACGACCGGTCGGTCTACAAGCTGTTCTCGGACGGGCTGACCGAAGCCGTGTTCCAGTTTGAAAGCCGCGGCATGCAGGGCATGCTGCGCGACGCCAAGCCCAGCCGGCTGGAGGACCTGATCGCGCTGAACGCGCTGTACCGCCCCGGCCCGATGGACCTGATCCCCAGCTTCGTGGCGCGCAAGCATGGCCGCGAAGAGGTCGAGTACCCGCACCCGCTGGTCGAGAAGGTGCTCTCCGAGACCTACGGGATCATGGTCTATCAGGAGCAGGTGATGCAGACCGCCCAGGTGCTGGGCGGCTACAGCCTGGGCGGCGCCGATCTGCTGCGCCGCGCCATGGGCAAGAAGAAGGCCGAGGAGATGGCCGAGCACCGCGAGATCTTCCGCAAGGGGGCCGCGGGCAACAACATCCCGCAGCAGAAGGCCGACGAGATCTTCGACCTGATGGAGAAGTTCGCGGGCTACGGCTTCAACAAGTCGCACGCCGCCGCCTACTCGCTGCTGGCCTACCACACGGGTTGGCTGAAGGTGCACTACACGGCCGAGTTCTTCGCGGCCAACATGACCATCGAACTGGGCGACACCGACAAGCTCAAGGTGCTCCTGGCCGATGCCACCAAGAACTTCAAGCTGGCCTTCGAGCCGCCCAACGTCAACAGCGGCGTCTACCGCTTCGAGCCGATGCCCGGTGCCGAAGGCCGCAAGAAGATCCGCTACGGCCTGGGGGCCATCAAGGGCACGGGGCAGGGGGCCATCGAGGCCATCGTCGCCGCTCGCGAGGCCGACGGGCCCTTCACCAGCCTGTTCAACTTCTGTGCGCGGGTCGACAAGGCGCGCTGCAACAAGCGGGTGGTGGAGGCGCTGATCAAGGCCGGCGCTTTCGACACCCTGCACGCGGACCGTGCCGCCACCCTGGCCAGCGTGGGCCTGGCCTTCGACTGGGCCGAGACCCAGGCCGCCAACGCGAACCAGGGTGGCCTGTTCGATTTCGGCGACGACGCGGCCCACGGCTCCCACACCCAGGAGCCGCCGCTGCAGCCGGCCGAGCCCTGGAGCGTGCGCGAGCGCCTGGCGCTGGAGAAGACGGCGATCGGCTTCTACCTCTCGGGCCACTTGTTCGACGAGTGCGAGGCCGAGGTGCGCCAGTTCTGCCCGCGCAAGGTGGCCGATCTGATCGACTCGCGCGAACCGCAGTTGCTGGCCGGCATCGTCACCGACCTGCGGGTGGTCAACGGCCAGCGCGGCCGGGTGGCGATCTTCAAGCTCGACGACTGCAGCGAGCCCATCGAGGCGGTGGCCAACGAGGAGCTGCTCGACAAGCACCGCGACTGGCTGCGCGACGACGAGCTGCTGGTGGTGCAGGGCAAGGTACAGCCGGATCGCTTCTCCGGCGGCCTGCGCCTGAACGTCAACCAGATCTGGGATTTGGCCTCTGCCCGGGCCCGTTTCGGGCGCCACCTGGCGGTGGATGTCGGCGATGGCCTGCCGCCGGTGGCCGAGCTGGTGCAGGCCCATCCGGCCCGGGTGGAGAAGGCCGACGAGGGCGAGCTGGTGCAGGGCCTGCCGGTGCGCCTGCGTCTGCAGCGGCCAGGTGCCAGCGCCGAGCTGGACTTGGGGCCGGCCGGCCGCATCTGGCCCAGCGACGAGGCCCTCTCGTGCTGGCGCAAGCTGGCCCTGGAAGGCCGGGCCAGGATCGTCTACGGGGCAGCGGAGCGGTAAGAGTTGGTATCCGGCGGGTTGCCCTGCCAACGCAGGTGGTGTGGAAGGCGTTCCAATAGGGACATCGACTTTGCACCGGCACGTCACCCCTCGGGCCGGCCACGACCATGAACCAGCGTTCCACCTTCCTGATGGCCGGCCTCGTGCTCGCCGCTGCCACCTCGCCGGCCTTGGCCGCCGATGTCGGCGTGTCGATCTCCGTCAGCCAGCCCGGCGTCTACGGCCGCATCGACATCGGTCGCTTCCCGCAGCCCGAGGTCATCGTGGCCCAGCCTGTGCTGATCCAGCGCCCCCGCGTGGTGATGGCCCAGCCGCCGGTCTACCTCTGGGTGCCGCCCGGCCACCAGAAGAACTGGGGCAAGCATTGCTCGCGCTACAACGCCTGTGGGGTGCCGGTCTACTTCGTCAAGGAAGACTGGTACCGCCGCCACGTGGCACCGCCGCCGCAGATGCGCGGCCGCGGCGACGACCACGGCCACGACAACGGCCGCGGTCGCGGTCACGACAAGCACTGAGCGTCCGGCACCCGGCGCCGTCGAGCCGGCTCCACCCACCGGCCCAATTGCCCTGGCAATCTGGGGCATTTGATCGCTTCGCGACGGGCCGGCCGGTTCTAGACTGGCTGTCACCATGGAAGCCTCCGCGCCCGTCACCGGCCTGATCCTCACCGGAGGGGGCGCGCGCGCCGCCTACCAGGTGGGCGTGCTGCGGGCGCTGGTCGAGATCCGGCGCCACTGCCTGGCCCCTGCCGGCAACCCCTTTCCGGTCATCGCCGGCACCTCGGCCGGCGCCATCAATGCCGCCGCGCTGGCGGGTGATGCCGACGACTTCGAGCGTGGTGTCGACAAGCTGGTGCAGATCTGGGAGGGCTTTCACGCCGACCAGGTCTATCGCGCCGACTCCATCGGCGTCATCCGCACCGGTGCCCGCTGGCTGACGATGATGTCCATCGGCTGGGTCATCGCCCGCTGGCGCCGGCTCAAGCCCCGCTCGCTGCTGGACAACAGCCCGCTGGCTGGCTTGCTTGAGCGGGTGGTGCGCCTGGAGCGCATCCCGGAACTGATCCGCGACGGGCACCTCAAGGCCCTGGCTGTCAGTGCCTCCAGCTATTCGTCCGGCGAGCATGTCACCTTCTACAACGCCGCCTGCGAGGCCACCGGCTGGGTGCGCTCGCAGCGCCGCGCGGTGCGCGACCACATCGGGCTGCCGCACCTGCTGGCCTCGTCGGCCATCCCGTTCGTCTTCCCGGCCAAGCAGTTGATGATCGACGGCGAGCCCGAGTGGTTCGGCGACGGTTCCATGCGCCAGGCGGCGCCGATCTCGCCGGCCATCCATCTGGGCGCCGAGCGCATCCTGGTGATCGGTGCCGGCCGCATGCACGAACCGCCGGGCAAGCGCCAGGTCAGCGCCGACTACCCGACCATGGCGCAGATCGCCGGCCATGCCCTGTCCAACATCTTCCTCGACGCGCTGGCGGTGGACGTGGAGCGCCTGCAGCGCATCAACCGCACGCTGGAGCTGCTGCCTGCCGAGGCGCGCGAGAAGAGCGCCCTGCGCCCGATCGAGGTGCTGTTGATCGCCCCCAGCCAGCGGCTGGACGACATCGCCGCGCGCCACCTGGATGCCTTGCCGCTGACCATCCGCGCCCTGTTGCGCGGCCTGGGTGTCAGCGGCCAGGGCAGCGACGCCCGGGGTGCCGCCCTGGCCAGTTACCTGCTGTTCGAGGCCGATTTCACCCGAGAGCTGATGGCCCTGGGCGAGCAGGACACCCTGGCCCGGCGCGACGAGGTGGCGCGCTTCTTCGGCTGGGTACCGCACCGCACGAGCGCCCCGCCCGCCGAGCCGGCCGCGGCGGCGCTGGCCAGTGGCAGCATCGATCCCGTGGCCCCGGAGACGGTGCACTACTTTGCCGGCGCGCTCGCCGGATCGGCTGCGGGCCCGTAGGCCTGGCCACCGATCCGCAGGCCGGCGGCGGACAGGCGCGTGGCGCTCGCCGGGCCCACACCCTTCATGCGGGCGATGAAGTCCTGCCAACCGTCGAAGCGGCCCTGCGCACGTTCGGCCAGGATGCGCCCGGACAACTGCGGGCCGACGCCCGGCACCATTTCCAGTTCGGCCTGGTTGGCGCGGTTCAGTTCGACGGCGTCGGACGGGAATGCTGCCATCACCACCAGGGCCATCGCGGTCGATCGGAAAGAGATGCCGTGCTTCATGCCCGCCAGCATGCCACGCTTCAGTCGGCCGGGTGGCGCCGGAAGGCCCACCACAGCGCCAGGTCGTAGGCGATCTTCAGCCCGCCGCACACCAGCAATGGCGCCGCCAGCCAGCCGCTGGCCAGCAGGGCGCCGCCGAGGGATGGCCCGGCGGCGGCGGCCAGGCTGCGCGGCACCGCGGTGAAGCTGGCCGCCGCGGCGCGCTCGGGCGGCGTGACCACCGCCATCACGAAGGCCGAGCGGGTCGGCACGTCCATCTGCGACAGCAGGCTGCGCGCCAGCAGCAGGGCCAGCGCCCAGGGCAGGCTGGTGGCCAACGCCGCGCCGATCAGGAACAGGTTGGCCGGGATGTGGGTGAAGACCATGGTGTTGACCAGGCCGATGCGCCGCGCCACCGCCGGCGCGGCGAGTTGCGAGGCGGTGGCCAGCAGGCCCGCCAGAAAGAAAAACTGCCCGGCCTGGGCCAGCGACAGCCCGAAGCGCTCGAACAGCCAGAGCGCCAGCAAGGTGTTGACCAGCAGGCCGCCGGCGAAGGCATCGACGCTGAACAGCGCCGTCAGCCGCCACACCACCTGGCGCGATGGGCCCAGGGGTGCGCTGGGCGCGTCGCTGGCACCCTCTGCGCCGGGCAGGCCGTGGTAGAGGACCGCCACCACCACACCGGCCACGGCGTAGAGCAGGAACATCAGGCGCAGCGCGGCCAGGAGATCCCAACCCGCCGCCTGCGCCAGCCAGGCCGGCACGGCGGAGGCCAGCGCGCCAAAGGCGGCGCACAGCGCGCCGGTGAGGGTGTAGCGGGCGAACAGGCGGGTGCGGGCATCGCGGTCACCGGCCGCGCCGGCCAGCCGGGCGTGCTCCAGCGGCAGGAACAGGCTCACGTCGCCGGAACTGGGGTTGAGGGTGCCGAAGAAGGCCACCACCGCCAGCGGCCAGAAGGCCGACAACCCCGCAAAGCCGATCCCGGTGACCACCATCAGACCGGCAGCGAACAGCAGCAGCCGGCGTGGTGCCACCCGGTGGCCGACTGCGCCCACGGCCAGCGTGGCCAGCGCCGAGCCGGCCAGCGTGATGCTGCCCAGCAGGCCGATCTCGGCCAGCCCCAGGCCCAGTGCCTGCAGGTAGGCTGGCAGCAGCACCGCCACATAACCGTCGCAGAAGGCGCGCAGGCCGCGCGCCATCAGCAACCGTGAGGCGCCATCGCTCAACCCGCAACCCGCTGCTGGCACCACGCGTAGAGCGCGTCGTAGAGCACCATGCCCTGGGCCAGCATCGCGTGGTCGTCGGCATGGGTGATCGACAGGCCCTGGGAGATCGCCAACAGCCCGTGGGCCTCGGGGGCGAGTTCGGGCCGGCCCGTGTCCGCCGCCCGGACGATGGTGGCCAGGCGCGCCAGCGCGGCGTCACCGCCCAGGCCGTGGTGGGCGATGAAGGCGTCGAAGCTGCACTGGTCGCCTTGGTGACCATAGCGGACGCCTGGCACGTCGTAGGGCACGGCGCCGGTGCGTTCCGCCGTGGCCGTCACCTCCCCGGCGGGCACGTAGAGGAACTCGGCCTGGGGGTCGACGAAGCGCACCACCAGCCAGGGGCAGGCGATCCGGTCGATCTTCGGGCGTTCGCGGGTGACCCATCTCATGGTGGCTCTCCGGTTCGGTCAGGGTTTCAGCATCGTCCAGGCCAGGCCGATCAGCGCGCTGGCGGCGATCACCTGGATCACCGAGCGCTTGAAGCGGAACAAGGCCACGGCGCCGGCAATGGCCAGCACGGCGGCCGGCCACTCGAACGTGCCCTTGAAGCCTTGCGGCCACAGCACGTGGTACAGAAAGAACAGCGCCAGGTTCAGCACCACGCCGACGACGGCGGCGGTGATGGCGGTCAGCGGGCCGGTGAACTTCAGGTCGTCGTGGGTCGATTCCACCAGCGGGCCGCCGGCGAGGATGAAGATGAAGGAGGGCAGGAAGGTGAACCAGGTCACCAGGCTGGCGGCCACCGCGCCGGCCAGGAAGCGCTGGTCCGGCCCGAACAGGCCGGCCAGATCGGGGCTCTGCCAGCCGCCGACGAAGCCGACGAAGGCCACCACCATGATCAGCGGGCCGGGCGT
>JADMKA010000249.1 GCA_018780145.1 Vitreoscilla sp. | reverse complement strand
CGCGACTGTCCGAGCGCAGTGAGCGCAGCGAACGGAGGGAGTTGAGCGACGGGCCGCGAGACCGAGCAACGCAGGGGAGTCGGCGCACAGCGCCGACCGCGGAACCGAAGCGCCGCGGCCTGCCCGCACGCGCCTTTGCCGTGCCAGCCGGGGCATGCGACGACAACCTACGAACGGCCGCTCAGGGCTGAACGCAGCCTGTCGCGCTTCGAGCATTGCGAGAATTCCCGGTTTCACTTCAGGCGGTCAGCGCATGAAGCGCGTCGTCGAAGGCGTCCAGGAGCCGGGCGATGGCGGCGTCGGTGGTTTGCGGGCAGACCAGCATCATGTTGTGGAAGGGTGTGATCAGCACGCCGCGGTTCAGCAGGAACAGGTGCAGGGCCTGCTCCAGGGCCGGGTCCATCGCCGCCTCGGCCTGGCTGCCATGGCGTGGGGGGTGGGCGCAGAACTGGAACTCGCAGCGCGCGCCGACCTGGCTCACGCACCAGGGCAGGCCACGGCCGGCAATGCGCTCGCGCAGGCCCTGCGCCAGCTGTTCGCAGCGCACATGCATCGGCCCGAACACGGCGTCGGTCATCAGCGTGGACAGGGTGGCGCGCATGGCGGCCATCGCCAGCAGGTTGCCGCTCAGCGTGGTGCCGATGCCCGAGTGACCGGGCGGCGCAGCGCGCTTGGCACGCACGGCCGCCTCGGCCAGCTCGGCGCTGAAGCCGTAGGCCGCGCAGGGCACGCCGCCGCCGAGTGGCTTGCCCAGCACCACCGCGTCGGGCCGCAGGCCGTGCGCGCGGGTGTAGCCGCCGGGGCCGCTGGAGACGGTGTGCGTCTCGTCCAGCACCAGGTACGTGCCATGGCGCTTGATCAGGGCCTGCGCGGCGTCCCAGAAACCCGGGTCGGGCAGCACCATGCCGATGTTGGTCATCACCGGCTCGGCCAGCACGCAGGCCACGTCTCCGGGTGCCAAGGCGGCTTCCAGCGCCGCCAGGTCGTTGAACTCGACGACTCGGGTGGTGGCGGTCAGGTCCTGCACCTGGCCGAGCAGGCTGTCGCGCTGCACCGGCCGGCCACCGACCAGGTCGACGAAGACATCGTCCACCGTGCCGTGGTAGCAGCCATTGAAGACCAGCAGCGTGCGCCGGCCGGTGGCCGCGCGCAGCCAGCGCAGCACGAACCGGTTGGCGTCGGTGGCCGTGAGGGCGAACTGCCACAGCGGCAGGCCGAAGCGCTCGGCCAGCAACTCGCCCACCACGGCGGCGTCTTCGCCCGGCAGCATCGCCGTCAGGCCACGTGCCGCCTGGGCCTGGACCGCCGCAGCGACGGTGGGCGGAGAGTGGCCGAACATCGCGCCCGTGTCGCCCAGGCAGAAATCGGCCAGGCGGTGGCCGTCAGCGTCGATCAGCTCGGCGCCGTGGGCCTCGGCCACCTGCAGCGGGAAGGGTGTGGCCCAGTCGTTCATCCAGTGCAGCGGCACGCCGAACATCAGGTGCTGGGCCGCACGCGTGGCGAGCGCGGCGGATTTCGGGTTGCGATCGCGGTAGAGCGCTCTCTCGGCCGAGGCCACGAGCGCCAGGCGCTCGCGGGAGATGCCGGCCGGCAAGGTCAGGGTCGACTGCATCATGGCCTCACACCAGCAGCAACAGGTGCTCGCGTTCCCACGAGCTGATCACGCGGTTGTAGGTGGCGTACTCCAGCTCCTTGACCGCACAGAAGGCATCGACGAAGGCGGAGCCCAATGTCTCGCGCATCGGCTCGCAGGCACGCATCAGCTTGATCGCGTCCTCCAGGTGGCGTGGCAGCTCGTGTTCGACGTTCCAGGCACTGTCGGTGGTGGCCACGCTGGGGCCGCGCTTCTCGCGCAGGCCGAGCAGCCCGCAGGCCAGGGTGGCGGCCATGGCGAGGTAGGGGTTCACGTCGACGCCCGGCACGCGGTTCTCGACCCGCCGGTTGGCGGGGCCGGACTTGGGCACGCGGATGCCACAGGTGCGGTTGTCCAGGCCCCAGCGCACGTTGATCGGCGCCGACATGAAGGGCGACAGCCGCCGGTACGAATTGACGTAGGGCGCGAACAGCGGCATCAGCTGGGGGATGTAGGTTTGCAGGCCGGCGATGTAGTGACCGAAGGCCTCGCTGGCGCCGCCGTCCTCCTGGCTGAAGAGGTTGCGGCCGTCGGCGCGGAGGATGTTCTGGTGGATGTGCATCGCGCTGCCGGGCTCCATCTCCATCGGCTTGGCCATGAAGGTGGCGAAGACGCCGTGGCGCAGGGCGGTCTCGCGCACCGTGCGCTTGAACAGGAACACCCGGTCGGCCAGATCCAGCGGCTCGCCGTGCGAGAAGTTGATCTCCATCTGGCCGGGGCCGGCCTCATGGATCAATGTCTCGACCCCCAGGCGGTGCTGCTCGCAGAAGCCGGAGAGCTCCATGAAGAAGGGGTCGAAGTCGTTCACCGCGTCGATCGAATAACTCTGCCGACCCACCTCGGGCTTGCCGGTGCGGCCCAGCGGCGGCTGCAGCGGCTCGTGCGGGTTCTGCTGGCGTGCGACCAGGTAGAACTCCATCTCGGGAGCCACCACCGGCGTCAGGCCCAGCTCGGCGTACTGGGCCAGCACGCGACGCAGCACGCCGCGCGGCGAGATCTGCACCGGGCTGCCGTCCCACTCCTGGCAGTCGTGGATCACCACCGCCACCGGCTCGGCAGCCCAGGGCACCAGGCGCACGGTGCGGGCGTCGGGCACGCAGACCATGTCGGGGTCGGTGTCGCCCACGAAGGGGCCGTTGTCAGGTTGCTGGCCGTTGACCGTGTTCAGCAGCACGCTCTTCGGGATGCGCATCTCCCCGGAAGCCAGAAAGAGGTCGCGCGGAAGGATCTTGCCGCGCGCGATGCCTGTCATGTCCGGGATCACGCATTCCACCTCGTGGATGCGGTGCTGGGCGAGGAATTCTTCGATGGGGCGGGGCATGGGGCGCCTTGGGTCTGTGAGGCCGCCATGTTAACTCTCGGCGACGGATGTGATCACAAAGGACAGTGAATGCCTGGGTGATGGAGGAATTGGTCGCGATGGTTTGATCTCAAGTGCCTGGTTGCGGGCCGACCCGCAGCCGCATCGCGTATGCTTCGCGCTGAAATGAACCAACCTGTACAAAACAAGCCGGCACGCCGCGGCCGGCCACCCGCTGCAGCCAAGCCAGCCCCCGCGGCCGACGCTGAAGGCACGCGCACCAACGACCCCGAACGCACGATGGCCGACATCCTGCGCGTGGCCACTGCCGAGTTCGCCGACAAGGGCTTGTCCGGGGCACGGATCGACGAGATCGCCGCGCTCACCCGCACCAGCAAGCGGATGATCTATTACTACTTCGGGAGCAAGGAGGGCCTCTATGTCCGTGTGCTCGAAGAGGCCTACCGGCGCATCCGCCGTATCGAGGCCGACCTGCACCTGGAGGACCTGCCGCCCGAACAGGCGCTGCGAACCCTGGTCGGTTTCACCTGCGACTACCAGCTGGCGAACCCCGACTTCATCCGGCTGGTGATGAACGAGAACATGCATCGGGGCGAGTTCCTGGCGCAGTCCAGCACCATCCAGGAACTCAACGTGCCGGTGATCAGCGCGGTGCGCTCGGTCTACGAACGCGGCGTGCGGGCCGGGGTGTTCCGCGCCAACCTCGACCCGGTCGACCTGCACATGTCGATCTCGGCACTGTGCTTCTTCAACGTGTCCAACCGGCACACCTTCTCGCTGATCTTCAAGCGCGACTTCGATTCGGCGGCGGCCATCGCGGCGCGGCGCGAAAGCATCATCGAGATGGTCGTGCGCTACGCCCAGATCTGAGGGGCCGGGGCGCGTTGGTGCGGTATCAGGGTTTTTGCTGATAAAAAAACTAACCAGTTAGTACATTATTCGGCCCAGGCCGGCTGAACCGGGCGGGCCAGGAGACAAGAGCGATGAACAAGCTACTGGACGGGTACTGTCGGCTGCTGGACGGGGTGATGGCGCTGCTGCTGGCGGTGATGGTGGTGCTGGTGTTCGGCAACGTGGTGATGCGCTACGCCTTCAACTCGGGCATCACGGTGTCCGAGGAGGTCTCGCGCTGGATGTTCGTGTGGCTGACGTTCCTGGGGGCCATCGTGGCCATGAAGGAGCACGGCCACCTGGGCAGCGACATGCTGGTCTCGCGCCTGCCCATGTGGGGCAAGAAAGCCTGCCTGGTGGCCGGCCACCTGCTGATGCTGTGGATCACCTGGCTGCTGCTGTCGGGCAGCTGGCAGCAGGCGCAGATCAACTGGGAAGTCGAGGCGCCGGTCACCGGCGCTTCGGTGGCCATCTTCTACGGCGCGGGCATCGTGTTCGCGGTGTCGGCCGGCGTGCTGCTGCTGCGCGAGCTGTGGCTGGGCCTGTCGGGCCAGCTCAGCGAGAAGGACCTGGTGATGGTGCGCGAATCCGAAGAGGCCGGTGAGCTCGAAGCCCTGCAGGCCGAGCTGGCCCGCGAGAACCAGCAGGCCCCGACGCAAGGGAGCACCAAGCCATGACGGTTGCCATCTTCCTCGGGGCGCTGCTGGGCGCCATGGCGCTGGGCATCCCCATCGCCTATGCGCTGCTGGCCTGTGGCGTGGCGTTGATGGTCCACCTGGACCTGTTCGACGCGCAGATCCTGGCGCAGAACGTCATCAACGGCGCCGACAGCTTCCCGCTGCTGGCCGTTCCCTTCTTCATGCTGGCCGGCGAGATCATGAACGTCGGCGGGCTCTCGCAGCGCATCGTCAACTTCGCGCTCGCACTGGTCGGCCACATCAAGGGCGGGCTGGGTTACGTGGCCATCCTGGCGGCGATTCTGCTGTCGGCACTGTCGGGCTCGGCGGTGGCCGATGCGGCGGCGCTCACCGCGCTGCTGCTGCCGATGATGGTCAAGGCCGGGCACGACAAGGCCCGCTCGGGCGGCCTGATCGCTGCGTCCGGGGTCATCGGCCCGGTGATCCCGCCGTCGATCGGCTTCGTCGTCTTCGGGGTGGCGGCCAACGTGTCCATCAGCAAGCTGTTCCTGGCCGGCATCTTCCCCGGCATCCTGATCGGCGCGGCGCTGTGGCTCACCTGGATGATCCTGGTGCGCAAGGAGCAGATCGTGCCGCCGCCGCGCAAGACCACGGCCGAGATCCTGGGTGCGCTGCGCGAAGCGGCCTGGGCGCTGATGCTGCCGGTGATCATCCTCGTCGGCCTGCGCATGGGGGTGTTCACCCCCACCGAGGCCGCGGTGGTGGCAGCGGTGTATGCGTTGTTCGTGGCCGGGGTGGTCTACCGCGAACTGCACTGGCGGCAGCTGTATGCGGTGTTCGTCACCGCGGCCAAGACGACCGCCGTGATCATGTTCCTGGTCGCCGCGGCGATGGTCAGCGCCTGGCTGATCACGGTGGCCGACCTGCCCAGCAAGGTCATCAGCCTGCTCGAACCCTTCATGGGAAACCCCACGCTGCTGCTGATCGCCATCATGGTGCTGTGCATGCTGGTGGGCACGGCGATGGACATGACGCCCACCATCCTGATCCTCACCCCGGTGCTGATGCCGGTGGTCAAGGCCGCGGGCATCGACCCGGTCTACTTCGGGGTGCTGTTCATCATCAACAACTCCATCGGCCTGATCACCCCGCCGGTGGGCACCGTGCTCAACGTGGTGGCCGGCGTGGGCCGCATGAAGATGGACGAGGTCACCAAGGGCGTCCTGCCCTTCATGCTCGCCGAGTTCATCGTCCTGTTCCTGATGGTCCTGTTCCCAGTACTTGTCACCGGGCCCGCCAAGTGGTTCACCAATTGATTTCAACGGAGACGCACATGCAATCCTTCACCCGCCGCACCCTCTTCGCCGCCCTGGCCACCGTCTTCGCCTGCACGCTGGCGCAAGCCCAGGAACGCACCATCAAGTTCGCATTCCAGAACCAGAAGGGCCACCCGCAGGCCGAGGGCGCGCAGAAGTTCGCTGACCTGGTGGCCGCCAAGAGTGGCGGCAAGATCACCGTCAAGCTGTTCCCCGGCGGCACGCTGGGCGGCGACCTGCAGACCGTCTCGGCCTTGCAGGGCGGAACGGTGGAGATGACGGTGCTCAACGCCGGCATCCTGTCGGCCCAGACCAAGGAGTTCGGTGTCTACGACTTCCCGTTCCTGTTCGCCAGCCCGGAGGAGGCCGACGCCATCACCGACGGCCCCTTCGGCCAGAAGCTGCTGGCCAAGCTGAGCGAGAAGAACCTGGTCGGCCTGGGCTACTGGGAACTGGGTTTCCGCAACGTGACCAACAGCAAGCGCCCGATCGTCAAAGCCGAGGACATCGCCGGCCTGAAGATCCGCGTGATCCAGTCGCCGATCTACATCGACATGTTCAACGCGCTGGGGGCCAATGCGGTGCCGATGCCGTTCCCCGAGCTGTACCCCGCGCTGGAGCAGAAGGCGGTGGACGGCCAGGAGAACCCTTTCACCACCATCCGCTCGTCCAAGTTCGCCGAGGTGCAGAAGTACCTCACCGTGACCCGCCACATCTACAACCCGCAGGCGGTGATCATGAGCAAGAAGTTCCATGACTCGCTCAGCCCGGCGGAGAAGAAGATCATCGCCGACGCGATGGGCGAAGCCACCACCTTCCAGCGCGGCGTGTCGCGCGTGCAGGCCAACGTGGCGCTGGACGACTTGAGGAAGGCCGGCATGCAGGTGAACGAGCTGGTACCCGCCGAGCTCGACAAGTTCCGCGCCAAGGTCAAGCCGGTGGTCGAGAAGCAGACCGAGAAGGTCGGTGCCGAGGCCGTCAAGGAGGTCTACGCGGCGCTGGCCAAGTTGCGCGGCGGCAAGTGATGGGCACCACACCGGCTCCTGCCAAGGTGCTGATCGGGCTGATCGGCGCCGGCATCCAGAAATCGCTGTCGCCGGCGATGCACGAGGAGGAGGCGCGCCACCATGGCCTGCGCCTGCACTACCAGCTGATCGACCTGGACCGCACCGGGGCCAGCGCAGCCGACCTGCCGCAGTTGCTGGCGGCTGCGCGCACCATGGGCTTCGCCGGTTGCAACGTGACCTACCCGTGCAAGCAGGCGGTGATCCCCCACCTGGACGAGCTGTCGGACGAAGCCCGCGAGATGGGCGCGGTGAACACCGTGGTGATCCGCGACGGCCGGCTCATCGGCCACAACACCGATGGTTCGGGTTGGGCCCGCGGCTTCACCCGCGCCCTGCCTGGCGCCGACCTGTCGCGCGTGGTGCTGCTGGGTGCCGGCGGGGCCGGCGCGGCCATCGCCCATGCGGTGCTGCGGCTGGGGGCGGGTGAACTGCGCATCGTCGACGCCGACCCGCAACGGGCGGCGCAACTGGCACGGGACCTGAACACGCTGCACGGCGGTGAGCGGGCACGGGCCTGTGCCGACTCCGCCTCGGCCATGCCCGGTGCCACAGGCCTGATCCACGCCACCCCCACCGGCATGGACAAGCTGCCCGGCCTGCCGCTCGATGCGGCGCTGCTGCGCCCCGACCTGTGGGTCTCGGAGGTCGTCTATTTCCCGCTCGAGACCGCCTTGCTGAAGGCCGCCAGGGCTGTCGGCTGCCCGGTCTCCAGCGGTGGCGGCATGGCGGTCGGCCAGGCGGTCGGAGCGTTCGAGCTCTTCACGGGCAAGACGCCCGATGCCGGCCGCATGGAGGCCCACTTCCGCAGCCTGGTGACACCGAAGGAGGTGGCCGCATGAACCTCACCGTGACGACGGCCCGCGAAGGCCTGGGCGAACTGCCGAACCCGCTGGGCCTGCAGGGCGTGGAGTTCATCGAGTACACGACTGTCAAGCCGCAGACGCTGGGCCAGTCCCTGGAGCGGCTGGGCTTCCGGCCGATCGCGCGGCACCGTTCGCGCGAGGTGATGCTGTACCGCCAGGGCAGCATGAACATCATCGTCAATGCACACCGTGCCGCTGACGACCCGGCGCTGCCCGAGCAGGCCAGCATCGCCGCGGTGGCCTTCCGGGTGCGCGACGCCGCCCGGGCGTTTGCCCGCGTGCTCGAGCTCGGCGCCTGGGCCGTACCGACCCAGGTCGAGGTGATGGAGCTCAACATCCCGGCCATCCACGGTGTCGGCGACAGCCGCATCTACTTCGTCGACCGGTGGAAGGAGTTCTCGATCTACGACGTCGACTTCGTGCCCATCCCCGGGGTGGACCTGCACCCCCCGGCGCTGAACGGCATGCACCTGTTCGGCCTGGTGCAGTACATCGGCTTCGAGCGCCTGGACGACTGGGCCGCCTTTTATCGCGAGCTGTTCGGCTTCGCCGCGCTGCCGCCCGAGACGCACTTCGGCGTGCTCACCCAGGGCCGTATCCTGGCCAGCCCCTGCGGCACGCTGCACTGGCAACTCATCGAGCCCGAGCCGGACGCGCTGGACGTGGACAACGTGGAGCTCCTGCAGCGCGTCGCCTTCGGCACCGCCGACGTGCTGGCCACCGTGGCCGCGCTCAGCGCACGCGGCGTCGAGTTCGTCGAGTCGCCCGCCGGGGTGCACAGCGACTCACGCGGCGCCGTCACCAGCCCGAGCGACCAGGGTCCCAGCTTCGAGCTGGTGCTCGACCCGCGCTGAGCTTGGCCATGAACACACTCGCCATGCAACGCAACGTCGCCGACTTCGGCATGGACACCATCACCCTGGCCGGGCCTCTGGAGGCCAAGCTGGCGGCCATCCAGGCGGCTGGCTTCGGGCAGGTCATGCTCGCGGCGCGCGACATCGTGGGCCACCCGCAGGGCATCGCGGCCGCCATCGCGGCGGTCAAGGCCAGCGGCCTGCGCGTCACCGGCTTCCAGGTGCTGCGCGATTTCGAAGGCCTGGGCGGCCACCTGCACGGCTACAAGGTGGACATCGCCAAGCAGATGATCCTGATGGCGCACGCCTTGGGCGCCAAGGTGCTGCTGGCCTGCAGCTCGACCTCGCAGCACGCCAGTGCCGAGCCCGAGGCGATCGCCAGGGACCTGCGCAAGCTGGCCATGCTGGCGCTGCCGCACGGCATCAAGGTGGCCTACGAGGCCTTGTCCTGGGGCCTGCACATCAACGAGGTGCACCAGGCCTGGCAGGCCGTGGAGCAGGCGGATTGCCCGAACCTGGGTCTGGGCATCGACTCGTTCCACATCTTCGCCACCAGCACCGGTCTGGAGCGGCTGGACGACATCGACCCGGCCAAGATCTACCTGGTGCAACTGGCCGACTTCATGTGGCAGGAAACGCGCACGCCGCAGGAGCGCATGGAGACGGCGCGGCACTTCCGCGTGTTCCCGGGCGAGGGCGTGCACAGCCAGGCCCTGGCCGCGCTAGTGAGAAAGCTCGACAGCCTGGGCTACCAGGGCGACTACAGCTTCGAGGTCTTCAACGACGACTACCAGCAGCTGCCGCTGCCGTATGTGGCCGAGCGCGCCTTCGCCAGTGCGCTGTGGCTGGCCGAGGGCGTGTTGCGCCGCTCGGTACCATTGCCAGGTACGCTGCGGCTGCGCCAGCGCGACACCCTCACACCGCACACACCATGAGCATCCTCGTCCTGAACGGCCCCAACCTCAACCTGCTCGGCACGCGCGAGCCGCAGATCTACGGGGCCGACACGCTGGCCGACGTCGAGCGCCGCCTGGTCGACGAGGGGCGGGCGCTGGGCCTGCAGGTCAGCTGTTTCCAGAGCAACCACGAGGGCGCGCTGATCGACAGGATCCACGCCGCCCGGCTGGACGGCACGCGCGCCTTCATCGTCAACCCCGGCGGCCTCACGCACACCAGCGTGGCCCTGCGCGATGCCTTCGCCGGCGTGGCGCTGCCGCTGGTCGAGGTGCACATCAGCAATGTGCACAAGCGAGAGGCCTTTCGCCACCACTCCTACATCTCGGGCATCGCCGAGGGCGTGATCGCCGGTCTCGGCGTGATGGGCTACAGCGCGGCACTGCGTTTCCTGGCGGCCAGGCTGAGCGCGCCGCCGGCCGTTGCCTGAAGGCCGCGGTCAGTAGTTGATCCGGAAGCGCCGGTCCTCGAAGCGCAGCACGGCGCTCTTGGGCCCGATGCGCTCCAGCACCAGGCCGGGCGCCACCCGCCCGCCTTCGTGGACGACGTCGCCGTTGAGGATCAGGAAGCGGTTCTTCGCGTCGTCCGAATAGATCGAGCCACCGACCACCAGCGGCGGGATCTGCTTGCGCACGTCTCCTGGTAGGTCGGCCAGCGCGACGATGGGGGCGGGCGGGGGCTCGGCCGAGGCGGCCGCAGCGCGCGGCGGCGGTGCTGCGGCTGGCCTGCGCACGACCGGCGCAGGCGCCGGCGCGGTGGCCAGGGGCAGCGGCGCTGGCGCGGTGGCTACGGGCACCGGCGCTGGCACGGTGGGGGCCGGCGGGGGCGGTGCCACTTGCACGGGTGCCACTACCGGTGGTGGCGCCGCCTCAGGCTGGGCCACGGCCATCGGCGCGGGGAGCGGTGCATGCGCGTCGGCGCCCATGCGCCAGGCGATGGCCACCGCGATCATGGCCGCGACCAGGCCGCCGGCGATCAGGCCCCAGCGGGTTGGCCTGCGCGCACTGCCGCCATCGTCGGTGGACAGCGTCATCGGCTGGGCGTGCAGACCGGGCACATGGCCGCGCTCGCGCTCGGCGTCGGCCCGCTTCAAGGCGTCGAGGATGTAGGACATCGGGTTTCCTGCGGCCTTCAGCGGCGCGGGCTGGGCAACAGCCGGGGTTCGTCGATCCCGCTGGCGCGGTTCAGGTGCATCACGGTCAGCGGGCCGGGCAGGCCGTCGGGCGACAGGCCCTGGGCCACCTGGAAGGCCGACACCTGGGCCGGCAGCGGCGCCGCGGCGGCGTCGCCGGGCGGCTGAAGCCGGGCCAGGCGCTCGGCGAGCCAATCCGAGGCGGGGCCGGCGCCGTTGACCATGCCAGCCGGGCCGGCATAACCCGGTGGGGTACGCCACAGCGTGTAGAACTCGCCGCGCCACACCGCCCCCAGGCTGGACAGCGGCACCTGCACGCTCGCCGTGCCGCGCCGCAGGGTGGCGATGTCGCCCTCCAGCGCGCCCAGCAGCACGTGGTAGGCCTTGCCACTGGCGTCGCGCAACACCACGATGCCGGGCCGGTCGAGTTGCCGCACCACACCCAGGCTGCTGGCTCCCTTGTAGCACTGCAGCTGCAGGCCGGCCGCCACGCCGCAGGGGTCGTTGGTTTCGCCGAGCAGCACCCCCCAGGCCGTGGCCAGTTCGCGCCAGGCATCCGCCTCGCCGCGCAACTGCCTGGCGAAGGCGGCACGCAGCTCGGCCGCATCCAGTGCGGGGGGGCGGGGGGCGGAAGCAGATGCCGCCACGGCCACGGCCACGGCCGACGCGGCCACCGGTGCGGCCGGCAGCGCGGCCGAGGCTGCTGGTGCCGCGGTGGGTGTGGCCACCCGAGGTGGCGGCGCCGTCGCGGTGGCCGGCCACAAGGCCCACGCCGCCGCCCCGGCCAGCAGAGAGCCTGCGGCCAGGCCACCGGCCCACGCTGGCCAACGCGCCGGCGAGGAGGGGCGGGTGTCGGCTGGCGCACCGGGGCCGAAGACCTCGGTCGCGGCGCGCTCGATCACCCCCACCCCGATGCGCGCCTGGCCGGTGGCATAACCACCCAGCAAGGCGCGGTCGCACAGCAGGTTGATGCGCCGCGGCACGCCGCGCGAGAGCTGGTGGATGCGGCGCAGGGCCACGGCATCGAACGGCGAGGCACCACCCAGGCCGGCCACGCCCAGCCGGTGCGCCACGTACTGCACGGTCTCGGCCTCGCTCAACGCCGCCAGGTGGTAGCGGGCGATCACCCGCTGGGCAAGCTGCTCAAGCTCCGGCCGGCCCAGCATCTGGCGCAGCTCGGGCTGGCCGATCAGGATGATCTGCAGCAGCTTGCGTTCGCTGGTTTCCAGGTTGGTCAGCAGGCGCAACTGCTCCAGCACGTCGGCCGAGAGGTTCTGTGCCTCGTCGATGATCAGCACATTGGTCTGCCCGACGCCGTGCGTGCGCAGCAGGAACTCGTTGAGCGGGTCGATGAAATCCTTGACTGTGCGCGCCACGCCGGGGTGCTCGGGCGGCAGCGGGATGCGGAATTCGTCGCACACCGTCTTCAGCAGCTCGTGCACGGTGAGCTTGGGGTTGAAGATGTAGGCCACGTTGCAGCGCGGCGGCACCTGCTCCAGGAAACAGCGGCAGACCGTGGTCTTGCCCGCGCCGATCTCGCCGGTCAGCAGCACGAAGCCGCCGCCGCCCTTCAGGCCATAGATCAGGTGCGCCAGCGCCTCGCGGTGCCGTTCGCTCATGAACAGGTAGCGTGGGTCCGGCGCAATCGAGAACGGCGGCTGCTTCAGGCCGAAGAACTTCGCGTACATGGCGGGAAGGATACCTGCCCGGCGGGCGGGCCCGGTACTCCGGCACCCGGTGCCCCGCTTCACCCGCTGGAGTCGGGGCGGATCCAGGACAGGCCCAGCAACTCGCCGATTTCGCGGGTCAAGGCAGTGAGGTTCACCGGCTTCGGCAGGAAGGCGTTGGCGCCGGCGGCCAGGCACTGGCTGCGGTCGGCCTGAGAGGCATTGGCTGACAGCGTGATGATGGGCACGGCCTGCAGCCCTGGCAGGCTGCGCAACTCGCGGGTGGCCTGCAGGCCGCCCAGTTGTGGCATCTCGGTGTCCATCAGGATCAGGTCGGGCCAGAGTGTGCGGGCACGGTCCAGGCCCTCGGCGCCGTCGGCGGCCTGATGGACCTGGAAACCCAGCGAGGCCAGTGCCTGGGTGATGAGGTGGCGGTTCTCGGCCACGTCGTCGACGATCAGCACGCTCAGGCGTGGGCCGTGGTAGCCGACCGGAGCAGGCGCCTCGGACGGGCCGCCGGCATGCGAACGCCCGGCCAGCGGCATCTGCAACTCGAAGGTGAAGCAGGTTCCCTCGCCCGGCGCGCTTCGGGCCTGGATCTCGCCGCCCATCAGCCGAACCAGTTGCCGGCTGATGGCCAGGCCCAGGCCGGTGCCGGCGGAGCGGCGCGCTACCGCGCCCACCTGCTCGAAGGGCCTGAAGCAGGCCTCCAGTTCCTCTGCGGTCATGCCCACGCCACTGTCCTGGACCTCGAACAACACGTGCACCGCAGCGTCTGCGTGCCCACCCGGCAGCGGCCTCACGCGAAAGGTCACCTCACCAGCGTCGGTGAACTTGACGGCGTTGTCGAGCAGGTTCAACAGCACCTGGCGCAGCCGCTTGCCGTCGCACATCACCTGCGTGGGCAGGGTGGGCGCGGCGTCGAGCACGATGCCCAGGAGCTTGCTGCTGGCCTTGACGCGCAAGGTGTCGGCCACCAGGCGCAACAGCGCTGGCAGATCCACCTCGTGCGGGTGCAGCTCCATCTTGCCGGCCTCGACCTTGGAGAGGTCGAGGATGTCGTTGATCAGCATCAGCAGGTGTTCGCCACTGCCGCGGATGATCTCGAGCTGCTGCGATTGGCGCTCGTTCAGCTCGCCGTCGATCTCGAGCAGCTGGGTGTAGCCCAGCACGGCGTTGAGCGGCGTTCGAAGGTCGTGGCTGACCTTGGCGAGGAACAGCCCCTTGGCCTCGTTGGCCGCCTCGGCCACCTGGCGGGCGTGTCGCTCGTCCTCGGCCTGCCGGGTGGCCTGCTCGGCACGCTCGCGTTCGCTGAGGCCGTCCAGGAAGGCGTTGAACCAATGCGTCAGGTCGGCGATGTCGTCCTCGCCCTGGACAGGCAGGTGGTCCTTCGGCCCGTCGGGCTCGCTGCGCAGCCGCTTGAACCGGTCGGTGATGCGGCGCAGCGGCGTGACCACACGGCGTGAGAAGCGCAAGGCGGCCAGCGCCACCACCGCCAGACACAGCAGGGCCACGCCCGCAGTGGCCTGGCCGATCACCGCCGCCTGGGCGTTGGCAGCCGACAGCGGCGTGAAACCGACCAGCGTCCAGCCCGAGGGCGATGCGCGGCGGTAGGCCACCATCGACGCTTCGCCATCCACCTGGGCTTCGAAGCCACCGGACTCCGGGCCCAGGCGCTGCCGCAGGGCCGACGGGAGCGGGTTGCCGACGCGCCTGGCGTCGGGGTGGACCATGATGCGCCCGCCCGCGTCGATCAGGGCGACCCGCGTGGCGCCGTCACCGGAGGCGTCGCCGAACTGTTGGCGCCAGTACTCTGGGCTGTAGTTCACCAGCAGCAGCGCCAGGGGCATGGGCTCGGCGGTGCCGGCACGGAAGCCGCGGATCAGCTTGGCCGCGGTGACCACTTGGGGGAAACGCGAACTGGCGTTGACGTTGTCGACCAGGCCCGCCCAGTGCACCGGCCGGGTGCTGGCTGCCGCCGCGTTGTAGAGCGTGGCCAGCACCTCGCGGCGCGGGGCACCCAGCGCCAGTGTGTCGCCCACGTGGTAATGGGCGCCACCTGGCGTGATGAGATCGATCGACACCAGGCCCTTCAGGTTGCCGTAGCCGTTCAACACATAGCCGATGCGCGCCTGCATCGACAGCCTGGCGTAGTTGTCGGCAGGGTGGTCGCGCTCGGCCAGCGCGTTGGTAATGGCTTCGACGCCTGAGATGTTGGCGATCAGGTCCTCGATCTGGCCGGCCTGCAGCGCGACGTAGCGCTCTCGCTCGCCGAGCAGCTGCATCAGGTGCACCTCGGCGCGGGCCTGCAACGAGGCCCGGGCGATCACGAAGGACGCGACGCCCAGCACCAGCATCGGCAGGATGCTCAGCACCAGCAGGTAGGCGATGAAACGGTGCACGAGGTCGCGCTTGGGCCTGAACAGGCCCGGTCCCGGCGTGTTGGGCGAATGGCTGGAAGGGGTCATGCGACCTCCGCCGGACGGCTCAGGGCTTGACGGTGCCGAGGCTGGCCGCCGTGACCAGGCGGGTCTCCAGGAGGGTCGTCGCCGGCGGCTTGTCGCCCTTGAGCATGCGCACGGCGTAGGCCACGCCGAGGTAGCCCTGCTGGCCGGCCTGCTGGTCCACGCTGGCCTCCATCCAGCCTTCCCGCATGGCCTGCACGGCTTCGTCCAGGGCGTCGAAGCCACTGACCCTGACGCCGCGGATACTCGCCTCCTGCAGGTAGCGGATCGCGCCCAGCGCCATCATGTCGTTGGCACAGACCAGCAGCTTGACCTGCGGGTGCGCCTTGAAGATCTGGCGGGCCACGTCGCGGGCGTCGTCGATCTTCCAGTTCGCCGTCTCGCTGGCCACGACCTTGATCATCGGGTTGTCGGCGAAGGCCAGCAAGGCGCCTCGGCGGCGGTCCTCGGCGTTCGAGGCCCCTCGGATGCCCTCGATGATCGCTGCCTGCGTCGGCTCGCGCACGCCGCTGGCCAGATGGACGGCGGCAAGGCGCACCGCCTCGCGGTTGTCGACACTGATGAAGGGCACGTCGGCGAGCGCCTCGCGGCGGGCCGTGGCGGCGTCCAGCGCGTTGTCGACATTGACGATCTGGATGCCGGCGGCCTGCGCCAGCTTGAGCCCCGGAATCAGTCGAGTCGAATCCCCCGGGGCGACGACGATGGCATCGACCTTGTCGCGGGTGAGCTGGTCGATGATGGCGATCTGCTGCTCGATGGAGGTTTCCTGGGCCGCCGTCTTGACCAGCAACTCGACGCCCAGTTCGGCCTCGGCACGCCGGGCGCCGCGCTCCATCTCGACGAAGAACGGGCTGGTGAGGGTCTTCATCACCAGGGCCACGCGCGGCTTCGTGGGCGAGGCCTGAGACGCGGCCGGTGCGGGTGCGGGTGACTCGCGGCAGGACAGCAGCAGCGGCGCGGCGGTGGCCACAGCACAGATCAGGTACAACAATCTGGAGCGCATGGTCTCGGGTGGCTGCCGGGCAAATCTGCCCAACATGAAAGTCTAGGCGCCATCGGATCGATTGCCAATCCAAGAATCTACCCTCGGCCACATTGTCCGGCGTCGGGCAGTTGGGCCTACTGCCTTGGGTGGCTTGGTCTATAGGGTTCGACGAGGCAGGCTGCGAAGGCACGAGCCGCAGGGCACGGTGGCTACATCGTGCACTTCAACGACCCGGACGCGGGCGCGTTTCCCGGCGCGTCCTCCTGAACCCTGAAGCACAGCCCCGAGTACCAGCCAAAGGACTTGTCGGGGTGGCCAGGCAGGAAGAAGCTGCGCTCGGGCACGTCCCAGCGGTCGATCAGCCGGTAGCCCGCTGCCTCGATGCCGTCGATGAAACCCTGCCGGTTGTAGACATGGTGCGGCGCGAACAGGCCGCAGCCCAGGTTCTGGGTGGAGACGAAGTCTTCGCCGTCGTACAGCGGCAGCTTGTTCAGCAACAGATGGCGCGGCCGGAAGCGCGCCCGGGCCAGCAGGGTGTCGGGCCGGCCCTGCTCCAGGTAGTGGATCGAGCCCTCGGCGAGCCAGATGTCGGCGGGCGTGTCGCCGGCGGCGAGCGTGCTGCTGAAGCTGAGGGCATCCAGCCCCGCCTTGTCGGCCAGCGCCCGGCCCAGCCGCGCCATGGCCGGCACCTCGAGCACCTGCCAGCCCAAGGAAGCCGGGTAGTCCAGGTAGCGGCGGTACGCGATGTAGTGGACCCCGACCGAACCGCCGATGTCGGTCACGCGGCGCGCGCCCTCGTCGATGGCCCGGTGCAGCCAGTGCAGCACCGGGTAGTCGTAGGCGAAGATCCGCTGGGTGCGGACGTTCAGGTAGTCGTCGACCAGCGCCTCGTCGTCGAACTCGTTGGATCTGGGCAGCCAGGCTCGCGCGTGCGCGAAGTCGCGGAACACGCCGAAGTGCAGGTGCATCTCCTCGTGTTCGAGGAAGCGCCGCAACTCGCGGTTCATGTACCAATGGCGGTAGATCGGGAACGCCTTGATTTGGCGCTTGAGGGCCTGAAGCGAAAGGACAGGGACGTCCATGCGAACCTCCGCAGCATCCGTGGTGGAGCGTGTCGTGGGCCGGACCCAAAATCCGACACCTCCTTAGAGGCGGGCGATGTCGGGCGCCGCGCCGCCGAGCCAAGCCCGCGCGTAGGCCTGGCGCGCCGACTTCTCGGCCCGCGCGTCGCCCTTGCGCTTGTACACCTCCGCCAGGCCGGCCAGCGCCCAGCCGTTGCCGCGCACGCGCGCCAGCGAGTCGCGCAGCGCCTTCTCGGCCGCGTCGAGCTTGCCCTGCCGCAGGTACACCGAGCCCAGCGACTGGCGGATCGGGTAGTACCAGTACGGCGGCTCCATGTAGGCCAGCGCGTCCTCGATGGTGACCGCCTCCTCGTAGGCCTTGGCTGCCCCGGCGAGATCACCCTGCGCGTCGGCGAGGCGCGCGGCCGCCACCAGGCGTGCGGTCTGCACGATCTCCTTGCCCGGCACGGCCCAGTCGGCGTACGGTTTGAAATCGGCCTTCTGCTCGATCGCCGCGATGGCGTCGATCTCGCGGCGCGCACCGGCGGCATCCTTCTTCGCCGCGAACCCCAAGGCGCGCGCGTAATGGGCCAGCGCGGACACCACCACCTGCTCCGTGGGCGGCGCCTTCAACGCGAGAATCGCGTCCGGTGCGCTGAAGATCGCATGCGCGAGGTAGGGCGCGGCCTTGAGGGGTTCCAGGAACGAGAACTGCGCGACCACCGCGTCGGGCAGCGACGCGTCGAGCTTGGCGGCCGCTTCGAGCGCGGTCGGGCCGTCACCGCCCATCTGCGCCGAGACCAGCACGAAGTGGATGTTGTGCGGGTAGTAGGCCGACCGGTACATCGGGTCGGACGGCGAGGTCTTGAAGTACTGCTCGTCGACGGCCATGGCGAGCTTGTTGGTCGCCAGGGATTCCTTGTAGAGGCCGGTCCGGTAGTAGATGTGGGCCGGCATGTGCACGATGTGGCCTGCGCCGGGCATCAACGCGGCCAGGCGGCGCGCGTGCGGCAGCGCGCGCTCGGGCCTGGTGGACGCCTCGACCGCATGGATGTAGAGGTGCAGCGCACCCGGGTGGTTCGGATTGCGGGCGAACACGCGCTCCAGCGCGGCGAGCATCTCGGCGGCGCGGCCCTTGGGCTTGGCGCCCCCAGCCTCCCAGTAGTCCCAGGGCTGCGTGTCCATGATGGATTCGGCATAGAGCGTGAGGATCGTGTCGTCGCCCGGGAACCTGGTGGCGACCGACTTCATCGCGTCGGCGTAGGCCGCGTCGAGCGCGGCGCGCTCGGCCTTCGGGTCCGCCGTGTAGCGCTTCTCGAGGGCCGCGATCAGCGCGCGGTCCTTTGCCGCCGCACCGGGCGCCAGTTCGACCGCCTTGGCGAGTGCCGCCAGCGCCGGCGCGACCGCGTCGGGCATCATCGGCGCATTGATGTTCGGCCCCAGCACCAGGGCCTCTCCCCACCAGGCCATGGCGAGCTTCGGGTCTTCCGTGCGTGCAGCCTGGAAGGCGCGCTGCGCCTCGGCGTGGTTGAACGCGAAGGCCCAGCGCAGGCCCTGGTCGAAGTAGGCCTGTGCCCTCGCGTTGCGGGTATCCACCTTGAAGGTCAGCGAACCGAGGTTGCCGTACAGGGGCACGTTGCCGCCCGCAGCCTGCATCGGTTGCGGCTTGAACGGTTTGGTCTCGGTTTGCGCGAGGACCAGGCCCTGGAGCAAGGCCGGTCGTCCCTTGGCGGCCGGGGCGCACACACTGCCCTGGCCGTCGAACAGCGGGTCATAGCTTGCACGCCCGGAGGGCGCGACGTCGCTGCTCGCCACCAGGCCGGGCGAGCCGGACAGCCCGGCCAGCGTCACGGCCATTGCCACACCGCGCATGCCGTTGCGCGGGAACAGCTTGTGCATGCTCGTCTCCTTCGGTTGCGACCGTTGGGCCCGGCGGCAGCGCACGGCGCGGCATCCAGGTTCCAGAAGCTCAAGCGAGGTCTGCCGAACAAGATACTGCAAAGTGGGACCCGGCGCGAGCCCCAATCCCCACGCATTTCAGTGACGCTGGTCGCTCACAGTGATCGTCGTGCCGTGGTCATCGGCGCCGGGCTGCCGCACGCTGCAGCCATAGGGGCTCAGATCGGCCGCCGCCCAGCGTGCCGAGCGTTCGTTGGCATGGTTGAACCACAGGGTGGCCGCCGTTCCGCCGTGTTTCACCACCCGGGCAACGGCTTCGTCGTTGGGGTGGCCGAAGATCGCGCCGTTGGTGCTGACCACGTAGTGCCTGGCCCGCACCGTGCGGATGAGGTCGGCCGTCACGTTGGCGCGGCTGCCGTGGTGGCTGAGCTTGAAGACATCCACCTTCCAGGGCAGGGTGGCGCCACGGTGCGCCGCCAGGGCCTCCAGTGCCTCGACGAGCACCGGCGCGTAGGCGTCCGCCGCCAGCAGCACCGAGGCGCCGGCATGTTCCAGCAGCAGCGCGATGCTGGAGCCGTTGGCCGGGGCGTGGTCCAGCGCCGTCTTGCGCTCGGCCAGGGCCTCGACGTTCAGCGGGCCCGCCTCACGGGTGGCGCCGACCGGCGGCGGGAGTTCGGGCAGGCGCAATTTGGCCAGCTCCCTGGCCCACACCTTGAGCAGCGACGCCAGGGTCGCCGGCGTGGGCGACAGCAGCGTGAGGCGCGGCCCGCCGGGTTCAGCCGGCAGCTCGACGAACGGCAGATCCTCCGGTGTCACCACGTTCTTGCCGCGCCAGGCGCGGTTCCAGGGCAACGGGGTGTGCTCGGCACCCAGCAAGGTGGCCAGCGAATGGCCCTCGGCCACGCCCCGGCTCATCGGCGGGCGGGGCGGCGCGTTGAACCAGACATCGCCGTAGCTCAGCTTCAGGCTGCGGTCGTTGAACAACGCCTGGGCGGCGCCGATGTGGTCGTGGTCGATGTGGCTGATGATGGCCAGGTCGAGGTGGCGATGGCCGTCCTGGTTCGCCGGGATGCGCGCCAGGCGGGCCTTGAGCATCGGCCAGCACTCGTCGGGGCCGGTGTCCACCAGCAGCCGCCAGTCGCCGCCAGGCCGCGCGCAGGTCACGAGCAACGCGTCGCCGTAGCCGGCCGGCAGGGCCTCGAAGGTGATCCCGGGTTGAACCGTCGACGGGGGCATCGCATCTCCTTGCGGGCGGCTGGCCACTCCACAGGATTCTGCGCCCGTGATCAGAATTGACTCGCGGGGCGATACGGACTAGCGTACCGCCCGCCCACACCTCGAAAGGCGATCCATGTCGACTCGCGATTGCTGCGCCGCCGCCCTGTTCACCAGGCTGGCGGTGTGTCTGGTGTTGATGCAGGCGCCGGCCTGGGCTGTCGCCAGGGACCTTGATCGTTTCACCGATCAGCAGCTCGATGCGGCACTGTTCGCCGAGCTGGACGACGAATCGCTGGAGGACTGCGGCCTCGACGACCCGGGTGCCCCAGTGTCCAAGGCCGACATGTACCAGATCGTCATGTGCGCCCTGGGTGACGCCTACGACGACGACCCCTGGGAGCAGACCATCAGCCTGCAGGATCTTCGTGAGGAGATGGCGGAGGCCGGCTATTCGCTGGAGGCCGTGGTCAGCAATGCCTTGGCGATGGCAGACAACTTGGCGTCACGGCCGCTGAACGGCCAGGCCGTGATGACCCGCGCCGCCCACTCGGCGGGTGCGGACCTGGGCCCGCTGGTCAAGACCGACGGCTGGATCAACCCGGCGAGCGCGGTGCGGCGCCCGATGACCCAGGCCCTGAAGACCGGCGTCCGGGCTCGGGCTCCCTGAGTTCACTTTCTGAACGCGCGTGGCAGGGCCGCGAGCCGGGCGCGCACGGCCTGCTGGTCCTCGGCGTTCTGGGCCCAGGTCGCGGCCTCCGTGTAGTGCCCGCGGGCGGCCTGGAACTGCCCGGCCCGGGCCTCCAGCCCCCCCAGGTCCAACAGCACCTTCAGCTGCGCGCGCTGCCACTGTGCCGAGGTGCCCCCACGGCGGGCGAGCTTCAGCGCCTGGTGCAGGGCGCGGCGTGCATCGGCCAGGCCGTCCGGCTCGGCCAGCCGCAGATCCGCCAGCCGCCACAGGCTGATGCACAGCTCCAGCCGCAGGTCGCCCAGTTCGTGGTCGGCCAGCCGCTCGGCGGCGTCATGCGCCTGCTCGTAGTGGCCGCGGGCCTCGCCGGCATCGTCGGCCAGGGGTGGGCGCCAGTGATCCGGATCCCAATCCGCGTAAGCCATGTGGCCGAGGTGGATCAGGCTCAGGGCCAGGCCGCGTTGCGCGGCGGTGTCGCGCGGGTCTTGGGCCAGGCTCTGTGCCAGGGCCATCGCCCGCAGGTATTGCACGCGTGCAGCGCCAGCCTGCTGGCCGCGCTTCTCCGTGTCGGCCAGCGCCAGCGTCGTGGCCAGCAGATCATGGCGGGCCGGGGTGTCGCGTGAATCTCGGGCCAAGGTGTCGGCCAGCGCCAGGGCCTGGCCGAAGCGCTCGCGGGCGGCATCGAAATTCCCGGTGCGGGCTTCCAGGCTGCCCAGGCGTGCATAGGTGGCCAGCCGGTCGCGCGCGGCCACCGCATCCTGCGGGTCCTGCGCCAGGGCCTCGGCGAGCTTCAGCGAATCGGCATACCGGGTGCGTGCCTCCGGCAGCCTCTCGGCGTCGAACTCCAGATCGCCCAGCCGCTGGAGGCTGATCAGCAGATCGCGTTGCCAGACGCGGTTGGCAGCATCGCGCGCCACCAGGCGCTGGTCGATCTCCAGCGCGCGTTCGTACCAGCCCCGGGCCACCTCGACGTCGGCCGGGGTGTCCACCTCGCGGCTCAGCGCGAGGTCGCCCAGCTTGCCGTAGGCCACCGAGAGATTGCGCTCCCAGGCCGGGCTGTCCGCCAGGGGGTGGGCGATCTCGCGTGCGGCCTCGAACATGCGGCGTGCGGCGTCGCCGTTCTGCGCCTCCATCTCGATGTCGCCTTGCAGGATGGCCTTCCAGAAACGGGTGCTGGTGTCGTCCTTGGCGCCGACCTGGCCCAGCTTCTCGTGCAACTGGCCGACCCGCTCGACCAGGTCCTTGCGCACCTCGCGGGTCTTCTCGATGGCCCGCAGCCTGTCGACGATGCGGAACATCAGCTCGTCGGTGAAGCCGCGGGCCTGGGTGATGGTGCCGTTGGCATTGCGTTGCTCGATCCAGGCCCAGGCCGACAGGCCCGCCAGCGCCACCACGACACCAGCCACCACGCTGCCCAGGATCAGCGTGAGCTTGCGCTTGCGGCGCACGCTGGCGCGGATGAAGGCGGCCTCCCTGGCATTGAAGCCATGGCGGGGCGATCGCAGCGCGTTCTGCACCACCGGCAGGTTGGGGTTGCGGTTCCACAGGAACTCGCTGTCGCCGGTCTCGGTGTACTCGTTCGCCGCCGCGTTCAGGCGCAGGCCCAGGATCAACCGGTCCTTGCCGAGCTCATGGATCCAGTCGTGCAGCGTCTTCCAGGCCCGCACCAGCGCATCGTGCGCGGGTTCCACATAGCCTTCGCCCTTGACGATCAGGCGGGCGTCCACCAGCGCCTCCAGCACCTTGTCGACCCGCGCCGCCTCGTCCTCGCCGAACGCCAGGTCATCGAGGGCCACCCGCCGCCCGGCCAGATCGCCTTCCACCGACACCATGCGCAGCATGATCTTGCGCATCGTTTCCTGCTCGGGTGGTGTGAGGGCCCGGTACAGCGCGTCGGCCTTGGTGCGCAGGGCGCCCATGACCCCACCGATCTGGTCGTAGTCGGCCTGGGTCAGTGCACGGTCCTGCCGGCCGCTGGCGCGCGAGGCCTCGTACAGCTCGCTCAGCGCATACGACAGCAGAGGCAGCACCCCGGGCGACTGCACCACCTCGGCCATGATCTCGTCCACCAGCCTGGGCGGGTCGAAGATCAGCACCTCCTGGATGGTGGGCATCAGGATGACCTCGCGAAGCTCCTCCAGGCTGAACGGCGGCACCGTGCAACGGCCCTCCTTCCACAGGGCCTTCAGCGCGCCGCTGTTGAGCTGGGGCTCGAAGTCCGAACGCACCGTCAGGATCACGCGGTGCAGGCGTGGCTCCTGCGCCAGCAATTGGCACAGCCGGGCGTCGAAGCGCTGCCGCTCGTCGGCGCTGGCGCAGCGGGTGATCAGCTCCTCGTACTGGTCGATCACCAGCACGGCTCCCTGGCCGGTGGCCGGCAGGGCAACCAGCCCGGCGATCGCCTTGTCCAGCTCAGCCATCGGGTGTTCGCCCGGGCGCATCACCGGCAGGATGGCGTGGCCGGCCTCGCGCAGCAGCGGCAACAGCCCGGCCTTGATGACCGAGGACTTGCCGGTGCCCGAGGCGCCGCTGACCACCAGCAGGCGGGCCGTCGCGCAGCGGGCCTGCAACTCGGCGATGGCCCGGTCGCGGCCGTAGAACAGCAGGCGGTCGCTCTCGTCGAAGGAGGCCAGGCCCTGGAAGGGGTTGCGGTCCGGGCTGGGCGGCAGGTTCAGCCGGTGCCGCGGGTGCAGGAACACGAACTCGCCCTTGTCGTGCCGGGCCAGCGGGAAGAAGCCGGGGGTCTGGCGCTGGCTCTGCGAGGCGGCCAGCGTCTGCGGCTCGACCCGGTCGCGGATGTAGGAGTACAGCTCGGTGGCGGTGATGACGCCATCGCCTTCGCGGTCGGTGCTGGCATCGGCCGCACCGGCCAGCCCGTCGAACAGGGCCAGCGCGAACGGCGAGTGCCGGCCTTCGGCGCCGGTGCCGCGGTCCCCGGTGGGGTGGCCGTTCAGCACGTCCATGGCCTTCTGGTCGTAGGCCGCCGAGGTGATGACCTGCCAGGCCGGATCCAACACGAAGCGGTCGAAGCGCTCCTTGTAGATGCGCTTGGGAATCAGGGTGCTGATGGCGCGCGTCTGGCTGTTCCACTTGAAGGCGCCGGAGAAGCAGCAGTCCAGGATCAGCAGCAGGTGGCGGCAGGGCAGGGCCTGCAAGGCCGCCTGCAGCTCGGCCATGGGGACGAAGGTGGACAGGTCCGCCGGGTCGCCGTCGGCAGGCACCAGGTAGCCGGCGGGGCCGTCATCCCCGTCGGCCGCGATGCCGTGGCCGGCAAAGTAGACCAGCACCCGGTCGCCGGAGGCGACCTCGCGCGCCAGCGTCTCGCGCAGCAGCGTGCGCAGCTCCGCACCGGTGGGGTCGAGCGACGGTGTGTGGACCAGGAAGTGGTGCGACTCGGCGAGCACCTCGGCCAGGCGGCGGGCGTCGCTGACGGCCGTCTTCAGCGGCGAGACCTTGGCGTAACGGTCGATGCCGACGATGAAGGCGTGGTGGTGGCCGAAGGGCAGGGACGCGGGGGAATCGGGGAGGGGCGCCTGCATGGGCTGCCTACCAGGCCACCGACTTCAAAGCCAGTTGCCCCGCCTCGCACACGAAGTAGTTCAGGTGGTGGCAGGGCACGTGGACCTGGGTGGGCACGTGCTGGCGCCCCGTGTCGACGGCCAGGATGCTGGCCACGCCCACCGCGATGTCGTTGGGTTGCTGGTCGAACAAGGCATCGACCGCGCGGCTCTGCCCGGCCTGGGCCAGCAGGCGTGCGAACAGCGGGTCGCCAGGCTGGTGGTACGCCCCCACGTCGCCGGCCAGGATGGTGTAGCGCACGCCCGGGTCGGGGCTCTCGTTCAGCGCCTGGATGAACGCCGAGCTGGGGTTCATCTGCTCCAGCGCCGGCGTCAGCTGGCGCGAGCGGTTCAGCAGGAACAGCACGGCGGCGCTGAACGGGAGCAGCCCCGGCAGGTGGTTGGCGGCCACTTCGGTGAGCCGGGCCACGAGCTGGCGCGCTTCGTCGACGCGGCCGAAGGGTGAGCCGCCGTTGGGGGTGCCGCACATCACGAGGTGGTCCACCACGGCCTGGCCACCCTCGCGCTCGATGAACCAGCGCGAGACCAGACCGCCCATCGAGTGCACCAGCAGGGTCAGGTGCTTGCCGTCGTCGGCGTGCAGGCCGGCGGCCTGCAGCGCCGCCTTCAGGGCCCGGGCCGTGTCGGCGATGGGGGTGGAGAGGTTCTCGTAGTCGTAGCTCAGCACCAGATCGAACTTCTCGTGCAGCCCGCAGGCCACCGCACCCTGGGACATGCCCGCGGTGTCGCCGATGATGCCGTGCACCAGCAGCAGCACGCGCTGTGCGGCGGCCACATTGCCGGCGACGCCGTCGTCGTGTTGCAGCACACCGCCGCCCGGCAGGGCCTCGACCCAGCGCAGGCGGTTCACGTCGGTGCGCTTCAGCCAGGTCTTGAAGAAATACAGCTTCAGCGAGCCCCCCAGGCTGCGCCGGTTGTCCAGCGTGGCGGGCAGGTGGTCGATGCGGACCAGCGTGCCGCCCGCTGTGGTCTGCTCCGGCATGCCGCCCAGCAGCACATGCTGGCCGTCGAAGGCCAGCGGCAGGATCGCCTCACCCTCGGCCAGCGGCAGGTTCAGCTCGATCTCCAGCGGCTGCGCGGCCAGTGCGGCCACGTTCTGGATGCCGGTGAGTTCGAGCACGCTGGCTGCGTCGCCGCGCGTGCCGGCCAGGTTCACGAGCGTGAGACCGGACCCGGCCATGGCCTGGCAGAAGCCGGCATCCGACCCCGCGCCGCGGGTGCCCGTCGACACCCCGCCCAGGCTGATCTGCGCGGTGACGTCCGGGTGCCCCTTGACGACCACCCGCCCCTGGGCGAGGCGGGCGTCGGCGCGGGCCACCTGGTCGATCTGGCGCACCACGCGGATGCGGCAGGAGAGGGTGAACCACTCGTTCTCGTGCACCCGCTTGCGGGGCGGCTTGACCGTGCTGATGGCCCGCGTGACGGTGCACTCGCGGCCCAGCTCCAGATCCGGCTGCGCGAGCAGGAAATCATCCACCTTCTCGGTGGTGACGATGAGCTGGAAGCGCTCGAGGGATTCGTCGACGCCGGACTCGAGGTAGAAGTAGTTGTCCTCGTCGCCCCACAGCGTCATCCAGGCCTCGCCGGGCGGTACCGGCTCGTTGTTGAGGATGTGGATGCCATAGGCGGCCGAGCAGTAGGCCAGCACCATGTGCAGCGGCTGCGCGGTGCGGTTGCGCACCTTCAGCCGGCCGTACACGCCGCGCCAGTCGGCGCCCTGGCGCCGGCAATCGACGGTGAGCTCGTTGCCGGGGTGGGTGTAGGTGCCGCCGCCGTCGAGTTGCTCCTCGAAGGCGAACTCCACCAGCGAGGTGTCCATCGCCGTGCGCTGGTTCTGCAGGGCCTGTGCGCGCTCCCACGCCAGCACCTGCTGCAGCACCGGCAGCAGGGCGGCCGCCTCGGCGACCTGGGCATGCGCGATCGGCTCGGCGGAGCCCGCGGCCGCCAGGCTCAGCCGGCCGCCGGTGGACGTGAGCCGGTAGCGTGCCGCGCCGGGCCTGTCGACCAGGCTGACGGGCACGCTGCCATCGCCGTCCAGAGCCGCTTGCATGGCACCACGCGAGATGTCGTCGCCCGCGAAGGCCAGCAGCATCGGCGGGGCAGGCAGGCTGGTGATCTCGGCGCTGAAGCGGGCCGTCTCGTCGGCCTCGAAGTCCAGCGCCAGCTCGCTTTTCTGGGCGCCCACCGCCACCGCCGTGGCGGTGCCGGCCAGGCTGGCGTCCTCCTCGCGGTACAGGGCCAGCGCCACGGGGGTGTCGGCGTCGGTCGGCAGGCCATGGATGGCGCCGCAGTCGACACGCCAGGCGCCCCGGTCGAAGCCGGTGCTGTAGCGCCGTGCCCCGCGCGCCACGCTGCGGCCCAGAAAGCCGGTGCCGGCATCGAAGCGGTCGTAGGCCTCGAACTGCGGGTTTTGGTCGTCGGCCCGGGAGCGAACGGCGGCGCGGCAGCGGACGAACAGATCCGCATAGCTCAAGGCGCCACCGGATTTCTGCAGCACCTCGATCAGGGTGCTGGTGAACACGCCGCTTCGGTCCGCGCTTTCCTGGGCCAGTTGCCCGCGTTCGCAGGCGGCCAGCAGGATGTGGCGCGCCGCCGGCAAGGTCAGCGGCCGGCCGGCCTCCACCAGACGGGCGTAGTGGCCGCCGAGGTAGCTCTCCAGCGGGCGCTCCTCCAGCACCTCGTGGGTCAGGCGCGGCACCAGGCCGCGGAAGGCGTCGACCCCGCGGGTGCCGGAGCCCGAGTGGCAGCAGTCGAGCAGCACGGCCACATGGGCCTCGCGCTGCGCCAGTTCGGCCACGAGCACCGCGAGCTCCTTGTCGGCCAGATCGTGGCCGCCTGGCGAGCGGCTGTCGAAGCAGACCAGGCCCTCGTCCTTGCCATCCGGGAAGTGGGGGCGGAACGCCGGGCTGGAGGCCGAGCGCGCGCCGTGGCCGCAGTAGTGGAAGACCGCCACGTCGCCGGCCTGGGCCTGCCCCAGGTGGCGGCGGAAACCGTCGATGACGTTCGCCCGCGTGGCATCGCCGTCCTTCAGCACCTCGACGGCCAGGTCCGCCGGGCCCGACTGCTGTTTCAGCCAGGCGTGGAAATGGTCCACGTCGTTCAGGCAGCCGGCCAGCGCGCCCACCTCGGGCGGGTAGTCGTTGATGCCCGCGAGCAGGGCGTAGATGCGTGAGGCCAAGGCGCTTCAGCGCCCGGGGGCGTTGCCGTCGGCGCTGGGGTCCGCGCCCTCATCGGAGGCGGCCTCGGTGTTCTGCGCCGGGTCTCTCTTCTCGGCTTGCGCAGCGGCGTAGCGGTCCTCGAATTCGCCGATCAGGTTCTCGCCGTGCTCGAGCGCGTCGATCAGCTTGGCCTTGTCGATCAGGCCATGCTGGTAGCGCATGGCGGCCACGTCCAGCACGCGCCAGGCCCGCACGAACTTCATGTAGCGCCGCTCGGGGTGCATGAAGCCGATCAGCGCGGCGGAGATGGCGGCGATGATCGAGAAGATCTTGGCCGGCGGGCCGTCCAGCGAGGTGCTGATCACCGAGGCGGCGACCGAGATCACGCCGAAGAAGTAGTGGTACGACGCAGAGCGGTTCCACAGCCCGTGCCAGTAGGACAGGCGCTTGGCGACGTCCTTCGGCAAGGGCTGGCTGGATTCATCGGGGGACATCTCGGTGCTCATGAGTGGGCTCACTTGTCGAGTCGCTGGAAGGCCGTCGGTATTCGACACCTCGCCCGTGCCGCAGGGGGCGCGTGCAAACCCGAGGTTTTTGCGGCGCCGGCCGGTAGCGCTGCCATCGGCCTGGCAGCCTCCTAGAATGCCGCATGGCCCAGGATCCCGCTCAGCCCCGACGCTCCCGCCGCGGCAGCGGTGCCGTCACCTTGCACGACGTGGCCAAGCTGGCGGGCGTGGCGCCGATCACCGCGTCGCGCGCGCTGAAGACGCCCGGGCAGGTCTCGCCCGAGGTGCTGAAGAAGGTCACCGAGGCGGTCGCCCGCACCGGCTACGTGCCCAACCTGCTGGCCGGCGGGCTGGCGTCGACCCGCAGCAGGCTGGTGGCCGCGGTGGTGCCCACGATCTCCGGGCCGGTGTTCCTGGAGACCGTGCAGTCGCTGACCGAGGCCCTGGCCGAGAGCGGCTATCAGCTGATGCTGGGCCAGTCCGGCTACGCCGGAAACCGCGAGGACGCGCTGCTGGAGGCCATCATCGGCCGGCGGCCCGACGGCATCGTGCTGACCGGCATCCTGCACTCGGCCGAGGGGCGCCGGCGGCTGCTGGCCTCCGGGATCCCGGTGGTGGAGACCTGGGACCTCACGCCGACACCGATCGACATGCTGGTCGGTTTCTCCCATGTCGAGGTGGGCCGGGCGGTCGCCCGCTTCCTGCACGCCAAGGGGCGCAGGACGCTGGGCGTGGTGACCGGGGACGACGCGCGCGCCGGCCGCCGCTGCGAAGCCTTCCAGGCCGAGGCGCGTGCGCTGGGGCTGGGGTCGGTGCCGGCCGTGGCCGTGCCGGCGCCGACCACCCTCAAGCGCGGCCGCGAGGCACTGGCCGAGCTGTTGGCCACCGCCAGCGACACCGACGCCGTCTTCTGCAGCTCGGATCTGTTGGCACTGGGCGTGTTGACCGAGGCGCGTGTCCGCGGCATCCGGGTGCCCGAGCAGCTTGCGGTGGTGGGCTTCGGCGACCTGGAGTTCGCCGCCGACGTGGCACCCGCCCTGACCACCGTCCACATCAAGGGCGCGGCCATCGGCCGGCAGGCCGCGCAGTTCATCGTCGATCGCGCCGAGGGCCGGGAGGTCGGCCAGCGGGTGATCGATATCGGCTTCTCGATCATCGAGCGCGAGAGCACCTGAGTACGCGGAACTACGTAGGCTGAACCTGTTGCGATCGGTGTGAGGTAGCGCTACCATTGCCGCATCGATTGGTAGCGCTACCGCAACGCGTCGCCGGATCGACCCCCACCGCACAGGAGACACCCGATGAAGAAGCTGTTGACCGCCCTGGCCGCCGCCGCGCTGGGCCTTGGCCTGGCCTCGTCCGCGCTGGCGCAAGCCTGGCCCGCCAAGCCCGTGACCCTGCTGGTGCCGTTCCCGCCCGGCGGCTCCACCGACATGATCGCCCGCACCCTGGGCCCCAAGCTGCAGGAGAAGCTCGGCGGCACCTTCGTCGTCGACAACAAGGGCGGTGCCGGCGGCACCGTGGGCGCTGCGGCGGCCAAGCGCGCCGCCCCCGATGGCTACACGATCTTCGTCTCCTCGCTGGGGCCCTTCGTGATCGGCCCGCACCTGATGAAGGAGGTGGCCTACGACCCGTTGAAGGACTTCGACTACATCACCGTCGCCGTGCAGGCGCCCAACGTGCTGGCGGTGCCGGCGAGTTCGCCGCACAAGAGCGTGGCCGAGGTGATCGCCTTCCACAAGGCCAACCCCGGCAAGATGAGCTTCGCCTCGTCGGGCAACGGCTCCAGCGACCACCTCACGGCCGAGCTGTTCTGGCAGGAAACGGGCACCACGGGCCTGCACATCCCCTACAAGGGCGGCGGCCCGGCCATGTCGGATCTGCTGGGTGCGCAGGTCGACGCCACCTTCATGAACATCAACACCGGGCTGCCGAACATCAAGGCCGGCAAGCTGCGCGCGCTGGCCATCACCAGCGCCAAGCGCTCACCGCTGCTGCCCGATGTGCCGACGATGGAAGAGCTCGGCTACAAGGGCGTCACCGTCTACTCGTGGCAGGCCTTCGCCGCGCCCAAGGGCCTGCCGGCCGACATCAAGGCCAAGCTGCACGACGCCCTGGTCGCCGGCCTGAACGACCCTGTCGTGAAGCCGAAGCTGCTGGAACTCGGCTTCGAGATCGTCGGCAACACCCCCGAGCAGTTCACCGCCTTCCAGGCTGCCGAGTTCGCTCGCTGGAAGAAGGTCATCGCCGTCGGCAAGATCACCGCGGATTGATGGAGCCTGCCGAGATGAGCACCGCGTCGACCCCCGTCATCACCGCACTGCGGGTGATCCCCGTCGCCGGCCGCGACAGCATGCTGCTGAACCTCAGTGGTGCGCACGGCCCGTACTTCACGCGAAACCTGCTGCTGCTGATCGACAGCGCCGGGCGCACCGGGGTGGGCGAGGTGCCCGGCGGCGAGAAGATCCGCCAGACCCTGGAAGACAGCGCGGCGCTGGTCGTGGGCCAGGCGCTCGGCGCCCACCAGCGCGTGCTGCAGCAGGTGCAGCAGGCCTTCGCCGACCGCGACAGCGGCGGGCGCGGCCTGCAGACCTTCGACCTGCGCACCACCATCCACGC
>JADMKA010000091.1 GCA_018780145.1 Vitreoscilla sp. | reverse complement strand
GCGTTCTTCGGGAAGCTCACCGCCAGGTAGTCGCACTGGAAGCTCATCGCGGTCTTGATGTCTTCCATGTCCTTGGCGGTCAGGGCCGGCGCGGTCAGGCCACCGCCCTGTTTGTTGATGCCCTTGTTGTTGGACAGCTCGCCGCCGATCTTGACCTTGGTGTGCACCTGCTCGCCCAGCACGCGCTCGACTGTCAGCACGATCAGGCCGTCGTTCAGCAACAGCGTGTCGCCGGGCTTCACGTCGCGCGGCAGCTCCTTGTAATCCAGGCCGACACCGTTCAGGTCACCCGGCTCGGTGCGGCCGGCGTCCAGCACGAAGGGCGAGCCGTTTTCCAGCATCACCTTGCCTTCGGCGAACTTGCCGACCCGGATCTTCGGGCCCTGCAGGTCGGCCATCAGCGCGATCGGCTTGCCGACGCGGGCGGCGCACTCGCGCACCAGGGCAGCGCGGTCGATGTGATCCTGCGCCTTGCCGTGGCTGAAGTTCAGCCGGACCACGTCCACCCCCGCGATGAGCAGTCGCTCGAGCACCGAGGCTTCGCTGGAGGCCGGGCCGAGGGTGGCAACGATCTTGGTGGCACGAGACATGTGGGCAACTCCGGGGTACGCAGCCGGTGATTATCCGCAGTCGGACGCCACACCGGTTACGAAGCGATTACACACCCGCCGCCAGGTGCCGGCCCTGGGCGGCCGCGACGTCGGTCACCGCCAGCGCCGTCATGTTGACCACGCGCCGCATCGTGGCCGAGGGCGTGAGGATGTGCGCGGTCTTCGCCGCACCCAGCAGCACCGGGCCCACGGTGACGTTGTGGCCGCCGGTGACCTTGAGCACGTTGAAGAGGATGTTGGCCGCGTCGATGTTGGGCAGCACCAGCAGGTTGGCGGCGCCGGTCATCGTGGTCTCGGGCAGCACGGCGCGGCGGATGGTCTCGGACAGCGCCGCGTCGCCCTGCATCTCGCCGTCGCACTCGATGCCCGGCGCACGCTGCACGAACAGCTCGCGCGCCGCCCGCATGCGCCGTGCCGAGGCCCGGTTGGAGGAGCCGTACATCGAGTGCGACAGGAAGGCCACCTTAGCCGGCATGCCGAAGCGCTGCACCTCGTCGGCGGCCATCTGGGCGATCTCGGCCAACTGCTCGGCACTGGGCTCCTCGTTGACGAAGGTGTCGGCGATGAACAGCGTGTGCTGCTCCAGCATCAGCGCGTTCATGGTGGCCATCGTGCCGGTGCCGGGGCGGGCGCCGATGACATTCTTCACGTGCTCGAAGTGGCCGTCGAAGCGGCCGACCAGACCGCACAGCAGTGCGTCCGCGTCGCCACGGCGCACCAGCATCGCGCCGATCAGGGTGTTCGAGCGGCGCAGCGCCGCCTTGGCGGCCTCAGGCGAGACGCCGTCGCGGCCCATCAGGCGGTGGTAGCCCTCCCAGCAGGCGCGGTAGCGCGGGTCGTCCTCGGGGTCGACCAGCTCGAAATCGACGCCAGGCTTCAGGCGCAGGCCGGCGCGCTCGATGCGCATCGCGATCACCGCCGGCCGGCCGATCAGGATCGGCAGCGCCAGGCCTTCGTCCTTGACCACCTGCACCGCGCGCAGCACACGCTCGTCCTCGCCCTCGGCGTAGACGACCCGCGCCGGGTGGGCCTTGGCGGCCATGAAGACCGGGCGCATGAACATGCCGGTCTGGTAGACATAGCGGGTCAGCGAATCGCGGTAGGCGGCCAGGTCGGTGATCGGCCGCGTGGCCACGCCGGACTCCAATGCCGCCTGGGCCACGGCCGGTGCGATGCGCAGGATCAGGCGCGCGTCGAACGGCGTGGGGATCAGGTAGTCGGGCCCGAACTTCAGCTCCTGCCCAGCGTACGCCGCCGCCACCTCGTCGCTCGTCTCGGCCTTGGCCAGCGCGGCGATCTCACGCACGCAGGCCCGCTTCATCTCCTCGGTGATGCGGCTGGCGCCGCAATCCAGCGCCCCGCGGAAGATGTACGGGAAACACAGGACGTTGTTGACCTGGTTCGGGTAGTCCGAGCGGCCGGTGGCGATGATGCAATCGGGCCGTGCGGCCTTGGCCAGCTCGGGCCGGATCTCGGGCTCGGGGTTGGCCAGCGCCAGGATGATGGGCTGGCGCGCCATGGTCTTGACCATCTCCGGCGTCAGCACCCCGGCCGCCGAGCAGCCGAGGAAGACATCGGCACCCACCACCACATCGGCCAACGTGGTGGCGGTGGTGTTCTGGCAGTAGCGCTTCTTGGACTCGTCCAGCTTGTCGCCCCGGCCCTCGCGCACCACGCCCTTGGAATCGCAGACGAAGATGTTCTGCGGCTTCACCCCCAAGCTGACCATCAGGTCCAGGCAGGCGATGGCCGCCGCGCCGGCACCGGAAACCGCCAGCTTGACCTCGTCGATGCGTTTGCCGACCAGCTCCAGACCGTTGATCAGCGCGGCGCTGGAGATGATGGCCGTGCCATGCTGGTCATCGTGGAAGACCGGGATGTTCAGCCGCTCGCGCAGCTTCTTCTCGACATAGAAGCACTCGGGCGCCTTGATGTCCTCGAGGTTGATGCCCCCCAGCGTGGGCTCCAGCGCAGCGATGATCTCGACCAGCTTGTCGGGGTCGTTCTCGGCCAGCTCGATGTCGAAGACATCGATGCCGGCGAATTTCTTGAACAGGCAGCCCTTGCCCTCCATCACCGGCTTGCCGGCCAGCGGGCCGATGTTGCCCAGCCCCAGCACCGCGGTGCCGTTGGTGACCACACCGACCAGGTTGGCGCGCGAGGTGAAATCGGCCGCCAGCGACGGGTCTTCCTCGATCGCCAGGCAGGCATAGGCCACGCCGGGCGAGTAGGCCAACGACAGGTCGCGCTGGTTGGACAGCGGCTTGGTCGGCGTGACGGCGATCTTGCCGCGCGTCGGGCTGCGGTGGTACTCCAGCGCGGCGTCGCGCAGGGCGTTTTCGGCGGGGGTCAGGGGCTTGGACATGGCGCGTCTCCTGGTCTTGTTCGCGGCTGGCTGGGAGCCTAGCAGCGTACCGTGCGCCTGCCCATGTGGAAACCCGCGACGCCCGGCGCCGCGGGTGACGGGCTCAGCCCGCGCGCTTAGCGAGGATCTCGAACGCCGGCAGGGTCTTGCCCTCCAGCACCTCCAGGAAGGCGCCGCCGCCGGTGGAGATGTAGCCCACGTCCTTCTCGATGCCGTACTGAGCGATGGCCGCCAGCGTGTCGCCGCCACCGGCGATGCTGAAGGCGCTGCTCTCGG
>JADMKA010000008.1 GCA_018780145.1 Vitreoscilla sp. | reverse complement strand
CGACGACGCCATCGTCGTGCGCGAGAACATCGTGCGCCATGTGCAGATGGGCAAGTCGGCCCACGACGCGGCACTGGCCGGCACCAACGAGATCGGCCTGGCGGTGCTGGCCACCACCTTGTCCATCGTCGCGGTGTTCCTGCCGATCGGTTTCATGGGCGGCATCATCGGCAAGTTCTTCCACGAGTTCGGCATCACCATCGTGGCGGCGGTGATGATCTCGATGTTCGTCAGCTTCACGCTGGACCCGATGCTCAGCTCCATCTGGCACGATCCGGCGATCGACCGCGAAGGCCAGCCCTTCCAGCCCAAGGGCCTGTACGACCACACGCTGGGGCGGCTCACCCACGCGGTGGACCGCCTGTCGCACCGACTCGGCCAGGTCTACCAGGTGGCATTGGGCTGGTCGCTGCGCCACAAGCTGGCCACGCTGGGCATCGCGCTGGCCACGCTGGTCGGCGCCATCGGCCTGGTGCCCTTGCTGGGCACCGAGTTCGCGCCCAAGGCGGATTTCTCCGAAACCTCGATCGGCTTCTACACGCCGGCCGGCTCCAGCCTGGCGCTGACCGAGCAGCGCACCGCCCAGGTGGATGCCATCCTGCGCGAGATGCCCGAGGTGCGCTACACGCTGGCCACCATCAACACTGGCTCGGCGCAGGGGCGCAACCAGGTCTCCATCTATGTGCGCCTGGTCGACCGCAAGGAACGCCAGCGCAATGTCGACGAGATGTCGGTGCCGTTGCGCGAGCGCCTGGCCCATGTGCCGGGCATCACGGTGACGCAAGCCGGGCTGCTCGATCCGGTGGGCGGCCAGAAGCCGATCTCGCTGTCGCTGCAGGGCCAGGACCTGAACGAGTTGAAGCGTCTGTCCGGCGACCTGACGACCCGCCTGAAGCAGATCCCCGGCCTGGTCGACCTGGACACCAGCATGAAGCCCGAAAAGCCCACGGTCTCCGTGCGCGTGCGGCGCGATGCCGCCAGCGACCTCGGCCTGTCGGTGGGCAGCATCACCGGCCACCTGCGCGCGCTGGTGGCCGGGCAGACGGTGAGCCAGTGGCGGGCCAGCGATGGCCAGAACTACGACGTGAAGGTGCGGCTGCAGCCCGAGCACCGGCAGGAAGCGGCGGATCTCGCCGGCCTGTCGCTGCTGGCCGGCAACAACGCCGACGGCACGCCGCGCATGGTGCGGCTCTCGCAGGTGGCCGACCTGGTGCCGTCGACGCTGGCCAACCAGATCAACCGGCGCGACCTCAACCGCGAGGTCGAGATCACCGCCAACACCTCCGGCCGCGGCCTCGGCGAGGTCTCGGCCGATATCCGCAAGGCGATGGACGCCACGCCGCTGCCGCCGGGCTACCGCTTCCGCTTCGGTGGCTCCACCAAGGACATGCAGGAATCGTTCGCCTACGCGGTCTCGGCGCTGGCGATGGGCGTCATCTTCATCTACATGATCCTGGCCAGCCAGTTCCGCAGCTTCCTGCAGCCGATGGCCCTGATGTCCTCCCTGCCGCTCACGCTCATCGGCGTGGTGTTGGCGCTGCTGGTCTGGCGCTCGACCCTGAACATCTTCTCCATCATCGGCGTGGTGATGCTGATGGGGCTGGTGACCAAGAACGCCATCCTGCTGCTCGACTTCGCGATCCGCCTGCGCCAGGACGGCATGGAACGCTCGGCCGCGCTGATGGAGGCCGCCCGCGTGCGGTTGCGGCCCATCCTGATGACCACGCTGGCCATGGTCTTCGGCATGGTGCCGCTGGCCTTCGCCCTCAGCGAGGGTGCCGAGCAGCGCGCGCCGATGGGGCAGGCGGTGATCGGCGGTGTCATCACCTCCTCCGTCCTGACCCTGGTGGTGGTGCCGGTGATCTACTGCTACCTCGACGACCTGGCCGCCTGGGCCGGCAGGGCCTGGCGCCGCAGCGGCCGGCCGGCCAACCCGGCCACCTCCTTAGAATGAAGGGTTCCCCCGCACCCTTCCCTTTGCAGGAACCGCTCATGAACATCGAACAAGCCCGCTTCAACATGATCGAACAGCAGATCCGCCCCTGGGACGTGCTGGATTCGTCCGTGCTGGCGCTGCTCGCGGTCGTCAAGCGCGAGGACTTCGTGCCACCGGCCTACCGCGCCCTGGCCTTCGTCGACACCGAGGTGCCGCTGCCCGAGGGTCAGGCCATGCTGGCGCCGCGGGTCGAGGCCCGCCTGCTGCAGGAGTTGAAGGTGCAACGCCACGAGACGGTGCTTGAGATCGGCGCCGGCTCGGGCTTCGTCGCCGCGCTGCTGGGCCACCGTGCTCGCGAGGTGATCACGCTGGAGAACCGCCCGGTGCTGGCCCGCATGGCCGCCGACAACCTGCGCCGCGCCGGCGTGGCCAACGTGCAGGTGCGCGAGGCCGACGGCCGCGACGGTCTGGCCGAGGAGGGCCCGTTCGACGCCATCATGCTGTCGGGCTCGGTGTCCGGCGTGCCGACGTCGCTGCTGGCTCAGCTCAAGCCGGGCGGCCGGCTGATCGCCATCGAAGGCGCCGAGCCGATGATGCACGCCACGCTCTACACCAAGCAGGCCGATGGCGCCTGCTCGCGCACCGTGCTGTTCGACACCGTGGCACCGCGTCTCGACGGCTTCGCCGAGCCCACCCGCTTCCACTTCTGATGGATTCGATCGCCGTCACCGAGCTCGCCAGCTTCATGCTCGCTCCGCGCAGCGACGGCGCGCCCGAGCCGTTGCTGCTGGATGTGCGCGAGCCGTGGGAGGTGGCGCACGCCCCCTTGGTGGTGGCAGGCTGCGAGACGCTGCACATCCCGATGAACGAGATACCGGCCCGCGCCGCTCAGCTCGACCCTGCGCAGCCCGTCGTCTGTTTTTGTCATCACGGCATGCGCAGCGCGCAAGTCGTCGCATTTCTGCTGCGCCGCGGGCACGAGCGCGTGTACAACCTCGCCGGCGGTACCGACGCCTGGTCCGTGCGGGTCGATCCGCGCGTTCCGCGCTACTGACACCCGCATCGATTTCACGACACCAACGATCCGAGAGGAAAGCACCATGACGCTGACGCGCCGCCACTCCCTGCCCCGCGCCGCCGGGCTCGCGCCCCTGGCCCTGGCCATGGCCCTGGGCTTTGCCGCCGAAGCGGCGAACGCCCAGAGCCTCAAGGATCTCTACGAGTCGGCCCGCGCCTACGACGCCACCTACCTCGGCGCGCGCGCCCAGGCCGATTCCGCGCAGTTCAGGGCCGACCAGGCGAATGCGCTGTTCCTGCCCACGGTCGGCCTGCAGGCATCGTCCACGCTGATCCGCGCGGACAGCTCGGTCGACACCACCACCGCCACCCCGGCGTCGACCACCCAGAGCACGGCCGCCACCGAGACACGCAGCAGCGCCAACCAGGTGGTGCTGTCGGCCCAGCAGACACTGTTCAACAAGGCCAACGGCGTCACCGTCGACCAGGCCGAACGCAGCGTGGCGATCGCCCAGGCGGCCCTGCGCGCCGCCGAGCAAGACCTGATCGTGCGTGTCGCCCAGGCCTACTTCGACGTGCTGGCCTCCAACGATGCGCTGGGCACCGTGCAATCCAACAAGAAGTTCATCTCCGAGCAACTGGCCTCGGCCAAGCGCAATTTCGAAGTCGGCACCACCACCATCACCGACACCCGCGAGGCCCAGGCCCGCTTCGACCTCTCTCTGGCGCAGGAACTGGCCGCCGAGAACGACCTGCGCGTGAAGCGCCTGGCGCTGGAGCAGTTGGTGGGCCGCCCTGGCGCGATGCCGCGCCCGCTGGCGGTGCCCGTCGCCCTGCCCCCGGTGCTGCCGCCCGCGGTGGACGACTGGGTGACCGGCGCCGATGCCAACAGCCCGGCGATCCAGCAGGCCCAGCTGGCGCTGGACATCGCCAAGCTCGAAACCGAGAAGGCCAAGGCCGGCCACCTGCCCACGGTCACGCTGGGTGCCAGCTACACCAAGTCGTACCCCGGTGGTTCCAGCGAGACCACCTCCGGCCCGGCGCTGGTCACCACCCGCAATGGCAATGGCAGCACTGGCACGCTGGGCGTGACCCTGAACGTGCCCCTGTTTGCCGGCTACGCGGTGCAGAACCGCGTCAAGGAAACGCTGTCGCTGGAAGAGAAGTCGCGCAACGACCTGGATGTCGCGCGCCGCGGCGTGGCGCAAGGCACACGCACCGCCTTCTTCGGCGTGCAATCGGGCCAGGCGCAGGTCAAGGCCCTGGAGGCCGCCGAATCCTCCAGCAAGCTGGCCCTCGAAGCGACGCAACTGGGCTACAAGGTCGGCGTGCGGGTCAACCTCGACGTGCTGAACGCCCAGACCCAGCTGTTCCAGACCCAGCGTGACCTGGCCAAGGCCCGCTACGACGTGATCGTCGGCGGCCTCAGGCTGCGCCAATCCGCCGGCCAGCTGAAGCCGGACGACGTGCAGGCGGTCAACGCGCTGCTGGTGCCCTGAACCCGCGGCTGCCCCGCAGCCGTACACGGTTCTTTACCCGGCAGGCCGCAGGCCCTGTCTTCGTGGGCTCACGCCATGGCGTTATAAACAGCGCATGAACCCGCGCGCCCGCTTCGGCGCGCGCGGGCACGACTGGAGCCCGGCATGACCCCTGCCCCCTTGAACGCGGCGATCGCCGCACACCGCTTCGGCCTTGGCGAAGCCCACCTCGACACCATCGGTGCCGACCCGGCGGCCTGGCTGCGTGGCCAGATCGGCCCCGGCGAACCGGCCGTGGGCGAGCGCCTGGCCACCACGCTGCAGGCCCTGTCGGCCTATGCCGAACAGAAGGTGCCGTTGAGTGCCCTGCTGGAGATGGGCGGCCCCAAGGCCAACGCCAGCGCGCCACCGATGTCGCTGCGGGACATCCTCAACGACGACCTGCAGTCGCGCCTGTCCACCGCCATCGGCAGCCGCAGGCCGTTCGCCGAGCGCCTGGTGCTGTTCTGGGCCAACCACTTCTCGGTGTCGATCAACAAGGGCCCGGTCCGCGGCCTGGTCGGGTCGCTGGAGCGGGAGGCCGTCCGGCCGCACATCGCCGGCCGCTTCGAGACCCTGTTGCGCGCCGCGTCGATGCACGCCGCCATGCTGCGCTACCTCGACAACAACAGCTCCACCGGCCCCCGTTCGCCGGCGGCCACGCGCCTGGCCCGCAAGGGCGACCCCGAGCGCCGGAAGAAACAGTCCAGCGGCTTGAACGAGAACCTGGCGCGCGAGATCATGGAGCTGCACAGCCTGGGCGTGGCCGGCGGCGGCGGCGCCTACGGCCCCTGGGGCGGCTACACCCAGGCCGACGTGACGGCCTTCGCCGCCGTGCTCACCGGCTGGCGCGCCTACGACCCGCCCAAGGATGGGCAGGCGACCTTCTTCGACGCCCATTGGCACGAGCCGGGCACCAAGACCATCATGGGCAAGAGCTACCCCGAGGGCCCGCAAGCGCTCGAGATGGTTCTCCGCGACCTCGCCCGGCACCCCAGCACGGCACGCTTCCTCGCCACCAAGCTGGCGCGGCATTTCGTGGCCGACGAGCCGCCGGTGTCGCTGGTCGACAAGCTGGCGCGCAGCTACACCCAGAGCGATGGCGACCTGGCCGCGGTCTACCGCGCGCTGATCGATGCCCCCGAATCCTGGGACCCGGCGCTGCGCAAGCTGAAGACGCCGGAGGAGTTCGCCATCACCTCGTTGCGCCTGCTGGGCACCAACGAACGCCACATCGCACGCGGCAAGGACTCGCTGCTGGGCAGCATGGGCCAACGCCCTCACACCGCACCATCACCAGCCGGCTGGCCCGACAAGGCTGCCGAGTGGCTGGGGCCGGACGCCATCTGGAAGCGCGTGGAATGGTCGCTGCGGATCGCCGAGCGGCTGGCCGGCCAGGTCGATGCGCGCACCCTGGCGCGCAACAGCCTCGGGCCGCGCCTGTCCGAGACCACCGCCCAGCAGATCGAACGCGCCGCAGACGGCAACCAGGCCCTGGTGCTGCTGCTGATGTCGCCCGAGTTTCAGCGCCGCTGACATTTTTTGAGGACAGTTCATGAACCATGACACCTCCCTTTCACGCCGCGGCCTGCTGCGCGGCGCCCTCGCCGCCGGCACCGCCGCGGCCACCGGCTCCTGGGCCACGCTGTCCCTCGGTGGCGTCGCGAACCCGGGTGATCGGCGCCTGGTGGTCGTCGTCCTGCGTGGCGGCATGGACGGCCTGTGGGCCGTGCCGGCGATCGGCGACCCCGATTTCGCTGCCGCGCGCGGCGCGTTGGCCGAGTACGCCAGCGCCCCGTTGGCCCTGAGCGGCCCCTTCGCCCTGCACCCCGGCTTCGCCCGCCTGCACGAGATGTGGGGCCGCAAGGAACTGGCGGTGATCCATGCCGTCGGCTTGCCCTACCGCGACCGCTCGCACTTCGACGCCCAGAACGTGCTGGAAGGCGGCGGCGAGCGCCCCTACCAAATGGCCACGGGATGGTTGGGGCGGTCATTGGTCGCCAGCAGCCAGCCGGGCATGGCCCTGTCGACCGCCGTGCCGCTGATCCTGCGCGGGCCGAACAACGTCGACACCTGGGCGCCGTCGAACCTGCCCGAACCGTCCGGCGATCTCGTGGCCCGGCTGGCGCGCGTCTATGCCAACGACCCGGATCTCGCCGCAGCGTTGGCCCGCGCCAAGGGCCTGCGCGACGACGGCGGCATGATGATGACGGCCGGTGCCGACGCGGGCAACATGATGGCCACTGGCGGCGGCAAGGCGGCTTCCGGCGCACTGCCTGGCCTGACGCGCAAGGCTGCCGAGTTCCTGCTTCAACCGCGCGGGCCGCGGGTGGTGATGCTCGAGCAGGGCGGCTGGGACAGCCACGCCAACCTGACCAACGAGAAGAGCCCCTTCATCACCAACCTGCAACAGCTCGACGCCAGCCTGGGCGAGCTGCGAGATCTGCTGTCGGCACCCAAGGCAGATGGGCTGTGGCAACGCACGGTCGTCGTGGTGGCCACCGAGTTCGGCCGCGAGGTGGCGATCAACGGCACCCGCGGCACCGACCACGGCAACGGCGGCGCCGCCTTCGTGCTGGGCGGCGGCATCCGTGGCGGCCAGGTGCTCGCCGACTGGCCCGGTCTGGCCAAGAAAGACCGCTACGAGGGCCGCGACCTGCGCACCACCACCGACCTGCGGGCGGTCTTCAAGAGCCTGGCCGCCGACCAGCTGCAGATCTCCAGGGCCACGCTGGACAAGGATGTCTTCCCAGGCACGGCGGGGCTGAAGTTGCCGGAGCTGCTCAGGGCCTGATCACGGCACCCGCGGGGTCAGGTGCTGCCGCGCGGCACCAGCTCGTAGCCCAGATCAACCACCGGGGCGTCGACGCGCTCGCCGCGCATCAATGACAGCAGCATGCCGGCTGCTGCCTCGCCGATGCGGGCACGCGGCGTGCGCACGGTGGTCAGTGGGGGCAGCATCTGGTCGCTGCCTGTCAGGTCGTTGAAGCCGGCGACGGCCACGCGCCGAGGCACCTCGATCCCCAGCCGCAGGGCCGCCAGCAGAGCGCCCTGTGCCAAGTCGTCGTTGCAGAAGAAGATGGCGTCGATCGGCGGCTGCTGGCGGATGATCTGTTCGAACATCTGCCCCCCGAGAGCCAGCGACGAGGGCGCCGGGTTGAGCCACTCCAGCGTCGGCTCGTACAGCCCGGCGGCCTTCATCTCGTGGCGCCAGCCCTCCAGGCGCTGCATCGTCCGGGGGTCGAGCTGGGCCGCGGCGAAGGCCACCCTGCGCCGGCCCTGCGCGAGCAGGTGCCGCGTCATGGCGGCCCCGGCCTCGGCCTGCGACAGCCCGACGCAGAACATGCCGGGACGCGCGACCACCTCCATCATGTGCACGCAGGGCACGCCGGCCTGCTCGATGAGCGAGCGCGTGAACGCGCTGCGGTCGACGCCGGTCACCAGCAAGCCGGCGGGCCGGTGGGCGAGCTGCTCCCGCAGCAAGGCCGCCTCCTCGCTGTCGTCGTAGTGGGTGACGCCGATCAGGGTCTGGTAGCCGGCTGGCCGCAAGGTGCGCTGCACGGCCTCCAGCAGGTCGACGAACAGCGCGTTCGACAACATCGGGATCAAGACCGCCACGTGGCTGCTGTGATGTGAGGCCAATGCGCGTGCCGCCGGGTCGGGCACGTAGCCCAGCCGGTCGGCCGCCTCGCGCACCCTGGCCACCAGCGCGGGGTCGACCGCGCGCTCGCCGCGCAGTGCGCGCGACACGGTGATCGGGCTGACGCCGGCAGCGCGGGCGACATCGCTCAGGGTGACCCGGCCGGTGCCGCGGCGGCGAACAGGGGGAGCGCTCATGGGTTGAGGGTTTCTACTGATTTGGGCCGATTCGAATGTCATTAGGATAGCGCTATCCGGCATATCGGTCCATTCGGACAAGCCCCAACCGCACCAGCGTCTGCGCCCAGGGGAACCCCGTCCCACCCGAGTGCCGTTTTATTGGTCCGTTTGGGATAGCGCTATCCAGCATGCAAAGTTCAATGGTCGTCATGGGTGTTTCAGGCTGCGGCAAATCCACGCTGGCGCAGGCCGTCGCACAGCTGCGCCATGTGCCCTTCGTGGAAGGTGACGCGCACCACCCGGCGGCCAACCTGGCCAAGATGCGCGAAGGGATTGCGTTGACCGACGCCGACCGCGAGGGGTGGCTGGCCACGCTGGCCACCGAGCTGCAACACGCCGGGGCGGTGGTGCTCAGCTGCTCGGCGCTGAAGCGCCGCTACCGCGACCAACTGCGCCAGGCCGCACCGGGCCTGCGCTTCGTGTTCATGGACCTGTCGCGCGACGAAGCCCTGCGCCGGGTCGCGGCACGCGGGGCGGCCCATTTCTTCAACGCCGGACTGGTGGACAACCAGTTCGACACGCTGGAGCGCCCCGACGGCGAGCCCGGCGTCCTGCGGGTCGATGCCACGGCCCCCCTGCCCCAGCTCCTGGCCGACGTGAGCGCCTGGATCGACCACAAGGAGACCCGCCAATGAACACCGATACCAACGCGGCAGCGCCGACCTGGCAACGCCTGGCGCACGGGGCCATGGCCGCCTGCCTGGGTGTGATGGCCATCGCTGTCTTCATCAACGTGGTGCTTCGCTACGGCTTCGGCAGCGGCGTCGCGGCCAGCGAGGAACTCTCCCGCCTGCTGTTCGTCTGGATGGTCTTCATCGGCGCGACGGCCGCCTACCCGGCCGGCGAGCACATGGCGTTCACCAGCCTCGTGGCCCTGCTGCGGAAGCGGCCGCGGGTGATGGGCATGGTCACCGTGGCGATCCGCCTGCTGGTGGTGCTGGGCTGCGCTCTGCTCGCCTGGGGCGCCTGGCAACAGGTGCTGGTGGGCCTGGACAGCCACTCCGTGGTGCTGGCCTACCCCACGGCCCTGTTGCCGTTGCCTGCCCTGCTGTGCGCCTTGGCGATCGGCCTGATGGCCCTCGTCGAGCTGGTCCGGCGGACCCCGCTGGATCTCGGCCACGGCGTCGAGCTGGAGTGAACATGCAACTCGAAGCACAAGCCTTCATCGTCTTCTCGCTGGGCATGCTGGTGCTGATGGGCATCGGCATGAACATGGCCCTGGCTCTGGTGCTCACCGGTGCCGGCATGGCCTACGTGCTGGGCTTCTGGGACACCCAGTTGCTCGCGCAGAACCTGGTGGCCGGCGTCGACAGCTTCCCGCTTCTCGCCGTGCCGTTCTTCATCCTCGCGGGTGAGCTGATGAACACCGGCGGCATCAGCCGGCGCATCATCGACATGGCCCAGGCCTGGGTGGGCCACATCCGCGGCGGGCTGGGGTTTGTGGCGATCGGTGCCGCGGTGCTGTTGTCGGCCATGTCGGGCTCGGCGCTGGCGGATGCCGCGGCCATGTCGTCGATCCTGCTGCCGATGATGCGCAAGCACGGCTACCCGGTGGCGCCGTCGGCCGGACTCATCGCTGCCGGCAGCGTGATCGGCCCCATCATCCCGCCGTCGATGGCCTTCGTGATCTATGGGGTCACGACCAACACCTCGATCTCCGCGCTGTTCGTTTCGGGCATCGTGCCGGGCCTGATCATGGGTGCCGCGCTGGTGGTCACCTGGAAGCTGGCGCTGCGCAAGATGGACATCGCCGGCGATCCGCCGGTGCCGATGGGCGAACGGCTGCGCGCCACGGGCCGGGCCTTCTGGGCGCTGCTGATGCCCATCATCATCATCGGTGGCATGAAGACCGGCATCTTCACCCCCACCGAGGCCGCGGTGGTCGCCGCGTTCTACGCGCTCACCGTGTCGCTGTTCATCCACCGCGAGATGAAGGTGGAGGAAGTCCACGGCGTTCTGGTGCGCGCGGCCAAGACCACCGCGGTCGTGATGTTCCTGTGTGCGGGTGCCCAGGTGGCCAGCTACATGATCACGCTGGCCGACCTGCCCGGCACCTTGAGCGGCTGGCTCGGCCCGCTGGTCGAACAGCCCCGGGTGCTGATGGTGGTGATGATGCTGGTGCTGGTGCTGATCGGCACCGCGCTGGACCTGACGCCCACCATCCTGATCTTCGCCCCGGTGATGCTGCCGATCGCGGTGAAGGCCGGCATCGACCCGGTCTACTTCGGGCTGATGTTCGTGCTCAACGGCGCGATCGGCCTGATCACGCCGCCGGTGGGCACGGTGCTCAATGTCGTCGCCGGTGTCGGGCGCCTGTCGCTGCACCAGGTGATCAAGGGCGTGAACCCGTTCCTGCTCACCTACCTGCTGATCCTCGTGCTGTTCGTCATCTTCCCGCAGATCGTCACCGCGCCCGTCGCGTGGATGCGCTGACTCCCTTCCCGACCGTTCCCCCTCAGGAGACAACCATGAACCTCGTCCGCCGCACCCTGATCGCCGCCGCCACCCTGGCCGCACTCTCCACGCCCCTGGCCAGCCTGGCCCAGGACATCAAGCCCCGCCTGATCCGTTTCGGCTACGGCCTGAACGAGCAGAGCAACCAGGGCCGCGCGGTGAAGCTCTTCGCGGAGCAGGTCGAGAAGGCCTCGGGCGGCAAGATGAAGGTGCGCGCCATCGGCGCCGCCGCCTTGGGCCCGGACACCCAGATGCAGCAGGCGCTGATCGGTGGCGCGCAGGAGATGATGGTCGGCTCCACCGCCACCCTGGTGGGCATCACCAAGGAAATGGCGCTGTGGGACACGCCGTTCCTGATCAACAACGGCAAGGAGGCCGACGCCTTGCTCGACGGCCCGGTGGGCCAGAAGGTGATCGCCAAACTGCCCGAGAAGGGCCTGGTGGGCCTGGTGTACTGGGAGAACGGGTTCCGCAACCTCACCAACAGCAAGCGCCCGGTCACCAGGCTGGAGGACCTGGACGGCATCAAGCTGCGCGTGATGCAGAACAACGTTTTCCTCGACAGCTTCAAGACCCTGGGCGCGAACGCCGTGCCGCTGCCGTTCTCGGAGCTGTTCAGCGCGCTGGAGACCAAGACAGTCGACGGCCAGGAGAACCCGTTCAACACCATCCTGTCGAGCAAGTTCTACGAGGTGCAGAAGTACCTGACCGTGACCAACCACGTCTACAGCCCGTGGATCGTGCTGGTCAGCAAGAAGTGGTGGGATGGCCTGTCGAAGGACGAGCAGAAGGTGCTGATGGACGCGGCGCAAGTCAGCCGCGACTTCGAGCGCAAGGACACCCGCGAGGAAGCCGGCAAGGCGCTGGCCGACCTGAAGGCCAAGGGCATGCAGATCAACGAACTCTCGCCCGCCGAATCGGCCCGCATGCGCGACAAGCTGACCCGCGTGAACGCCAGCATCGCCGCCAACGTGGGTATGGACCTGTGGAACGAGACCCAGGCCGAACTGGGCAAGATCCGCGCGCGCAAGTAAGCTCCGCGGCATGCACATCGCCCTCATCGCCCACGACCGCAAGAAGGACGACATGGTCCGTCTTGCGGGAGAGTTCCGCGAGCAACTCGCCGCCTGCACGCTGTTGGCCACGGGCACCACAGGCGGCCGCCTGCGCAAGGAGGTGGGGCTGGAGGTCGAGTGCCTGCTCAGCGGCCCGCTCGGCGGCGACCTGCAGATCGGCGCACGGCTGTCGGTGGGCGAGGTCGGCGCGGTGATCTTCCTGCGCGACCCGATGACCCCGCAGCCGCACGAGCCGGACATCAACGCGCTGGTTCGGGCCTGCGACGTTCACGACGTGCCCTGCGCCACCAACCTGTCGAGTGCCCGGCTGCTGCTGCGGGCGCTGGCCTCCCGCGCCTGAGGCGGATCAGCCGAGCGCGAGGATGCGCTCGGCCATGCGCGCCGCCGCGCCGCGGTGCGAGGCAGCCAGGCCCAGTGCGGCCCTCACGGCCCCTTGCCGGGCCGGTTCGTCGGCCAGCAGAACGCGCATGCGCTCGAGTGCCTCGCCCCACCCGGCCACCTGCCAGGCGGCACCCGCTGCAAGAGCCTGGGACGCGGCCTCGGCGAAATTGAACACCGACGGGCCCAGCAACATCGGGCACCCGCAGGCCGCGGCCTCGATGAAATTGTGGGCCCCCAGCGGCCGGAAGCTGCCGCCTTGCAGGCCCAGATCGGCCAGGCCGTAGTACAGCGCCATCTCGCCGACGCTGTCGCCCAGCCACGCATCGGCCCCGTGGTCGTCCGGCATCGGCCCGCGTTCGCCCCAGGCGCTGCGCCGCCGCAGCGACATGCCTCGCGCCTCGGCCAAGCCGGCCACCTCGTCGAAGCGCTGGGGATGGCGTGGCACCACCAGCAGCAAGGGCCGAGGCTGGGGCAGCACCTGCCAGGCCTCGAACAGATCGGCCTCCTCGCCCTCGCGGGTGCTGGCAGCCACCACCACCTGGCGCCCTGCCGAGGCCCGCCACTGCCGGCCTCGGGCAAGCTGCGCGGGGTCCGGCAGCAGGTCGTATTTCAGATTGCCGCAGACCTCGACACGCGCCACGCCGGCGGCCTTCAACCGGTGGGCGTCAGCGGCGCTCTGCGCCAAAGTCAGGCTCAGCGCCTGCGCCGCCGGCTCCAGCAGGGCCGCCAGACGACGGCCCTTGGCGGCACTGCGTTCGGACAGTCGGGCATTGGCCAGCACCATCGGCACGCCGGCACGGGTGGCCTCGTGCAGCAGGTTGGGCCAGACCTCGGTCTCCATCAACACGCCGATCGCCGGGCGGTGCCGCCGCAGAAAGCGCCGCACCGCGGCGGGTGTGTCGTAGGGCAGCCAGGCCTGGTGGTCACCCGGCATCATCAAGTCCGCACCGGCCGAACGGCCCGTTGCCGTGCCATGCGTGAGCAACACCTGCACGCCGGGGCGCGCCGCGCGCAGCGCATCGATCAGCGCCGAGGCCGCACGGGTTTCGCCCAGCGACACCGCATGGATCCACACCGGGCCGGCCGGCAGGCGCGCGGGGCCATGGCCCAGCCGCTCCGGCATGGCTTCTCGGTAGCCGGGCTCTCGGCGGCCACGCCACCACAGCCGTGCCAGGTACAGCGGCGTGGCCAGGTGAAGCAGGCTGGTGTAGGCGGCGCGTGCCAGCGCCTTCTTCATGCGGTGTTCAGTGCGCAGCGGCGGCGAACTGGGCATCCGGCTTGACCTCGCGCAGCGCGGCCATGAAGTCCTTCTCGATGCGGTGCAGGGCTTCCGGGGTGTGGCCCTCGAAGCGCATCACCAGCACCGGCGTGGTGTTGGAGGCACGCACCAGGCCGAAGCCGTCCGGGTAGTCGGCGCGCAGGCCGTCGATGGTGCCGATCTCGGCACCCGGGAACTTGGCCGTCTGCTTCAGCTTGTCGATCACGGCGTGCGGCTCACCCTCGGCGCAGGGCACGTTCAGTTCGGGGGTGCTGAAGCTGGTGGGCAGGCCGTTGAGCACCGCGCTTGGGTCGGCCGAACGCGACAGGATCTCCAGCAGGCGCCCGGCCGTGTACATGGCGTCGTCGAAACCGTACCAGCGCTCGGCGAAGAAGATGTGGCCGCTCATCTCGCCGGCCAGCGGCGCGCCGGTTTCCTTCAGCTTGGCCTTCACCAGCGAATGACCGGTCTTGTACATCATCGGCACACCGCCGGCCGCCCGCACCTCGGGCGCCAGGCGCTGGGTGCACTTGACGTCGTAGATGATGGTGCCGCCCTTCACGCGGGTGAGGATGTCGCGGGCGAAGAGGATGATCTGCCGATCCGGGTAGATGATCTGCCCGTCCTTGGTGACCACGCCCAGGCGGTCGCCGTCGCCGTCGAAGGCCAGGCCGAGCTCGGCATCGGTGGCATGCACGACCTTGATCAGGTCGGCCAGGTTCTCGGGCTTGCTGGGATCCGGGTGGTGGTTGGGGAAGTCGCCGTCGACCTTGGAGTACAGGTCGATCACCTCGCAGCCCAGGGCCTTCAGGATGGCCGGAGCGGTGGCGCCGGGGATGCCGTTGCCTGAGTCGACCACGATCTTCATCGGGCGCGACAGCTTGCAGTCGCGGGTGATGCGGTGGCTGTACTCGGGGATCACGTCCATCGAGCCGATGCGGCCCTTGCCGGTGGTGTAGTCCTCGGCTTCCATCCGGCGGCGCAGGCCCTGGATCTCCTCGCCATGGATGGCACGGCCGGCCAGCACCATCTTGAAACCGTTGTAGTCCTTGGGGTTGTGGCTGCCGGTCACCTGGATGCCGCTGTGGCAGCCGTGCTTGCCGCGGGTGGCGGCCACGTAGTAGACGACCGGGGTGGTGACGGCGCCCAGATCGACCACGTCGAGCCCGGTGGACGCCAGGCCGCGCATCAGCGCTGCCGCGAGGCCGGGGCCGGAGACACGGCCGTCGCGGCCGACGGCCACGGCCTTCTCGCCCGCCTTGATCGCCTCGGTGCCGAAAGCCTTGCCCAGGTGTTCGGCAAAGGCCTCGTCGAGCGCCTGACCGACGATGCCTCGGATGTCATATGCCTTGAATGCGGAAGCTGCAACCTTCATGAATCTCTCCTCGTGTCGGGCGATTGTAGGGAGTTGGGCGTGCCGCTCGCCGTCTGTCGCACCGGCTGGCGATTCGTCGCCGCGCCGGCCTGCCGACGATGCCCGGCTGCCTACACTGCGGCGCATGAAGATCACCCGCGAACTCCTGGCCGCATCCTGGCGCTCCTGGACCTCCAACGACCTGCAGCGCGTCGGCCCGTACTGGCTCCAGTTGATGTGGACGGCGTTGTTCGCCACCGCGGTCGGTGTGCTCTTCACGGTGGCTGGCTTCACCATGCACGCCCGGCGCACGCAGGACTGGACGAGCTGGCCCAACTGGCAGCATTGGCTCGGGCTGAACCTGTTCGTCTCGTTCTTCGTCGCCTACTTCATCCACCTGCTTTTCGAGGTGATGATCCGGCTCATCGGCACCGCGCGAATCCGCAGGTGGAAGGAATGGCAGCGCGGCCTGTTCTTCAGCGGGCTGCCCATCGGCGGGGTGATGGTCAGCTGGCCGATCGCCGTGAACCTGGCAGGCTACCAATTCAACATCGGCTCGGAGCTTTCGCCCACCAACGTGTCGGGTGGCATGCTGCTGTTCGTGGCCATGTTCTCGGCCCTGACCATCGTTTACTTCGACGGTGAGGCCCGTGCCCAGGCGGCCGAGCGCCGGGCCGCCGAATCCCAGCTGCGTTTGCTGCAAGGCCAGATCGAGCCCCATTTCCTGTTCAACACCCTGGCCAACGTGGTGGGCCTGATCGATGCCGATCCGGCCCGTGCGCGACGCATGCTGGAGTCCTTCATCGACTACCTTCGCTCGTCCCTGGGCAGCCTGCGCCAGCAGAATCACACGCTGGGCCAGGAGATGGCGTTGGTCGACGCCTACCTGCGGGTGCTGGCGCTGCGCATGGAAGAGCGGCTGCGCGTCCACCTGGAGGTGCCCGCCGAGCTGATGGGCGTGTGCCTGCCGGCGGTGCTGGTGCAGCCGCTGGTGGAGAACGCCATCCACCACGGCCTGGAGCCCAAGGTCGATGGCGGCCAGGTCACCGTCCGGGCGCACACCACCGGGCGGGCGCTGCTGATCGAGGTGATCGACGATGGCCTGGGCCTGCCTCCCGCCGACACGCTACCGCCAGCCCATCACCGGCCCGGCACGGGCGCCGCGCTGGCCAACATCCGCGAGCGCCTGGCTGCCGCCTATGGCAGCGCGGCCGGGCTGGAGCTGCTGCCGCGGCCCGACGGCGGCGTCCTGGCCCGCCTGTCCCTGCCGTGGCCCATGCCACAAGCACCGACCACCACCTGCTGAGCACCATGACCACCGCCCTGATCGCCGACGACGAACCCCATCTCGTCCGCTACCTCACCGAGCAACTCGCCACGGCCTGGCCCGGGTTGGAGATCGTGGCCACCGCCCGCAACGGGCTGGAGGCCAGTGCCGCCATCGACCGCCTGGAGCCGGACCTGGCCTTCCTCGACATCCGCATGCCGGGGCGCACCGGGCTGGAGGTGGCGCAGGGCATCGAGGGGCGCACGCGTGTCGTCTTCGTCACCGCCTACGAGGAGTTCGCCGTCCGAGCCTTCGAGCAGGAGGCGCTCGACTACCTGCTCAAGCCCGTGACGGCCGAGCGCCTGGCACTGTCCGTGAAACGCCTGCGTGCAGCGCTCGACAACCCGCAAGGCAGCACCGAGCCGGACGCCCGCCTGGCGGCCGCGCTGCGCCAGCTGCTGCCGGCCCACGGCAACGGCACGCCGCTGCGCTGGATCCGCGCCAGCGCCGGTGACCTGACCCACCAGATCCCGGTGGAGGAGGTGCTGTTCTTCCGCGCCGACGACAAGTACACCTGCGTTCGAACGGCCCAGCGCGAGCACCTGATCCGCACGCCGATCGCCGAGCTCGCGGCCCAGCTCGACCCGAACCAGTTCTGGCAGGTGCATCGCTCCACGCTGATCAACCTGGCGTTTCTCGACAGCACCCGCCGCGACGAGGCCAGCCGCCTGTGGCTGCGCATGCGCGGGCAGGAGGCCGAATTGCCGGTCAGCCGGGCTTACGTCCATTTGTTCAAGGCCATGTGACAAGCGCATACAAGCCCACCGTGGATTGACCCTAAGGTGTCGCCGATGAACCCCCAAGGAGCGACACCCCCGATGACGACCACTGTTTCCACCTGGCTGGCCCGCGCAGGCCTGGCCCTGGCCGCCGGCGCCGCCGGCGCCGCGCCCGGCACCGGCAACCCGGACGGCCATTGCGCCGTTCCCCTGGAGGCTCGTGCCGCCAGCTTCACCAGCCCCGACCATGTGATCGGCACCGGCACCCCGGCCAGTTGCTCCTCCAAGGCCGTTGTCAGCGCGGTGGCGCAGGGCGGGGTGATCACCTTCAACTGCGGCCCGGATCCGGTCACCATCACCCTGAAGCAGACGGCCAAGGTGTTCAACGACAGGCCCGACGTCGTCATCGACGGTGGTGGCAAGGTCACCCTCAGCGGCGGCGGCGTTCGGCGCATCCTCTACCAGAACACCTGTGATCCGAACCAGGTCTGGACCACGTCGAACTGCGACACCCAGGACAGCCCGCGCCTCACGGTGCAGAACATCACGCTGATCAAGGGAAATTCGACCGGCCAGAGCTATGGCCGCGACGAGGTCTATGGGGGCGGTGCCATCTATGTGCGCGGCGGCCAGTTCAAGCTGGTGAACACGCGGTTCTTCAGGAACCAGTGCGAGCCCACCGGCCCCGATCTGGGTGGCGGCGCGGTGCGTGCCTTCGGCCCGGCGCCAGGAAGGCCCGTTTATGTGACCAACAGTACCTTTGGCGGCGCCGCCAGCCAGGCCAACCAGTGCTCCAACGGCGGCGCGCTGAGCGGTCTCGGTGCCAGCTTCAGCATCCGCAACAGCCTGATCACCGACAACCTGGCCGTGGGGCGCGGCGCCAACCCGGCGCGCCCTGGCACCCCTGGCGGCGGCAATGGCGGGGGCATCTACATGGATGGCAACACCATGGACCTGAGCCTGTGCGGCAGCCGGCTCGAGCGCAACCACGCCAACGAGGGCGGCGGCGCGATCATCTACGTCAGCAACGACCTGACGGGCACGATGTCCATCACCGATTCGGTGCTGAGGGCCAACCCCAGCGATGGCTTCGAGACCCCGGGCCTGCCGGGCATCTTCGTGCTGGCCCGGCCCGGCCAGCCGGTGATCACCGACTCGGTCCTGACCCCCTGACGCGCCGGCGGCCCCGAGCCGCCGTCGTCAGCTTGGGGGATTCCGATGGCCCGCACGGGCCCGCACAATCGCCGCTTTGGCTTTTGGACCCCCATGCCTGCCACCTCTGTCTGGCGCACCGTGCTCGCGGTGCTGCTCGGCGCGCTGCTTGCCGCGCCGCCTGCACTGCAGGCGCAACCCCGCTACACCTTCGACGCCACGGCGACGGTGTTGCCGAAGACCGTCGTGCCGACCCGGGTGCAAGCCTGGCTGGATGTGGATCCGGCCCGCGATGACTTCGGTGGCCGCGTTGCCATTCAGCTGCAGGTACGCGAGGCGGTTCCCGCCATCGTCCTGCACGCGAGCCAGTTGCAGGCCGGGTCGGCACGCCTGACCCGCTCCGGTGCGGCGGCACGCACGCTGCTTGTCGAACCGGGCAACACCCCCACCACCTGGCGGCTGGTGCCGGCCGACGGCCGGGCCATTGCCGCCGGCCGCCACGTGCTGGACATCGCCTACCGAGGCCGCGTGCAAGCCAGCGGCGAAGGCCTGTTCCGGGTCGACTACCGCGAGCGCGGCCAGCCCGCGCGCATGCTGGCCACGCAGCTGCAGGCGGTGCAGGCCCGCGCGGTGATGCCGCTGTTCGACGAACCGGCCTTCCGCGTGCCCTTCGAGCTGTCCGTGCGTGCCCCCGCCGGCTACGACGTGGTCTCGAACATGCCGCGCCGATCGGTCCGCCACGATGGCACCGCCCGGCTGCACGCTTTTGCCAGCACGCCGCCCATGCCGAGCTACCTGCTGTCGCTCGCCGTGGGGCGCTTCGACGTGCTGGCGGGGCGGGTCGATGGTGTGCCGCTGCGCATCCTCACGGCACGTGGCAAGGGTGCCCAGGCGGCCTATGCGATGCAGGTCACGCAACAGGTCCTGCCCTTCTTTCGCCAATACTTCGGCCGGCCCTTCGCGCTGCCCAAGCTGGACCAGCTGGCCGTCCCCGCCACGCGGCAAGGTGCCATGGAGGACTGGGGGCTGATCAGCTACATCGAGGACGCCCTGCTCTTCGACCCCGACCGCAGCAGCCCCGACACCGAGCGCGGCATCTTCGGCACCGTGGCCCATGAGGTGGCGCACCAGTGGTTCGGCAACCTGGTGTCGGTGGCGTCATGGAACGAGACCTGGCTCAACGAGGCCTTCGCCACCTGGATGGAGCAGAAGGCCTCGGCGCACTTCCACCCCGAGTGGCAAACCGCCCTGCGGGTGCGCCGGAATCTGGAGCGGACGGCCGAACGCGACGCCACCAGCGCCACCCGTGCCATCCGCTCCGGGCCGGTGAGCGAAAGCAGTGTGTTCGAGGTGTTCGACGGCATCACCTACGACAAGGGCGGCGCGGTGCTGACGATGCTGGAGCAGTGGATCGGTCCCGCCGCCTTCCGGCGCGGCCTGGCGGCCTACATGGCCGAGCGGGCCATGAAGCCGGCCACCGCCGGCGACCTCTGGCACCACATCGGCCGCGCCGCGGGCCAGCCGGTGGCCGAGGTGGCCGCCAGTTGGACGGATCAACCCGGCCTGCCGCTGCTGAGCGTCTCGTCCCGATGCGATGCCGGGCAAACCTTGGTCCAGCTGCGGCAGGAACGCTACAGCTCGGGCGAGCCGCTGGAGGGCGGGCCCTGGCTGCTGCCATTGCGCCTGGCGCGCGGCGACGCCACCCAGGCCGTGCTCATGCGCGGCGCCACCCAGGAATTGCGTTGGCCGGGTTGCGACGACCGCCCGCTGCTGGCCAATGCCGGCGGCCTGGGCTACTACCGTGTCGATGCCGACCCCGCCCTGCGGCAACGGCTGGCGGAGAGCTTCACCACGCTGTCGCCGGGCGACCGCGTGGCGCTGGTGTCCGACAGCTTTGCCTTGGCGCGTGCCGGTCGCCGCCCCCTGGCGGAACACTTCAAGCTGCTCGCCGGCATCCCGGGCGTGAAGGACAGCAGCCGCGCGGCCCTGTTCATGATGGCGCTCGATCAATGGCGCGAGCTGGATGCCGCGCTGGACGGCACGCCATCGCAGGCGGCACTGCGCGCCGCCGGCCAGACGCTGTTCGCCCCCGAACTGCAACGCCTCGGCTGGAGCCCGGCACCCGCCGAGGACCGCGAAACCCAGAGCCTGCGTGCCGGGCTGATCATCCGCCTGGCCACCTTGGGCCACCGACCCACGGTCGAAGCCGCACGCCAGCGTTTTGCCGCTGCCCTGGCGGCGGATGCCCGGGCGGTGCACCCGTCGATCCGAGGCGAGATCCTGGCCGCTGTCGGTACGGATCCGCAAGCCGCCGAGTTCGACGCCCTGCTGGCCGCGCTGCATGCCAGCGACAGCCAGGAGGAACGCTGGCAACTGATCGACGCACTGGCAGCCGGCCGGGACGAACCCCGCGCCCGGCGCCTGCTGGCGCAGGCCTTGACCGGCCAGCTGCCACCGGATCTCAGCAGCTTCCTGGCGAGCCAGGTGGCCCGCAGGCCCCCGTTGGCGCCAGTGGCCTACGACTTCGTGCTGGCGCACTGGGACGCCTTGTCGCGCCTGGCCGGCGACGGCGTCTTCGGTGGCCGCAACTGGCTGCTGCCTGGCGCGGTGGGCATGTCCGCCGACACGGCATTGGTCCAGCGCATGCTGGCCGACCAGCAGCGCCTGACCGGCGATGCCGGTCGATCCTCGGCACGCCAGGTGGCGGCCGCGGTCGATGTCCGCCGGCGCCTGCGGGAGCGTGAATCCGGCACCCTGGCCACCGCGCTGGCAGGCTGGGCTCCCATGCACTGAACAGGGCCGGGCCTGCGCGGCAGGCACGTGTCCGAAAACGGCGAGTCCGGCCGCCCTGGCGCCCTATCATGGCCGCATGGAACGACCCAGCCCACCCCCACTCGAAGGCGACGCTGCGTACCGCGCGCTGCAGGGCCGGGACGCACGCTTCGACGGGCGGCTGTTCGTCGGCGTCACCTCCACCGGCATCTACTGCCGGCCCGTGTGCCGGGTGCGCCTGCCCAAGCGAGAGAACTGCCGCTTCTTCGGCAACGCACCCAGCGCCGAGCGGGCCGGCTTCCGGCCCTGCCTGCGCTGCCGGCCCGAGCTCGCACCGGGCCTGTCGGCCACCGATTCCTCGCAGGTGCTGGCGCAAGCCGGTGCCCGCATGATCGAACACGCGGTGGCCGATGGCGAGGAGCTCGCCCTGCCCGATGTCGCGCGCCGGCTGGGAGTGACCGACCGGCACTTCCGGCGTGTCTTCCAGACCGCGCATGGCGTGTCGCCGATGGACTGGCTGGCGACCCAGCGCCTGCTGCTGGCCAAGCGCCTGTTGACCGACACCGACCTGCCGGTGACCCAGGTGGCCGGGGCCAGCGGCTTCTCCAGCCTGCGGCGCTTCAACGCGGCGTTCGCCGAGCGCTACCGGCTGGCCCCCACCGCGCTGCGCCGCGATGCCGGCGCCCACAGCCAAGAGCCGGCATCCTTGCGCCTGCCCTGGCGGCCACCCTATGACGCACAGGCCATGCTGGCCTTCCTGTCGGCACGGCCCCTGCCGGGGGTCGAGGCGGTGGAGGGCGACACCTGGCGCCGCACGTTGCGGCTCGGCACCCGCGGGCACGTTCACACCGGCTGGCTGGCCCTGCGCTTCGACATCGAGCGCGGCGAGGCCCGTGCCACCCTGAGCCCCAGCCTGGCGCCCGTGTTGGGCGGCGTGGCCGAACGGCTGCGCCATCTGCTGGATCTGAATGCCGATCCGGAACTGATCGCCCAGCGCCTTGCCAGCCTGCCCTTCCCCGCCCGCGCCGGACTGCGCCAGCCCGGGTGTGTGGATGGCTTCGAAACCACGGTGCGCATCATCCTCGGCCAGCAGGTCACGGTGGCCGCGGCATGCACGCTGGCGGGCCGGCTGGTGGCTCGCTTCGGGGCGCCCTGCGCCACCCCCTTTGCCGGCCTGACCCACATGTTCCCGACCCCCGAGGTACTGGCCGGGGCCGACCCGGCTTCGATCGGCACCCTGGGCATCGTGCGCAGCCGCGTCGGGGCGATCCAGGCGCTGGCGCGTGCGGTGGCCGAGGGCCGGGTGCGCCTGTCGCCGGCGGAGCCCGTACAGCCCACGCTGGACGCCTTGCGCGAGCTGCCCGGCATCGGTGCCTGGACCACCGAGCTGGTGGCCCTGCGGGTGCTGGCCTGGCCCGACGCCTTTCCGGCCAGCGACATCGGTGTGCTGCGCGCACTCGGCGCCGCATCGCCCGCCGCCGCACTCGGCCAGGCCGAAGCCTGGCGGCCCTGGCGCAGCTATGCCGTGATGCAGCTGTGGCACACCTTGCTGGAGGCCGAGCGCCCCCGCCCATCCCAGCCAGAGGAGACCCTCGCATGAACACGCTCACCCGCCTACCCCTGACCGCCCAGGCCGTGGTCGACAGCCCGCTGGGCCCCCTGCGCCTGGCGGCCACCGCCCACGGCTTGGCGGGCTGCTGGTTCAACGACCAGGCCCACCACCCGGGTGAGCTCGACGCGCCGGAGAACCCGCGCGACCGGTTCATCGCGCAGGCTCGTTCCGAGCTGGACCGGTACTGGCACGATGCCGTCGGAACCCGATTCATGGTGCGCCTGGATCCGCAGGGCACCACCTTCCAGCGCGCGGTCTGGCAGGCCTTGCGGGCCATCCCAGCGGGCCGCACGCTCAGCTATGGGGATCTGGCGCGCCAACTCGGCAAGCCACTGGCCATGCGGGCGGTGGGTGCGGCGGTCGGACGCAACCCGTTGGGCATCATCGTGCCCTGCCACCGCGTGCTGGGCAGCGATGGCTCGCTCACGGGCTATGCCGGCGGCCTGCACCGCAAGGTCGACCTGCTCGGCCGCGAGGGGCGGCCCATGCCGCTGGCCGCATGAAAACCCGCGACGGCGCCGAGCTGCTGCTGTTGGCGGCCATCTGGGGGGCCTCGTTTCTCTTCATGCGGCTGGGCGCAACCGAGTTCGGCCCGTTCGCGCTGGGTGGGCTGCGTGTGCTGGGCGCCAGCCTGTGCCTGTTGCCACTGCTGTGGCACCGCGGCGAATGGCCCGCGCTGCGCTCGAACTGGCGTGCCATCGCACTCGTGGGTCTCGCCAACTCGGCCCTGCCCTTCCTGTGCTTCGGTTATGCAGCGCTGGCCATCACCGGCGGCCTGTCGTCGATCCTCAACGCCACCGCGCCGCTGTGGGGGGCGCTGATCGCCTGGGCCTGGCTGGGCGACCGGCCGGGCGGCCCGCGCCTGGCCGGCTTGGCCATCGGCTTTGCCGGCGTGCTCTGGCTGGCCTGGGACAAGGCCAACTTCAAACCTGGGCTGAACGGAGCCAGCAGCGGTCTCGCGGTGCTGGCCTGCCTGGCCGCCACGGCGTCCTACGGGCTGGCGGCCAACCTCACCAAACGCTGGCTGGCCGGCGTGCCGCCGATGGCGCTGGCGGCGGGCAGCCAGTTGTCGGCCGCGGTGGCGCTGGCGGTGCCCATGCTCTGGTGGTGGCCCGTGTCGCCGCCCAGCGCCGGCGCCTGGGCTGCCGTGGCCGCCCTGGCGGTGTTGTGCACGGGTTTCGCGTACATCCTCTACTTTCGGCTGATGCTGCACGTGGGGCCGACCAACGCACTGAGCGTCACCTTTCTGATCCCGGCCTTTGCGATCCTCTGGGGCGCCTTGTTCCTCGGAGAGGCGGTGAACCTGGTGATGCTCGGTGCCTGCGCCGTGATCCTCGTTGGGACCACCTTGGTCACCGGCCTGTGGGAGCCTGCAGCGTTGCGCCGGCGCAAGGCCCAGGCCGGCACAATGCCGCGATGAGCGCGACCGATCCAATCGAACACATCGCTAACGCCTTGGTGAAGGCGCGTCGGCATGGCAACTCCTGGCTGCCACCGGGCGGCTTCGATGCGGCACTGGGCCTGAGCGACGCCTACCGCATCCAGGATGCGGTGGCAGCCGCGATGGGATGGTTTCCCTCTGGCCGGCCGAGCGCCTGGAAGGCCGGCGGAAAGCCGGCCATGAGCGCCGCCCCCTTGCCGAGGGTGCTGGCCAGTGGCGCACCGTGGGACCCTGCGGTCGGTCACGATCTGGTGGCCGAAGCGGAGATCGCCGTGCGCCTGGGCCGCACACCCACCAGTGCGGCCGATGCCGCGAACTGCGTGGCCACCCTGTGCGTGAGCCTGGAGATCGTCGGTACGCGCCTCGCGGGCGGGCTGACCGCGCCGGCCGCGTGGAAGCTCGCCGACCAGGGCGTGCACGGCGTGCTGGTCGTTGGGCCGGAAAGACCCTGGGCGCCCCGAGACTGGGCGACCCAGGACTGCAGCCTGCGGATCAACGACGAACCGGCCCTGCTTGCCACCGGCACCCACCCGAACGGCGACGTGCTGGCGCCCTTGGCATGGCTCTATGCGCACGCGGCGGAGCGCGGGCTGCCGTTGCAAGCCGGTGACCTGATCACCACCGGCGCCTGGCTGGTGGCACCCGTGCGCCACGGCGACCGGATCACGGTGGCTTTCGAGGGCGTCGGCGCCGTCAGCCTCGGCTGAGCGGCTCAGTCGAGCCCCAGGGTGTCGGCCAGCGCGTCCAGGCTGTCGACCGCCCAATCCACCGGCACGTTGGGCGCGTGTTCGCCCCGCCCCGCCCCCTGCTCGTGGGGCCGTGCGATGTGCGCCGTGCGCAGGCCGGCGGCCGCAGCGGCCGCGAGATCGGACGAATGCGCTGCGACCATCACGGTCTCCGCGGGATCGCAATCGAAGGCCGCAGCGGCGGCGAGATAGACGCTGGCCTGCGGCTTGTAGGCGCGGGCGAACTCGGCGCCGAGCACGGCGTCCCAGTGCCAACCGTTGCGCCGCGCCAGATCGGCCATCAGCGAGACATTGCCGTTGGAACACGGCGCCACGCGAAACCGGGTGCGCAGACGGGCCAGGCCGCGCGACACATCCGGCCAGGCGTCGAGCCGGTGCCAGGCGAGGTTGAGGCGCGACCGTGTGGCCTCGTCGACGCGCCCTGTGAGGCCCGCCGCCTGCAGAACCGCGTCCAGGTTGCGCCGGTGCAGGGTATCCAGCTTGCTGAACGGCCGCAGGCCGCTGCGCACCTCTTCCATCGCAGGTTGGTATTGCGCACGCCAGGCATCGGCGAAGTCGCCCCAGTCAAGTTGGACACCCAACGGGCCCAGCTGCTCGGCGGCCCCGCGCGCAACGCCGCCGCGCCAGTCGACCAGCGTACCGAACACATCGAATATCAGGAGTCGCGGTGCGGGCATGAATCATCCTGGGAAGGCATCCCATTGTCTGACACCGAATCACACGCCGTGAAGTGCATCTTTGTTTCGCTCAGAGCCCCGAGATGAAGCTGCCTCGGCGCCGGCGCCTGCACCACTCGTGCATTGCGCCATGTCAATCATTCGAATCGTGCGCCTCCTAGCATCGGATGGAAGGGGCCCCAAGTGCCCGCCATCACGCACTCGCCGAGGAATCAGACATGGCATTCGCATCGACCCGCCGAACGGCGGCCGCAACGGTCACAGCGCTCGTGCTGGCCTTCGGCTTCCTGCCGCCCGCAAGCGCCGGATCCTGGCGTACGCCACGGCTTCTAGAAGGCCCGTTCGCCGTGTCGTCGGTGCCCGATGCGCCGCAGGTGGTCGAAAACGGCCTGGGCCATGCGCTCGCTGCCTGGAGCGCAGCCTCCGGCGCGCGATACGCCGACAAGGCGCCTGGCAAGAACTGGGGCGCTGCCAAGGCCGTGCCCGGAGGCCAGAATAGCGCGGGCTCGATCGCGGCTGCCCTGGGCGACAACGACTTCGCGACGATCGCTTACTTCACGGTCGCCACTCGCTATACGCCGTCGAGGTTGATGGTATGCACGCGCCAGGCCAACGCGGCCTTTTCGCAGCCCGTGGCCGTGACCAGCGCCCACCTGGCCTGGGACCTGCACGCGGCCGTCTCGCCCGGCGGCAATATCACGCTCGCCTGGAGTGAGGGCGGTGCGATCAAGGCGGCCCACCTGGACGCCGGCACGGGCGCTTGGGACGTCGTGACGCTGTCCACGCCCGGTGTGCCTGCATCGCTGCCCGCTCTCGTGGGCAACGAACGAGGCGACGTCATGGTCGCGTGGCAGGAAGGTCCGGGATATCAGCCGGTGACCATCTATGCCTCGCAAAGGACGGCGGGTGCGGATTGGGCTGCGGCGGAGCGCGTCTCGCCGGCCAACGGCCACAGCACCTGGAACGCAAAGCCCGGCCTGAGCGCCACAGGGGATGCAGCCGTCGGATGGCTCGATGGCAACACCATGGTCGTGGCGCGCAAGCCATCCAACGGTGGCTGGCAAGCCCCCGAGCCGCTCTCGGGCAGCCAGTTGGTCTACTACCCTGCACTCGCGATGGATGCCGCCGGCAACCTCGTGGCGGCGTGGCAGGTGCTCGATGGGGGCAACGTCGGCTCGATCTGGTCGAGTCGTGCCGCAGCCGCTGGCGGATGGACCGCGGCTACGCGCTTGTCCAGCGCAGGGGAGGACACGGCGTGGCCCACGGCGGCATCTGCACGCGCCGGCGGCTTGGCCGTGGTGAGTTGGACAGACAACGCCACCAACCGGGTGCGCACCAGCACCAGCACCGGTGGCGGATGGAAGGTCAGTACCCTGGGTACGGGCTATTGGTCTGGCACGGTTCCCGTGGCGGCAGGCGGCGTCGACGCCGTTGCCAGCTGGGCGACGCCGCACGCCTTCAACCCGAATGCTGCGGATCTCATGGCGGATGTCTGGCGTTGAATGGGCGCGCGACTTCCTGAACCGACGGGCTCGCCAACGAAAAAGGCCACCGCACAGCGGTGGCCTTGAATATTTGGCGGAGTGGACGGGACTCGAACCCGCGACCCCCGGCGTGACAGGCCGGTGGATGAAGTGAGCATTGGCGCGGCCTGGCGGGGCACCGGACGTTCCAAAGCTCGGAAATTAGGCGTAGGAATCTCGCGGGCTGGGCAAGCACCATTCCAAAAAATCCTCGTGCTGGAAGGTAACTGCTGGCCCGCCGCATCGATTGCCGGCCGCTGCCTCCCGTCGCTTATCTCGCAGCAATGTGCCCCAGTTGGACTTGGCAGCGATTGTTACCGTCGCGCTCATTCCATCTTAGCCAAGCGCTGCCGCCCACTGCCAGTGCCTGAAAGACCCGTGTCCGGTTTGAGTGGTTGTGGAGAGGCTCAGTTCCGCGGCTGGAGTGTCCGCCAGCACCGGATTAGTCGGACTTCGTCTCCTTGCTCGTCTACTTGCCCTTTTCTCTTTTAAGACCTTCAATATATTGATAGTACTCGGACATTGTTACGAGCTTTAAATCAACAAATATCCAACAAATTCGCCCAACTCCAACAGCACCTGTGTCCTGACAGGTCTTCACCCAGTCTTCAAGACGGCTCCACCAATTTGTTCTCGAAAAAGCACCTATTCGCTTCTCGGGGTTGTCAAAATCATGCAACCACGCTTCAACCTTGGAGCCTGGACGCTCTTTGATAATTTGCCTCAATTCATCTTCGCGAGCAATAAGTGCCGAAAAGAAGCCCCCTGGCACTTGCGCTGTAAAGACGGTACTCGCTTCAATTGCCTCCGGCTCAGGCCAGAGCTTAAGAACCACTTCCGCCAACGTCTCCGCACGCGCCCTCTCGCGGCATAACTCCAGAGCGGACTCTTCAATCTTAACGGTAGCGCCTATCCCTACTCCTGCACTTGCTGAGGCCCCTTTTCTTAGGCATGACTTTACTCGGCCACGCTCCAACTTCTCCACTTGCTCAATAGCTGCATTATGCACCCTTCTCCTCACATTTTCAGGAGTCACCGGAGTGAGACTGGCTGTATTGAGGGGGTTTTGTATGAAGGAAGTATTTCTTCTAGATAGAAGACGAAGCGTTACCCATTCGTCTGCATCAGTTCCTGCAGGCCACATGTCCACATGGAGGGGAAGAGGCGGGCCTGAATTGGGTGGGGTAGTGACCATGATGGACAGGCCAATTTTCGGCATGTCATCTTCTTCAATTTTTCGACCGAGAATCCCCTCAAACACTTCGCGAGCACGCTTCTTCTGCTCGGATGTACCGCTATGCAAATCTGAAACCAACGCGCCGAGCTGATTGGTTGTTTCCCGCAGAGTCAGCGCCATCTCGCTCATACCGGTTTGTACCTTTTCACCGGCACTCTCTATGCCGAGGATATCTCGTACAATCCCTTTGACATCAGCCCTTGCAGGAGCTGCGCTCGCAATGAGGACTGAAATTGCCGCGCAAATTGGCAGGCACGTAGTTAGCCGATTACGTTGATTCAGCAGTCCGTCCATAGCATCCTCCGCTCTATAAGAGAGGGTGGTCCGATGTAGACAAGATACCAAAAATACCCCACTCGCCAAAAGCCGCTCAGGCGCTTGGCTCATCCCATCCCTCTCGACCAACGTGAATCTGGCGTCCTACGGAACGCCCTGAGAGCGAGCGGATGCCGTTGCCCTGAGTTCACCTCGCAAGGGTGATACCCACTTTTCCACAGTGAAGTGGACCGCAATCACCTTCACCTCGTCCGCATACAACGTCGCAGTCCAAAGGCCAGGATTGCCTCGCATGTGGTCTCTTACTGTTCTGCAGGTCAGGACCCCGCTTCCATACGGCTGCGGAGGCACCTCGCATCTGGTGAGGTAGTCTCGCGTCTCGACACCAGCGTGACTGAAACGTACATTGAACTTCGTTTTCTCGGGTACAGCACCGGAATACCTCGCGAAAAACACGAGACCGTTTCGGTCATTCCCTGTTTTGTCCTCCAAGGGGAAGAAATCCTGAACGTCGACGGGTTGCCCCGTGAGAGTGCGCGATTTCGCCATCCCTGCGCTGGAAATTGATATTCTCGCCGCCTGCCCCGGCCGCCGAATCTTGTCTTCGTCGGTGGCGTCGTGCCGCACAGGGCCAGGACCCGCCCTGACGACAATTGGTGGCGTTTCAATGCTGGCGTTCGGGATAAAAAGCTGAACAAGGCTCCCGATTGGAACGGGCGGGAACGTCAGTATTGCCGAAACTGATTCACCCGGTTGAAGTGCGACATGCGTTGATGCGACCCCATTGAACCGCCCCTTTGGGTCAAATACGTTCCGGGCGGCATCGCCTCGAACTAATGGCCTCAGCGCCAGATACTCATTTCCTCCTTGGTCTCTCAAGAACGGAAGAGGTGTGTAGCGCCAAACGCTGTCAGCACGACGAGGAATGCCGTTGCCTAGTAGCGCTCGTCCAGCCACCTTGGATTCGTTCGTCAGAGTTACCGTCAGGAAGGTCTTGCCTTCACTCTGAGACGCAGAGACTAGTGCCACGGTGAAGGATTGCCACCCGGCGTAAACTGATGATTTGTATCGATGCGATGCGACTGGCCGCCCTGAATCCTCACTCGGGGCAACAGGCGGGCCGTGCGATGTCTTGCTTGCGAAGCTCACAAGAATCGCGACTATCCCCAGCAGCGCGACAACGCCTATGCCGGTTCCACTTGGAAGAGCACCGCCGCCGCCATAGCTCCCTGTTGAGGGACAACCAGCCTTGGTCTTACCCTTGCCTCTTTGCTTTGGATTCCTTGCGCCGCTCTTCCAGCCCTCTTTGTAGACGCGGTCATTGCACTCCCACTGTTCATACGACTCGCCGAACAGGTGGGTCGGAACGGAGCGCAAGAACCTGCCTTCGCTCCCATCCCTTTGCGCAGCTGTATTGATGTAGCCAGCGCGCTTGGAATCACATCTGGCCTGGTAGCTGGACTTAGATTCGCCTATCCGCGGCCATGGCTCCGAATAGCCCTTCCCACTCGCAGCCTCCTGTGCACCTTCCTTGTTGGCCTTGGCATTGTCGTCACCGAACAGCATTTCAGCCCCTCCAGACGCGCATGGCGAACCAGCAACACCAATTCTGCGACCTACACACGCCTGGTCGCAAGCTTGCACTCGCCGGCGCCGGCGTCCTTCTGCCTCGACCACTCGGGCAGCTACGCCGACGCCAGCCTTCGGCAGGCAGGCAGGCCACCCTCGATCTCGCTGAAAGAACATGGCGAAGTCAGTCGCCGGCGACGTCGAACTGCTGCATCGCCATCGGGACGACTTGCGAGCTCGCAACTCGCAACTCGCAACTCGCAACGGAGGGCGGGGTCATGGCTGGTCGTATCTCTCCGTACTGAGCCTGATTCGCTCGAACAGCTTTTGCCATGTCTCACCGGGCACCTTTGGGTCCATCCACCAGTCCATCTCGTTCCACTGACGATGAACGCGTACGCGCGAGGCAGTCTTGCCGCGGACCTTCGCCAGAGCTAGCTTTTCAACGGTGTCGTAGCCCTCCCGGACGCAGCTTCCAAGCTTCTCGAGTTCGACCGAGGCGAGCTCATCCATGTCGAAGGACAGCTCGTCCGCCGCCACGTGCCGGCGCACAAGTTCTGGGAGGGAGAAGAAGTAAGCGAGCTCCGGGAGGACCCGCAGGACGAAGCGTCGAGCTTGCTCGCAGTGCTTCGGCTGTTGGACCGTGGCCTTCAGCTTCTGAATCTCCGCCAGTGTCTGACCGCTCAGCCACGCCTTCAGCGCTGCAAGCACGACATCGACGGCGAACTTGCCTCGCTCCTCGTCGTCCTCAAGCGACTTGAACGGCTCGCCCATGTAGCCGTCCAAGCTCTCGCGCCTAGTCATCTGCGAGATGAGGATGGGCCGCTCGGCCAGCCATGTCGTCGTCCACGTGAACCAGTCCAGCGTCGTGCGCCCGCCAGGCGGCGACGTCTCGAGGCTGTCACCGACCGGCATATTGGAGCCACTCCGTGATCGGCATATAGGCGCCACC
>JADMKA010000026.1 GCA_018780145.1 Vitreoscilla sp. | reverse complement strand
CCTCGGCCTTGTGCGCCAGCATCGGGCCGCGCACCACGTCACCGACCGCCCAGACCCCGGGAAGGTTGGTCTTGCATTCGCCGTCGACGACGATGGCCCCGCGCTCGTCGAGCTTCAGGCCCACCGCCTCGGCATTCAGCCCGATGGTGTTCGGGACACGGCCGATCGACACGATCAGCTTGTCGCAAGCCAGCACCTGCTCGGCGCCCTTGGCGTCGGTGTAGTTCACCGTGACACCGTTCTTGGCCTTGGTGACCTTGCTGATCTTCACGCCCAGCTCGATGGCCAGGCCCTGCTTCTTGAAGACCTTGGCGGCCTCCTTGGCCACGCTTTCGTCGGCAGCCCCCAGGAAGGCCGGCAGCGCCTCCAGGATCGTGACGTCCGATCCCAGGCGGCGCCAGACCGAACCCATCTCCAGGCCGATCACGCCCGAGCCGATCACGCCCAGCGTTTTCGGCACCGCCGGGATGCGCAGCGCGCCGTCGTTCGACAGGATCATCTCCTCGTCGAACTCCGCACCAGGCAACTGGCGCGCGTTGGAGCCGGTGGCCAGGATCACTTGCTTGGCGAACAGCGTTTCCTCGGCGCCGGTGACGGCGATCTCGTAGCCGCCGTCCTTGGCCGCGACGAAGGCGCCCCGGCCGTGGAAGAAACTGACCTTGTTCTTCTTGAACAGGTAGAGGATGCCGTCGTTGTTCTGCTTCACGACGGCGTCCTTGCGGCCCACCATCTTGGCCACGTCGATCTTCAGATCCGACAGGCTGATGCCGTGGTCGGCGAAGTGGTGGCCGGCGTGGTCGAAGTGCTCGGACGATTGCAGCAGCGCCTTCGAGGGAATGCAGCCCACGTTGGTGCAGGTGCCGCCGGGGGCTGGCCCGCCCTTGTCATTTTTCCATTCGTCGATGCAGGCCACGTTGAAGCCCAGTTGGGCCGCGCGGATGGCACCGATGTAGCCGCCAGGGCCGCCGCCGATGACGATGACGTCGAACTGTTTGGACATCTGAGTTTCTCCTTAGATGTCGAACAGCAGGCGCGCCGGATCTTCCAGCGCTTCCTTCATCGCGACCAGGCCCAGCACGGCCTCGCGGCCGTCGATGATGCGGTGGTCGTAGCTCATCGCGAGGTAGTTGATCGGGCGCACCACCACCTGGCCGTTCTCGACGACGGCGCGGTCCTTGGTCGCATGCACGCCCAGGATCGCCGACTGCGGCGGGTTGATGATGGGGGTCGACAGCATCGAGCCGAACGTGCCGCCGTTCGAGATGGAGAAGGTGCCACCGGTCAGTTCCTCGATGCCCAGCTTGCCGTCCTTGGCCTTCTGGCCGAACTCGGCGATCTTCTTCTCGATCTCGGCAAAGGTCATCTGATCCGCATTGCGGATGATGGGCACCACCAGCCCGCGCGGCGAACCGACGGCAATGCCGATGTCGAAGAAGCCGTGGTAGACGATGTCGTTGCCGTCGACCGAGGCGTTCAGCACCGGGTACTTCTTCAGCGCATGAACCGCAGCCTTGACGAAGAAGCTCATGAAGCCGAGCTTGACGCCGTGTTCCTTCTCGAACTTGTCCTGGAACTTCTTGCGCATCTCCATCACCGGGGCCATGTTGACCTCGTTGAAGGTGGTCAGGATGGCGTTGGTGGATTGCGACTGCACCAGGCGCTCGGCCACGCGAGCACGCAGGCGCGACATCGGCACGCGCTGCTCGGGGCGCTCGCCCAGGCTGGGGGCCGTCGGGGCGGCCACCGCGGGCAGGGCCCTCGGCGCCGCCGGAGGCTGGGCCACGGGCGCGGCGGGCTTGGCGGCAGCGCCGGCCACGGCACCGAGCACGTCGCCCTTGGTGATGCGGCCGTCCTTGCCGGTGCCGGCCACCGAGCCGGCAGCCAGGTTGTTGTCGGCCATCAGCTTGGCCGCGGCGGGCATGGCCACGTCGGACTTCGAGCCACCGGTGGCAGCAGGTGCTGCGGCCGGTGCGGGTGAGGCGGCCGGCGCGGCTGCAGGCGCGGCTGCAGAGGCCTTGCCCTCGGTGTCGATCTGCGCGATCAGCTGGTCGCTGACCACGGTGCCGCCGCTGGCGACGACATGCGCGGCCAGCACGCCGGCGGCCGGCGCGGGAACCTCGAGCACGACCTTGTCGGTCTCGATTTCGATCAGGATCTCATCCATCTCCACCGCCTCGCCGGGCTGCTTCTTCCATTGCAGCAAAGTGGCCTCGGCCACGGATTCGGAGAGTTGCGGAACCTTGACTTCTACGATTGCCATGATGTGTCTCTTGTGCGTGCGGCGCCGCGCACCATGGGTCGAATCCCATGGCGCGCGGCGCAAACCGTTGCGTTATTTCGAGAGGACGAAGCCCTTGAGCTTGCCGAAGGCCTGGTCGAGCAGCGCCTTCTGCTGGTCCTGGTGCAGGTGGGCATAGCCCACCGCCGGCGATGCCGACGCGGGGCGGCCGGCGTAACCCAGCTTCTGCCCCTCCAGCATGTTCTCGTGGATGTAGTGCTGCACGAAGAACCAGGCTCCCTGGTTCTGCGGCTCGTCCTGGCACCACACGATCTCGGTGGCGTTCGCGTAGCGCTTCATCTCCGCTGCAAATGCCTTGTGCGGGAACGGGTAGAGCTGCTCGACACGGATGATGGCCACGTCGCCGGTCTTCTTCTCCTCCCGGCGCTTCACCAGATCGTAGTAGACCTTGCCGGAGCAGGCGATCACCCGCTTGACCTTGGCCGCCTCGATGCCCGCGTTGAGCTCCGGAATCACCGTGCGGAATTCGCCCTTGGTGAACTCCGTCAGCGGCGAGGTGGCGTCCTTGTTGCGCAGCAGCGACTTGGGCGTCAGGATGACCAGCGGCTTGCGGAACATGCGCACCATCTGCCGGCGCAGCAGGTGGAAGATCTGGCTCGCCGTGGTGGGCTGCACGACCTGCATGTTGTTGTCGGCCGCCAGCTGCATGAAGCGCTCCAGGCGGGCCGAGCTGTGCTCGGGGCCCTGGCCTTCGTAGCCGTGCGGCAGCATCATCGTCAGGCCGTTGGCACGGCCCCACTTGACTTCACCGGCGGCGATGAACTGGTCGATCACCACCTGGGCGCCGTTCACGAAGTCACCGAACTGGGCTTCCCAGATCACCAGCGTGTTCGGGTCGGCCGAGGCGTAGCCGTACTCGAAGCCGAGAACGGCCTCTTCCGACAGGATCGAGTCGATGACCACGTAGGGGGCCTGGTTTTCGGCCACGTTTTCCAGCGGCACATAGGTGCCGATGTCCCACTTCTCGCGGTTCT
>JADMKA010000267.1 GCA_018780145.1 Vitreoscilla sp. | reverse complement strand
CCAAGATGCTGGGCAGCCGGCTGATCCACTTCGTGCCGCGCGACAACATCGTGCAGCACGCCGAGCTGCGCCGCATGACGGTGCTGGAGTACGCGCCCGATTCGAAGCAAGCGCAGGAATACCGCACGCTGGCCGAGAAGATCCACGCCAACGCCGGCAACGGCACCATCCCCACCCCCATCACCATGGACCAGCTGGAAGACCTGCTGATGGAGCACGGGATCATGAAGGCGGTCGACGAGTCGCAAGTCGGCAAGACCGCTTCTGAACTGGTGGCCTAACTGGCAACAGGGCCGGCAGCACGCTTGCCGGCCCGCCCCACATCCCTGCTGACGGAGAAATCACATGAGCATGACGATTGAGGACCGCAAGGCCACGAACAAGGCCTTGATCGACGAAGTCCTGAAGGCCTACCCCGACAAGATGGCCAAGCGCCGGGCCAAGCACCTCGGCCAGTTCGAGGAAGGCAAGCCCGACTGCGGCGTCAAGTCCAACATCAAGTCATTGCCCGGTGTGATGACGATCCGCGGCTGCGCCTATGCGGGCAGCAAGGGCGTGGTGTGGGGCCCCATCAAGGACATGGTGCACATCAGCCATGGCCCGGTGGGCTGCGGCCAGTACAGCTGGGCCGCCCGCCGCAACTACTACATCGGCACCACCGGCATCGACACCTTCGTGACGATGCAGTTCACCAGCGATTTCCAGGAAAAGGACATCGTCTTCGGCGGCGACAAGAAGCTCGACAAGATCATCGACGAGATCCAGGACCTGTTCCCGCTGAACAAGGGCATCTCGATCCAGAGCGAGTGCCCGATCGGCCTGATCGGCGACGACATCGAGGCGGTGTCCAAGAAGAAGAGCAAGGAGCACGACGGCCACACCATCGTGCCGGTGCGCTGCGAGGGCTTCCGCGGCGTCAGCCAGTCGCTCGGCCACCACCTGGCCAACGACGCGATTCGCGACTGGGTCTTCGACGGCACCACCAAGAAGGAGCGCCCGTTCGAGTCCACCCCCTATGACGTCACCATCATCGGCGACTACAACATCGGCGGCGACGCCTGGTCCAGCCGCATCCTGCTCGAGGAGATCGGCCTGCGCGTGATCGCCCAGTGGTCGGGCGACGGCACCATCGCCGAGCTGGAGAACACGCCCAAGGCCAAGCTCAACCTGATCCACTGCTACCGCTCGATGAACTACATCAGCCGGCACATGGAAGAGAAGTACGGCATCCCCTGGGTCGAGTACAACTTCTTCGGCCCCACCAAGATCGCCGCCAGCCTGCGCGAGATCGCCAGCCACTTCGACGACACGATCAAGGCGAACGCCGAGGCCGTGATCGCCAAGTACCAGCCGCTGGTGGACGCGGTGATCGCCAAGTTCAAGCCGCGCCTGCTGGACAAGACCGTGATGCTGTACGTCGGCGGCCTGCGCCCGCGCCACGTGATCGGCGCCTACGAGGACCTGGGCATGAAAGTGGTCGGCACCGGCTACGAATTCGGCCACAACGACGACTACCAGCGCACCACCCACTACATCGGCGACGCCACGCTGATCTACGACGACGTGACCGGCTACGAGTTCGAGAAGTTCGTCGAGAAGATCCAGCCGGACCTGATCGGCTCGGGCATCAAGGAGAAGTACGTCTTCCAGAAGATGGGCGTTCCGTTCCGCCAGATGCACAGCTGGGACTACAGCGGCCCCTACCACGGCTACGACGGCTTCGCCATCTTCGCGCGCGACATGGACATGGCGATCTCCAGCCCGATCTGGAAGCTCGCCAAGAGCGCCCCCTGGAAGAAGGCTGCGTAAGCGTCAACCCCCACGTCAGGAGAACCACCATGCCCCAAAGCGCCGACAAGATTCTCGACCACGAACTGTTGTTTCGCGAGCCCGAGTACCAGAAGATCTTCGCCGACAAGAAGGCGAACTACGAGTTCAACCATGCCGATGTGAAGGTCGCCGAGATCCGCGACTGGACCAAGAGCGCGGAGTACAAGGACAAGAACTTCGCCCGCGAGGCCCTGACAGTCAACCCGGCCAAGGCCTGCCAGCCGCTGGGTGCCGTGTACGTGGCCAACGGTTTCCACAAGACCCTGAGCTTCGTGCACGGCTCCCAGGGCTGCGTGGCCTACTACCGCAGCCATTTCAGCCGCCACTTCAAGGAGCCGACCTCCTGTGTCAGCTCGTCGATGACCGAAGACGCCGCCGTGTTCGGGGGCCTGAACAACATGGTCGACGGGCTGTCCAACGCCTACAGCCTGTACAAGCCCGACATGATCGCGGTGAGCACCACCTGCATGGCCGAGGTCATTGGCGACGACCTGAACGCCTTCATCAAGACGGCCAAGGAAAAGGGCAGCGTGCCCGCCGAGTTCGACGTGCCATTTGCCCATACGCCGGCCTTCGTCGGCAGCCACGTGACCGGCTACGACAACGCGTTGCTGGGTGTCTTGCAGCACTTCTGGGACGGCAAATCCAAGACCGCCGAGCCGTTGGTTCGGGTGCCCGACGACAGCATCAACTTCATCGGCGGCTTCGACGGCTTCGTCGTCGGCAACATGAAGGAAGTCAAGCGCATCTTCGATCTCTTCGGGGTCAGGGTGAACATCCTGTGCGACCCCTCCGAAGTCTGGAACACACCCACCGACGGTGAGTTCCGCATGTACGAGGGCGGCACCACCAAGGCAGAGGTCGAGGCGGCCCTGCATGCCAAGGCCACCATCGTGTTCCAACAGTACTGCTGCGAGAAGACCAGCAAGTACATCGCCGAAAAGGGCCAGGAGGTGGTGGTGCTCAACGCGCCCGTGGGCGTGGCCGGCACCGACCGCTTCATCATGGCCATCAGCCGCCTGACAGGCAAGCCGGTGCCCGCACAGCTGGAGCGCGAGCGCGGCCAGCTTGTCGACGCCATGGCCGACAGCCAGGCTCACCTGCACGGCAAGCGCTACGCGCTGTATGGCGACCCGGACCAGATGCTGGGCTACACCGAGTTCCTGCTCGAACTGGGCGCCGAGCCCGCCCATGTGCTGTCGACCAACGGCGGCGAGGACTGGGCGGCCAAGGTGGATGCGCTGCTCGCCAGCTCGCCCTACGGCGCGCAATGCAAGGCCTATCCCAAGCGGGATCTTTGGCACCTGCGCTCGCTGCTGTTCACCGAGCCGGTGGATTTCCTGATCGGCAACACCTACGGCAAGTACCTGGAGCGCGACACCGGCGTGCCGCTGATCCGGCTCGTGTTCCCCATCTTCGACCGCCACCACTACCACCGCTTCCCGACCTGGGGCTACAACGGCGCGCTGTGGGTGCTGACGATGCTGCTGGACGAGTTCTTCGAGACGCTGGATGCGAACACCATCGTTCCCGGCAAGACCGACTACTCCTACGACATCATCAGGTAGGCACGCCGTGCGGCACCACGACTTCCCGGAGCCCATCTGATGCATGCCGACCCGCTGTTGATCAGGACCACCCACGACGGCCGCCGGGTCGAGGTGATCGGGCGGCACCTGTGCCTGGATGGGCGCCCCGAAGCCGATGCGCTGGTGCCGGTGGAGGAGCACCCCAACCGTGCGGCGATCCTGCGCGTGCTGCCGCAGGCCACCCACGTGGCCGGGCGCCTGCCGCTGACCTTGCCGGAGGCCTCGGTCGCGCAGTCGGCCCTGCGCCGCGCGCAGGACGATTTCGACGGCAGCGCCGGTGCGGCGCAGGAGCGCTTGCGCCGGGCCAGCTGGCAAAAGGCGTGCGCCGACGGCGCCGAGTGACGACATCGCAACGGGAGCCGCCATGATCTTCGTCGTCGAGATCCCCGAGCACGCCGAGCCGTCGGCCTGGTTCGCCTTCAGCGTCGACGATCTGGTGCGCAAGATCGAGGCGCGCGATCCGCGGGCCTGGGGTGCACTGTCCGAGACGGCCGAGCCGGCGCGGGACCTGGGCAGCGCGCCGCAGGACCGCTGCCGCATCTACTGGACCGAGGCCGAGGCCACGGCAGCGTTCGAGCGCAGCCACGACCCGGTCTGGCAAGGCCGCGGTTGGCGTGCGCGTTGGGCCTTGCGCGACCAACTCGTGGCCACCGACGTGCTCGCCGACGATCTGTAGCCGACCGGCCCTGAAACCCACCCAGAAAGGCACCGCATGTCGACGCCGCTCAGCGCCAAGATTGCTCAAGTCTTCGACGAGCCCGGTTGTGACGTCAACCAGGCCAAGAGTGCCAAGGAGCGCAAGAAGGGGTGCACGAAGCAGCTCACGCCCGGTGCGGCGGCCGGCGGCTGTGCCTTCGACGGCGCCAAGATCGCCCTGCAGCCCATCGTCGATGTGGCGCACCTGGTGCACGGCCCCATCGCTTGCGAAGGCAACTCCTGGGACAACCGGCACAGCGCCTCGTCCGGCCCGCAGACCTACCGCACCGGCTTCACCACCGACATCACCGAGCTCGATGTGATCCACGGGGCCGAGAAGCGGCTCTTCAAGGCCATCCGCGAGGTCGTCGAGCGCCAGAATCCGGCCGCCGTGTTCGTCTACCAGACCTGTGTGACGGGCATGATCGGCGACGACATCGAGGCGGTGTGCAAGCGCGCCGCCGAGAAGTTCGGCAAGCCCGTGATCCCGGTCAACGCACCGGGCTTCGCCGGGCCGAAGAACCTGGGCAACAAGCTGGGCGCCGAGGCGCTGCTGGACCACGTGATCGGCACCGTCGAGCCCGAGTTCACCACGCCCACCGACATCAACATCATCGGCGAGTACAACCTGTCAGGCGAGCTGTGGCAGGTCAAGCCGCTGCTCGACGCGCTGGGCGTGCGCGTGCTCTCGTGCATCTCCGGCGACGGGCGCTACAACGAGGTGGCCTCGGCCCACCGCGCGCGCGCCAACATGATGGTCTGTTCGAAGTCGATGATCAACATCGCCACACGCATGCAGCAGCGCTGGGGCATCCCGTACTTCGAGGGTTCCTTCTACGGCATCAGCGACATGAGCAGCACGCTGCGCGAGATCGCACGCCTTCTTGTCGAGCAAGGAGCCGAGGCCAGCCTGAAGGAGCGCACGCAGGCGTTGATCGAAGCCGAGGAGGCGCGCGCCTGGGAGCGCATCCGCGCCTATCGCCAGCGCCTGGCGGGCAAGAAGGTGCTGCTGATCACCGGCGGCGTGAAGAGCTGGTCGGTCGTGTCGGCATTGCAGGAAGCCGGGCTCGAGGTGGTGGGCACCAGCATCAAGAAGAGCACCAAGGAAGACAAGGAAAAGATCAAGGAGATCATGGGTGACGATGCCCACATGATCGACGACCTGAGCCCGCGCGAGATGTACGCGATGCTGCGCGACGCGAAGGCCGACATCATGCTCAGCGGCGGCCGCAGCCAGTTCGTCGCGCTCAAGGCGCGCATGCCGTGGATGGACATCAACCAGGAGCGCCACCACGCCTTTGCCGGCTACGAGGGCATGGTGACCATGATCGCCGAGATCGACAAGGCCTTGTTCAACCCGGTGTGGCAGCAGGTGCGTGCGCCCGCGCCCTGGGAGACCGACGACGCCCTGTGGATGGAGTTGGCCTGACATGAAGCCAGCGATCGTTTTGCAGCGACTGTTCCACAGAGTGGCTGCATTCGGACCTGAGCGGCCGCTCGAAGTCCCTCGTCGCATGCAACGGTTGGCGCGGCAAAGGGGCGTACAGGCAGGCCGCGGCGCTTCGGTTCCGCGGTCGGCGCTGCGCGCCGACTCCCCTGCGTTGCTCGGTCTCGTGGCCCGTCGCTCAACTCCCTCCGTTCGCTGCGCTCACTGCGCTCGGACAGTCGCGACGAGTCAGTTCTGGAGGCGCGCTGCGCGCGCGGCCACAAGCCCTGCGCTACTCGGCGCTGCACAGGCGCGCCGCGTCCTGCCCGCACACCCCTTTGCGGACTGGGGGTTGCCCCACCATCGGCACGCAACCGCTGGTGCCCCCTGCTGCGACGCGCCAAACCTTGGCCCACGAACGGCCGCCCTGGGCCGCATGCAGCCGCTTGCTGCCCGTGCATGGAGCCCAGGTTCTGCTACGCAACTCTCACCGGAAGGCAACTGACATGGCCCACGTCGTCGAATCGAAGAAGGCCTGCACGGTCAACCCGCTCAAGATGAGCCAGCCGCTGGGGGCGAGCTTTGCCTTCATGGGGCTGGAGTCCTGCATGCCGGTGATGCACGGCTCGCAAGGCTGCACCTCGTTCGGTGTGGTGCTGCTGGTGCGGCACTTCAAGGAGGCGATCCCGCTGCAGACGACGGCGATGAACGAGGCCACCACGGTGATGGGCGGCTTCGACAACATCGAGAAGGCGGTGCTGAACATCCGCCAGCGTGCCCGGCCCGGCCTCATCGCCATCTGCTCGACCGGGCTCACCGAGACCCGCGGCGACGATGTGGAAGGCCATCTGCGGCTGGTGCGGCAGCGCCATCCCGAGCTGGCCGACACCGAGATCGTGTATGTCTCGACGCCCGACTACGTGGGTGCGCTCCAGGACGGTTGGTCCCGTGCGGTGACGGCGCTGGTGACGCAGCTGGTGCAGCCGCAGGCGCCCAAGCGCGCGCACGATGTCAACGTGCTGCCGGGCAGCCACCTGACGCCTGGCGACATCGAGGAGTTGCGCGAGCTGATCGAGGCCTTCGGTTTGCGCCCGACGTTCGTGCCCGATATCTCTGGCTCGCTGGATGGGCACATCCCGGACCAGTGGCTGGGCACCACGATCGGCGGCACGCCGTTGGCCGGGCTGCGTGGGCTGGGCGGTGCCGCCCACACGCTGGCCATCGGCGAGCAGATGCGGCCGGCGGCCGAGGCGCTGCACTCGCGCTGTGGTGTGCCCTATACCCTGTTCGACCGCCTGACCGGGCTGACCGCCACCGATGCCTTGGTGAGGAGCCTGGCCGAACTGTCCGGCCGGCCGGTGCCCCCGCGCATTCGCCGGCAGCGTAGCCAGCTGGTCGACGCGATGCTGGACGGCCACTTCCATTTCGGCAACGTGCGCGTGGCCATCGCCGCCGAGCCGGATCTGCTCTGGAGCGCCGGCAGCTTCCTCGCCGAGATGGGCGCCGAGCTGGCGGTCTGCGTGACGACGACCAAGTCACCGGTGCTCGAGGGCCTGCCGGCCAACGAGGTGCTGATTGGCGACCTGGAGGACTTCGAGCGGCTGGCGCAAGCGGCAGGCTGCGACCTGCTGATGACGCACTCGCACGGTCGCCAGGCCGCCGAGCGTCTGGCCAAGCCGCTGTTTCGCATCGGCATCCCCCTGTTCGACCGCATCGGCAACGCGCACATCTGCCATGTCGGCTACCGCGGCACGCGCAACTTCGTGTACGAGGTCGGCAACCTGCTGATGGCCCACATCCCGCACCACGGCCCCGGCGACTGGCCGCTGCCGCCTGCCTCGCACGCGGCGGCGGTGGCCCAGGTGCCCGCCACCATCGGGCGCCGGCGCCGGCCTGACGAGTCCACCTCGGCCGCCAGCGCCTGACCCACATTCCAGGAACCCAAGGAGCGCCCATGAAAGTCGCCTTCGCCACCCAGGACCAGCAGCGCGTGGACGCGCACTTCGGCTGGGCCAGGCATCTGGCCGTCTACGAGATCTCGCCGCAGGGCTACCAGTTCGTGCAGGACTTCGGCTTCGGCGAAGACCTGGCCGAGGACGGCAACGAGGACAAGCTGGCGCCCAAGCTCGATGCGATCCGGGACTGCGCCATCGTCTACGTCGCCGCCATCGGGGGCTCGGCGGCGGCGCGCGTGGTGGCCAGCAAGATCCACCCTGTGAAGGTGACGCAACCCGAGCCGATCCTGGACATCCTCGACAAGCTGCAGGCCGTGCTCGGCGGCACGCCACCGCCCTGGCTGCGCAAGGCGCTGATGAAAGGCCAGGAGCGGAGTTTCGATTTCGAGGACAACGACGAGGTGAAGTCATGAATGCGCCCGCGGCCACCGAGTTGCCCACCGACGACGAGTTGCTGCAGGACGACTTCGTGCGGGAGTTGATCAAGCAGATCCGCGCGCAAGACACCCACGGAACCTGGGAAGGCAAGAGCGACGAGAAATTGCTCGAGCCCTACATCGTCACTGCCGAGCAGCGCCGCGCGATGCCCATCATGGGCGACCCCGACCCTGACACGCTGTGGCGCATGGATCTGTTCCACAACGCCGTCGGCCTGGCCATCGAGCGGGCCACGAAGTGCATGGTCTCGCCAATGATGAAGATGAGCCACGAGGGCTTCGGCCGGGCGGTGCTCACCACCGGCCGGCTGATCGTGGTCAACCGCTACCTGCGCGATGTGCACCGCTTCGGCTACCCCAGCCTGGCCAAGCTGGCCGAGGCTGGCAACAAGCTGGTCCGGGAGGGCGTGGCGCTGATCGAGCAATACCCGGAGGTCGCCCACTACGGGTGAGCAACAGCATGAGCGATGTCGACACCCTGAAGGGCGAAGTGAAGAAGCTCAACGCCCGCGCCACCCAGGCGAAGATGGATCTGCACGATCTGAGCGAAGAACTGCCGACCAACTGGGAGCGCATCCCCGAGGTGGCCCGGCTGGCCTACGAGGCGCACGTGGCGTTGGTCGACGCGCGCAAGCGCCTGGCGGCCCTGTCATGAGCGGTAGCTTCAGCGTCACGCTGCCTTCCGGCGCCACCTGGACGCCGACCTTCGTGCAATCCATCGACGAGCGCAAGTGCATCGGCTGCGGCCGCTGCTTCCGAGTCTGCCCGCGCGGCGTGCTCGAGCTGGTCGGCCTCAGCGACGAAGGCGAGCGCATCGCCGTCGACCCCGATGGCGACGACGAGGAAGAGTACGAGAAGAAGGTGATGACCATCGCCCACGGCGAGTTGTGCATCGGCTGCACCGCCTGCTCGAAGATCTGCCCGAAGAAGTGCTACACCCACGCCGCAGCCTCGGCCTGAGCATCGTGCTGGCCCCTGCCACCGCGCAACGCCGCAGCACCCGCGGCGACGAGGTGGTGGATCTGGTCGCCCTGCTGCTCGACCATGCGGACCCTGCTGCGGGCCCTGCCGACCAAGCCGCCCGGGTGGCCGACACCGTGGCCACCGCCTGCCTGGGCGACAACCACCTCTGGCAAGACTTGAACCTGGAATCGCGCGCCGAGCTCTCGGCCCTGATGCGGCACTGGTTCCCCCGCCTGGTGGAGAAGAACCGCCACGACATGAAGTGGAAGAAGTTCCTCTACAAGCAGCTCTGCGAGCGCGAGGAGCTGTTCGTCTGCAGGGCGCCGAGCTGCGCGGTGTGCGCCGACCAAGGGGCGTGCTTCGGGCCGGAGGTTTGAGCCGGGCCATCGTGGCCCGGCGACCGCGCCACCGGGCGTGGCGCCCTGGCCGGGGTCTTGCATAGGACCGCGGCATCGCTTCCGAGTCTTGCGTTATGTAGCACACTACACAACCATTTGTCGTAGAGTCGACTTCACCGTTCGGCAGGCTTTCGCCCTGGCCCTGGCCCGTCATGAGGAGTCCACATGTCCCGCTCGCCGTTGGCCTGGTCGCATGCCGCCTTGGCAGGCTTGGCCGTCGCCGCCGTACCCACCACCCATGCCGGCGAGGTGCAGGTGGCTGTCGCGGCCAACTTTGCCGGCCCGCTGGCCAGGCTCCAGGAGGGCTTCGCCGCAGCCACCGGCCATGCGCTGAAGGTGTCGGCCGGCGCCACCGGCAAGTTCTACGCGCAGGTCGTGGCCGGGGCGCCGTTCGAGGTCCTGATCGCGGCCGACGACGAGACGCCGAAGAAGCTGGTCGCCGAGGGCCATGCCGTGGCAGGGAGCAACTTCACCTACGCCATCGGCAAGCTGGTGCTGTGGAGCGCACAGCCTTGCTATGTGGATGAACAGGGCGCCGTGCTCGCCAAGGGCGCATTCACCCACCTGGCCGTGGCCAACCCCAAGGTGGCGCCCTATGGTGCCGCCGGGCTGGAGGTGCTGAAGGCGCGTGGCCTGACCGGCGCGGTGACTCCCAAGCTGGTGACGGCCGAGAGCATCGCCCAGGCCTATCAGTTCGTGCTCACGGGCAATGCGGAGCTCGGCTTCGTTGCCTTGTCACAGGTGTCGGTGCCGGGGCAGGCGGGGAAGGGCTCTTACTGGCTGGTGCCGCCGTCGCTGTACGGCGAGATCCGGCAGGACGCCGTGCTGCTGAAGGCGGGTGAGAAGAACCCCGCCGCCGCGGCGCTGCTGGCCTACCTGAAGAGCGATGCGGCCAAAGTGGTCATCCAGGCTTTCGGCTACGGGCTGCCTCGATGAGCGCAGGCGACTGGCTCGCGGTGCGCCTGACGGCCGAGCTGGCCACGGTGAGCACCTTGATGCTGCTGCTGGTGGGAACGCCGCTGGCCTGGGGATTGGCGCGCAGCCGATCGGTGTGGAAGCCCCTGGGCTCCGCCGTGGTGGCGTTGCCGCTGGTGCTGCCGCCCACGGTGATCGGCTTCTACCTGTTGGTGCTGATGGGGCCGCAGGGGCCGGTGGGCCAGATCACCCAGGCCTTGGGCTTGGGGCGTCTGCCCTTCACCTTCGGCGGTCTGGTGGTGGCGTCGGTGGTGTACTCCCTGCCCTTCGTCGTGCAGCCGCTGCAGCAGGCCTTCGAGGCCATCCCCGAGCGCACGCTGGAAGCCGCCGCCACGCTGCGTGCCGGGCCGTGGGACCGCTTCTTCAGCGTCGCGCTGCCGCTGGCGCGCCCCGGCCTGGTCACGGCCAGCGTGCTGGGCTTCGCGCACACCGTGGGCGAGTTCGGCGTGGTGCTGATGATCGGCGGCAACATCCCTGGCGCGACACGGGTGTTGTCGGTGGCGTTGTACGACCATGTCGAGGCCTCCGAGTTCGCCGATGCGCACCGCCTGGCGGCCTTCATGGTGGCCTTCTCGCTGGTGGTGTTGGTCACCCTCTACGCGGTGAACCGCCCTCGGCGCGCGGATGAATCGGCCACCGGCGCTGGGGCCACCCCATGATCCGCGCCGAGCTGCTGTTGCCGCGCCAGGTCTTCACGCTGGACGTCAAGCTCGCGCTGCCGGAGCGCGGCGTGAGCGCCTTGTTCGGCCCCTCGGGGTGCGGCAAGACCACTGTTCTGCGCGCGCTGGCCGGGCTGGAGCGGGCGCAGGGTGTGGTGTCGCTGGGCAGCGAGGTCTGGCAGTGCGCGACCCGTTTCGTGCCCACGCATCGCCGGCCCATCGGCTACGTGATCCAGGAATCGGCGCTGTTCCCGCACCTCACGGTGCAGGCCAACCTGGACTATGGGCTCAAGCGGGTGCCGGCGGCCGAGCGCCGCATTGCACTGTCGCAGGTGGTGGAACTGCTGGGCATCGGCCCGCTGCTGGGGCGGCGGCCGGCCACGCTCTCCGGCGGCGAACGCCAGCGCGTGGCCATCGCCCGGGCGCTGGCCACCAGCCCGCGCCTGCTGCTGCTGGACGAACCACTGGCCGCGCTGGACGCCAGGCGCAAGTCCGAGGTGCTGCCCTACCTGGACCGGCTGCATGAGGAACTGGCCATCCCCATCGTCTATGTCAGCCACGCGATCGACGAGGTGGCGCGCCTGGCCGACCACATCGTGCTGATCGAGGCCGGCCGCGTGGTGGCCGAGGGCGCGCTGCCGGAGATGCTGGCGCGGCTGGACCTGAGCCTGCCGCTGGGCGACGCCGCCGGGGTCGTGGCGGACGCGGTGGTGGCCGAGCGTGACGCGGCCTGGCACCTGGCCCGGCTGGACGTGGCCGGCGGTGCCTTCTCGCTGTGGGCACGCGACCCCGGCCGGGCGCTGGGCCAGCGCGTGCGCGTGCGGGTGCTGGCGCGCGATGTCAGCCTGACCCGAGCGCCGCAGACGGGTACCAGCATCGGCAACCAACTGCGCGGCGTGGTCGAGGCCATCGCCGACGACGAGCACCCGGCGCTGGCCCTGGTGCGCGTGCGCGTGGGGGAGGGTGCCGCTGGCGCGCCTGTGGTGGCGCGCCTGACGCGCCGCTCGGCCCACCTGCTGGAGCTGGCGCCGGGCCTGCCGGTGTGGGCCCAGGTCAAGACCGTGGCGCTGCTGGAGTGAGGCCCGCATGAAGCCCGACGGCGCCCTGCTCAGCGCCGAGCTCAAGCTGGCCGGTCGCCTGGACGCGCGCTTCTTCGCGCTGCTGCAGGCGCTGGACGACACCGGCTCGATCAACCGCGCGGCCCGCACGGCGGGCTTCAGCTACAAGGGCGCGTGGCTGCTGCTCGAAACCGCTTGCAACCTGGCCCATGAACAACTGCTGGAGACGGCCACCGGCGGCGCCGGTGGCGGCGGCACGCGGCTGACACCTGCCGCGCATGGCTTGCTGCACGCATGGCAAGCCTTGCAGGCGGACCACCGTGCCTTCCTTCAACTTCAGGAGGAGCGCCTTGCCCAGTTCCCAGCCCTGCACGGCCTGCTCAGGAGAATGTCCATGAAGACCACCGCCCGCAACCAGTTCGCGGGCACCGTCACCCACGTCGACATCGGCCCGGTGTCGGCCCAGGTCACGTTGGCGATCAAGTCCGGCGAGGAGATCACCGCCACCATGACCAGTGCCGCCGCGAAGCGGCTGAAGCTGAAGACCGGCAAGGAGGCGTTGGCGCTGATCAAGGCCTCGGCCATCGTGCTGGTGACCGACTTCGCTGGCTGGCAGCTCTCGGCGCGCAACCAGCTCGGGGGCACCGTGTCGCGCATCGAGACGGGCGCGGTCTCGTCGCTGGTCATCGTCACCCTGCCAGGTGGCAGCAACATCACCGCCACCGTGACCAATGAGGGTGTCGACGCGCTGGGCCTGAAGGTCGGCTCGCCAGCCACCGCGGTGTTCAAGGCCTACTCGGTGCTGGTGGCCACGCAGGCCTGACGAGCGGCGGCCTGCGTCGCGTCGCAGACCACACAAACCCGACAGGGCGACATGTGCGCCCCGGGGCCTGGTCAGGCCTGCGCTGCGGCGCCAAGTGCCTGATGCCCAACAAGTTTTAGCGATTGGCGCGGGGTGGCACGGTCCATGCGATATCGGGCCAGACACCGCTGATGGAGCGCCGACGATGGACCCCCTGGACAGCAAGCCGATCTACCTGGACTACGCCGCCACCACCCCGGTGGATCCGCGGGTGGTTCAGCAGATGGTGCCCTATCTGTACGAGCACTTCGGCAACCCCGCCTCGCGCAGCCATGGCTATGGCTGGGCCGCCGAAGAGGCCGTGGAGATCGCCCGCGAGAACGTCGCGGCGCTGATCGGTGCCGATTCGCGCGAAGTTGTCTTTACCTCCGGTGCCACCGAGTCGAACAACCTCGCCATCAAGGGTGCGGCGCAATTCAACCAGGCCAAGGGCAAGCACCTGATCACCCTGAAGACCGAGCACAAGGCCGTGCTGGACACGATGCGCGAGCTGGAGCGCGCCGGATACGAGGTCAGCTACCTGGACGTCCGGGCCGATGGCCTGCTCGACATCGAGGTGCTGAAGTCTGCGCTGCGGCCCGACACCATCCTCGTCTCGGCGATGTTCGTCAACAACGAGATCGGCGTGATCCAGGACATCCCGGCCATCGGCGCGCTCTGCCGCGCGCGCGGCATCCTGCTCCACGTCGACGCGGCGCAGGCCAGCGGCAAGGTGGCGATCGACCTGAGCACGCTGCCGGTCGACCTGATGAGCCTGTCGGCCCACAAGACTTACGGGCCCAAGGGCGTTGGCGCGCTGTACGTGCGCCGCAAGCCGCGTGTGCGCATCGAGGCGCAGATGCACGGCGGCGGACATGAGCGCGGCATGCGCTCCGGCACGCTGCCCACGCACCAGATCGTCGGCATGGGCGAGGCCTACCGCCTCGCGCGTGAAGGCATGGGCAGCGAGAACGAACGCATCCGCGCGCTGCGCGACCGGCTGTGGGCCGGCTTGCAGGCCATCCCGGACCTGCGTGTCAACGGCCACTTCGAGCAGCGCGTGCCGCACAACCTCAACGTGAGCTTCCAGTTCGTCGAGGGCGAGTCGCTGCTGATGGGCATGAAAGGCATCGCGGTGTCCTCGGGCTCGGCCTGCACCTCTGCCAGTCTGGAGCCGAGTTACGTGCTGCGCGCGCTGGGCCTGTCGGACGAGGTGGCGCACAGCTCGATCCGCTTCTCGATCGGCCGCTTCACCACCGGGCAGGAGATCGACCGGGCCGTCGCCCAGGTCAAGGCCACGGTGGAGCGCCTGCGTGCGCTGAGCCCCCTGTGGGACATGCACTGCGCCGGGATCGACCTGGCGTCCATCCAATGGGCCGAGCACTGAGCAAAGGAAAGCGACCATGGCTTACAGCGACAAGGTCATCGACCACTACGAGAACCCGCGCAACGTGGGCAACCTGGAGGCTGCCGACGGCAGCGTCGGCACCGGCATGGTCGGGGCGCCCGCCTGCGGCGACGTGATGAAGCTGCAGATCAAGGTCAACCCGGCCACCGGGGTGATCGAGGACGCACGCTTCAAGACCTACGGCTGCGGCTCGGCGATCGCCTCCAGCTCGCTCGTCACCGAGTGGGTCAAGGGCAAGACGCTGGAGCAGGCGCTGACGATCAAGAACACGGCGATCGCCGAGGAGCTGGCCCTGCCGCCGGTGAAGATCCACTGCTCCATCCTGGCCGAGGATGCGATCAAGGCGGCAGTGAACGACTACCGCTCGCGCCACGCCGCCGTGGTCGAGCAGCCCGCCTGTGCTCCCGCGGCGGCCACCGACTCGGCCACTGCCTCGGCCGTCACCGCGGCCTGACCCACATCCCACTCAAGGAGAAGCCCATGTCTGCCTGCCAGTCCCAAGGCCACGCGTCCGGCGCGTCGTGCGCCAGTTCCGCCCAGTTGGCGCCCCGCGACTTCCCGGTGCTGCCTGAAGGTGCCGAGGCCATCACCATCACCGACGCGGTGGTCGGCAAGGTGGCCGAGATGCTGGCCGAGGAGGGCGACCCGGCGCTGCGCCTGCGCGTCTTCGTGACGGGTGGCGGCTGCTCCGGCTTCCAGTACGGTTTCGCGTTCGACGACGAGAGCCAACCCGACGACGTGTGCGTGGAGCGTGGCGCGATCACCGTGGTGGTCGACGCGATGAGCCTGCAGTACCTGATGGGTGCGGAGATCGATTACGAAGACAAGCTCGAAGGCGCACGCTTCGTGATCCGCAATCCGAATGCCAGCAGCAGTTGCGGCTGCGGCAGTTCTTTCTCCGTCTGATGGGGCTGACATGGCCATCAGCGTGACCCCCAAGGCGGCGGCGCAGATCCGCAAGGCGCTGGCCAAGCGCGGTGGCGGCGCCGGCCTGCGTGTCGCCATCAAGACCAGCGGCTGCTCGGGCTATGCCTATGCGCTGGAGTTTGCCGACGAGGCCGGCGCAGACGACCTCCGCTTCGAGAGCGAGGGCGTGCAGCTGCTGGTCGAGGCGCGCAGCCTGCCGATGATCGACGGCACCCAGCTCGACTGGGTGCGAGAGGGCCTGAACGAAGGCTTCAAGTTCAACAACCCCAACGCCAGCGCCACCTGCGGCTGCGGCGAGAGCTTCGCCGTCTAGCGAAGCCCGGCACCAGGGAGCACCAGACCATGGCCTTGCTGCAGATCGCTGAGCCCGGCCGCGCGGCTGCCCCGCACCAGCACCGGCTGGCCGTCGGCATCGACCTGGGCACCACCAATTCCCTGGTCGCCACGGTGCGCAGCGGGCTGGCCACGGTGCTGGCGGACGAGCTCGGCCGCCTGCTGCTGCCATCGGTGGTGCACTATGGTGAATCGGGCGCGCTCGCTGTCGGCCACGAGGCGCGCGCGGCCGGCGCGGCGGACCCGCGCAACACCGTGGCGTCGGCCAAACGGCTGATCGGCCGTGCGCTGGCCGATGTGTCGGCCACCCCCATGCCTTACGCGGTGGAGGCGCTGTCCGACAGTGCCGTGGGCGTGCGCACCCGGCACGGCCTGAAGAGCCCGGTGGACATTGGCGCCGAGGTGCTGCGCGCGCTCAAGGCCCGTGCCGAGGCCGCCATGGGCGGCGCGTTGGTTGGCGCGGTGATCACCGTGCCGGCCTACTTCGACGACGCGCAGCGCCAGGCCACCAAGGACGCTGCCCGGCGCGCCGGCCTGCCGGTGCTTCGCCTGCTCAACGAGCCGACGGCCGCGGCGGTGGCCTACGGGCTGGACAGTGCCAGCGAGGGCGTGTATGTCGTCTATGACCTGGGCGGCGGCACGTTCGACGTGTCGGTCCTGCGCCTGGCACGCGGCGTGTTCGAGGTGGTGGCCACCAGCGGCGACCCGATGTTGGGCGGCGACGACTTCGACCACCGGCTGGCCGCCTGGTTCGCCACCACCACCGGTGGCGACTGGGCCGAGGACACCGCCGCCCTGCACGCGGCGGCGCGGGCGGCCAAGGAGGCGCTGACCGGCGAGGCGACGGTGATCATGCAATGCACCCGAGCCGATGGCCGTGCCGAGTCGGCCGGCGTGGACCGTGCACTCTTCGACGACCTGACCCACGACCTGGTCGCACGCACGCTGGGCCCGGTGCGGCGCGCGCTGCGCGACGCCGCGTTGAAGGCCGGCGAGGTGGATGGTGTCGTCCTGGTCGGTGGCTCCACCCGCATGCCCGCGGTCCGCGCCGCCGTCGAGGGCTTCTTCGGCCGTGCCCCGTTCACCGGCATCGACCCCGACCAGGCCGTGGCGCTGGGAGCAGCGATCCAGGCCGACCAGCTGGCCGGCAACCGGGCCGGCGGCAACGAGGTGCTGCTGCTCGACGTGAGCCCGCTGTCGCTGGGGCTGGAGACCATGGGCGGCCTGGTCGAGAAGATCATCCCGCGCAACAGCACCATCCCCAGCGCGAGGGCGCAGGAGTTCACCACCTTCAAGGATGGCCAGACCGCCATGGCGCTGCACGTGGTGCAGGGCGAGCGCGATCTGGTGGCGGAGTGCCGGTCGCTGGCGCGCTTCACGCTGCGCGGCATTCCGCCCATGGTGGCCGGTGCGGCGCGCATCCGCGTGGCCTTCCAGATCGACGCCGACGGGCTGCTGTCGGTCAGCGCCAGCGAGCTGAGCACCGGCGTGCAGGCACAGGTCGAGGTCAAGCCCAGCTATGGGCTGGCACCCGACGAGGTGGCCCACATGCTGCAGGATGCGCTGGGCAGCGCCGAAGCCGATGCGGCCGCACGCATGCTGCGCGAGGCCGAAGTCGACGCGCGGCGCCTGCTCGACGCCACCGAGTCTGCGCTGCGCGAGGACGGCGACAGGCTGCTGCAGCCGCGCGAGCAACTGCACATCCTGGTCGCGATGCAGGCCGTGGCCGATCTGCTGGAGCAGTGTGCCGAAGGCGAGGGCAGCACGCTGGCCGAGCACAGGCAGTTGCACCTGGCGCTGCGCGCCGCGGCCGACGGGCTGAACCAGGCGACGACGCCGTTCGCCGGCAGGCGCATGGATGCGCGCGTGCGCCACGCCTTGTCCGGCCAGCGGCTGGATCAACTGGTCGCATGAGAGAGACGCCGATGCACCCACAGCCTGCTCCAACCGCCACCGTCGCCGCGCCCGCCGCGACCCCGGTGCACGTGCTGCCGCATCCCGAGTTGTGCCCGCAGGGGTTGGCGTTCGAGGCCCGCGCAGGGCGCAAGCTGGTCGACGAGTTGCTGGCCCATGGCGTGGCCATCGAGCACGCCTGCGAAAAGGTTTGCGCCTGCGCCACCTGCCATGTGCACTTGCGCGACGGTGCCGGCTTCGTCAACGCGGCCGACGAGGAGGAGGAGGACCAGCTCGACGACGCCTGGGGCGTCGATGCGCAGTCGCGCCTGGCCTGCTGCGTCCGGGTCAAGGGGCCGGGGCTGGTGGTGGAGCTGCCCCGCTACACCAAGAACCATGCGCGCGAGCGCTGAGCCACCGGAGCCTGACATGGATCACACGATCGAAGCACGTCCTCTGACGATCAACGACACCACGTTGCGTGACGGCGAGCAGACCGCCGGCGTGGCCTTCACCGCCGACGAGAAGCTGGCGATCGCGGTTGCGCTGGACGAGGCCGGTGTGCCGGAGATGGAGATCGGCATCCCCGCCATGGGCGGGCGCGAGGTCGAGCTGATCCAGGCCATCACGGCCCAGGTCCGACGCGCCCGCACGATGGTCTGGGCCCGCATGGCGGCCACCGACCTGGCCAGCGCACTGCGTTGCCGGGCCGACATCGTGCACCTGTCGGTCAGCGTGTCGGACATCCAGATCGAGCGCAAGCTCGGCAAGACACGGGGCTGGGTGCTGCAGAGCATCCGCCGTTTCGTCGAACAGGCGGCGGATGCCGGGGCGGCCGTCAGCGTCGGCTTCGAGGATGCCTCCCGGGCCGACCCCGGGTTTCTGGCCCAGGCCGCGCAGCTGGCGCAGCGCAGCGGAGCCATCCGCGTGCGCTACGCTGACACGCTGGGCCTGCTGGAACCCTTTGGCGTCCAGGCGCGCATCGCCGCGTTGCGCCGCGAGGTCGACATCGGCATCGAGATGCATGCCCACAACGACCTGGGCCTGGCGACAGCCAACACGCTGGCGGCTCTCGGGGCGGGCGCCACGCACGCCAGCACCACCGTCAACGGCCTGGGCGAGCGCGCCGGCAACGCGGCACTCGAAGAGGTCGTGATGGCGGCCCGCCACCTGTTCGGGCTCGACAGCGGCATCGACACGACCACCCTGCCGCACATCTCGCGGCTGGTGGCCCGGGCCTCGGGCCGGCCGGTGGCGGCGGGCAAGAGCATCGTGGGCGACGCGGTGTTCACCCACGAATCGGGCATCCACGTCGACGGGCTGCTGAAGGACCGCGGCAACTACGAGGCCTTCCAGCCCGAGGAGCTGGGCCGCTCGCACCGGCTGGTGCTGGGCAAGCACTCGGGCTCGCACGGCGTGCGCCACGCGTACGCGCGGCTGGGCATGCACCTGAGCGGCAACCAGGCGCAGGCGCTGCTCGAGTGCATACGCGAGCACGTCGCCGCGACCAAGCGCGAGCCCACCGATGCCGAGCTGATCCGCTTCTTCCTCGAAGCCTTGCCGCACACCGCCACGGCCACCCCCGCCTGAACCTGAAGGAGACCCGCCCATGAACAGCCTGACCGACCGCCTGAAGGCCTTGTCCAGCGCCGAAGACTTTCTCGTCTTCTTCGGCGTGGCGTACGACGAGCCGGTGGTGCAGGTGAACCGCCTGCACATCCTCAAGCGCTTCTACCAGTACCTGCACAAGAGCGAGGGGCTGGCGGGGTTGGAGGAGGTGGAGCTGTTCCGCCGCTACCGCGAGATGCTGGCCCAGGCCTACCAGGATTTCGTGAACTCGTCGGCCCAGCGCGAAAAGGTCTTCAAGGTGTTCCAGGACGCCGACGGGACTCAGCATGTCCAGCTCGCCTCGCTGCGCGACAGCCTGGCAGACCGGCGCCAGGAGCGCCGCCTGCCGCACGCGGCCTGAATCAGGAGCAGCCCACCATGCACATCGTCGTCTGCATCAAGCAGGTCCCGGATTCGGCGCAGATCCGCGTCCACCCGGTGACCAACACCATCATGCGCCAGGGCGTGCCGGCGATCGTGAACCCCTACGATCTGTTTGCGCTGGAAGAGGCACTGCGCCTGAAGGACCGCTTCGGTGGCCGGGTGACCATGTTGTGCATGGGCCCGCCGCAGGCCGAGGAGGCGTTGCGCAAGTGCATCAGCTTCGGCGCCACCGACGCCATCCTGGTCACCGACCGCGCCTTCGCCGGGGCCGACACGCTGGCCACCTCCTACGCGCTGGCCGCAGCCATCCGCAAGATTGGCCAGGAGCAGGCCGTGGACCTGGTCTTCACCGGCAAGCAGACCATCGATGGCGACACCGCCCAGGTCGGCCCCGGCGTCGCCAAGCGGCTGGGGCTGAACCTGTTGACCTATGTCAGCCGCATCGTCGAGGTCGACCTCGACGCCCGCCGCCTGAAGGTGGAGCGCCGCGCCGAGGGCGGCGTTCAGTTGCTGGACACGACGCTGCCTTCGCTCATCACCATGCTCGAGGGCACCAACCAGATGCGATTCGCCAGCCTGGACGACATGCTGCGGGCAGGGCGGTTTCCGGTGCGGCGCTGGAACAAGGACGATGCCGGCATCGAGGACCTGACGAAGATCGGCCTGAAGGGCTCGCCCACCATCGTCAGCAAGGTCTTCGGCCCGACACCCCGCAAGGAGAAGGCCGACATGCAGGTGGTGGCCGACAGTCAGGTGCAGGACGTCTGCCTGAACCTGCTGCAGAAGATCTTCACCACCCACCCGACGCTCGAGCAAGAGACTGTCGAACGGCTGAGTGCCTGAGGAGACCCTGATGAACGACGCTGTCAAACCCGCCGCGCCCCGTGCCGCCGGCCGCGCGGGCCGCAATACCGAGCTGCCCGAGCACCTGTTGGCCTACAAGGGCATCTGGGTCTTCATCGAGCATGACCGCGGCCATGTCCACCCGGTGAGCTGGGAGCTGATGGGCGAGGCCCGCAAGCTGGCCGACAAGCTGCAGGTCGGCGTTGCCGGCGTGCTGCTGGGCGGGCCCGACGAGCCGCTGGATGCCTTCGCCAAGGAAGCCTACGCCTACGGCGCCGACCGCTGCTACGTGGTTCGCGACCCGGTGCTGCGGGGCTACCGCAACGAGCCGTTCACCAAGGGCCTGACCGATCTGGTCAACACCCATCAGCCCGAGATCATGCTGCTCGGCGCCACCACGATGGGCCGCGACCTGGCCGGCTCGGTGGCCACGACATTGGGCACCGGGCTGACCGCCGACTGCACCGAGCTGAACATCGACGGACGGGCGTTGGCGGCCACGCGGCCCACCTTTGGCGGCTCGCTGCTGTGCACCATCATGACCCTGGCCTACCGGCCGCAGATGGCCACGGTGCGCCCGCGGGTGATGAGCATGCCGCGGCGCGACGACGCGCGCACCGGCGACATCGTCGAGATGGCGCTGGGCATGGTCGAGACCGATGTCGTCACCAAGCTGCTGGAGTTCATCCCGGACGCCAATCGCCACACCGTCAACCTGGCCTATGCCGACATCGTCGTCAGCGGCGGCAAGGGGCTGAAGAACGCCGACAACTTCAAGCTGGTGTGGGATCTGGCCCGGGTGCTCGGCGCCGAGGTGGGTGCCACCCGCGCGGTGGTGCAAAGCGGCTGGGCGGAGGCCGAGCGCCAGGTGGGACAGACCGGCAAGACCGTGCGACCCAAGCTCTACATCGCTGCCGGCATCAGCGGCGCCATCCAGCACCGCGTGGGCATGGAGGGGGCGGACCTGATCGTCGCGATCAACACCGACCCGAACGCACCCATCTTCGAGTTCGCGCACCACGGCATCGTGGGCAACGCGATGCAGGTGCTGCCGGTGCTGACCCAGACCTTCCGAACCCATCTCGACAAGCGCATCCGCAAGATCGCCTGAAGGAGCAAGCATGGCAGCAGAGAAATTCGATGCGATCGTCGTCGGCGCCGGGCCCTCGGGCAACACGGCGGCCTACACGATGGCCAAGGCCGGTCTGAAGGTGCTGCAGATCGAACGCGGCGAGTACCCGGGGTCGAAGAACGTGCAGGGGGCGATCCTCTACGCGGATGCCCTGGAGCGGGTGATCCCCGACTTCAGGGACGACGCTCCCTTGGAGCGCCACATCATCGAGCAGCGCGTCTGGGTGCTGGACGACAACAGCTTCGTGGGCACCCACTACCGCAGCGACGACTACAACAAGCCGCCGCACAACCGCTACACCATCATCCGTGCGCAGTTCGACAAGTGGTTCAGCGGGAAGGTGCGCGAAGCGGGCGCGCTGCTGATCTGCGAGACCACGGTGGAGGAGCTGCTGATGGACGGGCAGCGCTGCATCGGCGTGCGCTGCGACCGCCAGGGAGGCGAGGTCTATGCCGACGTCGTGATCCTGGCCGATGGCGTGAACTCGACGCTGGCGCGCAAGGCCGGTTTCCACGGCGAGCTCAAGGGCGAGGAGGTGGCGCTGGCCGTGAAGGAGATCCTCTTCATGCCCGAGGAGGTGATCCAGGCACGCTTCAACATCGGCGACGAGGAGGGCGTGGTCATCGAGATGATGGGCACGGTCACCGAGGGCATGGTCGGCACCGGATTCCTCTACACCAACAAGGATTCGCTGACCATCGGGGTGGGATGCATGCTCAGCGACTTCAAGGCGAACCCCCAGCGCACATCGCCCTACGCCCTGCTCGAAAAGCTCAAGCGCCACCCCAGCGTGGCACCGTTGATCGCGGGTGGCGAGATGAAGGAGTACTGCGCCCACCTGATCCCCGAGGGCGGCTTCCACGCCGTGCCGCAGGTTTACGGGCATGGCTGGATGATCGTCGGCGACTCGGGAGGCTTCGTGAACGCAGCCCACCGTGAGGGCAGCAACCTGGCCATGACGACCGGCCGCCTGGCGGCCGAGACGGTGATCGCCGCCAAGGCGGCAGGCCACGAACTGAACGCCAAGACCCTGCGCGTCTACAAGCAGCGGTTGGACGACAGCTTCGTGATGAAGGACCTGCACAAGTACCGCGACCTGCCCCAGGTTCTGCACAGCAGCCCGCAGTTCATGACCACCTACCCCGCGCTGCTCAGCCGTGCCGCGAAGACCTTGTTCACCGTCGACGGTGTCGACAAGAAGACCAAGGAACGCCAGATCCTCGGCAGCTTCAGGGCCGAGCGCAGCTGGCGTGGCCTGATGGGCGACGCGTTCAAACTCTGGAGGGCTTTCCGATGATGTTGCCCACCCCCGTAGCGGCTTCGCCGCTCCCCCTCAAGGGGGCGCCGCTGGCGGGCCGGCAAAGCCGGTCCCGCGGCGTCCGCTTGGTTGTGCTGTGCGCCTGCGATGGGCGCTGAGGAGGTCCTGTGCACGTAGTCAATGTCGAAGACAAGCTCTTCCAGAACCGCTACAAGGTCGACCACGGGCGGCCACACATCCAGATCAGGAACGCGGATGTGTGCAAGAACGATTGCCGTTCGCAGGCCTGCACCTTCGTCTGCCCGGCCGCCTGCTACAAGGCCGAGGGCAACGGCGCGGTCACGCTGATCACCGACGGCTGCCTGGAGTGCGGCAGCTGCCGGGTGATCTGCACCGAGCACGCCAACGTGGCGTGGGAGTACCCCCGCGGTGGCCACGGCATCCTGTTCAAGTTCGGCTGACCTGAACCACGCCAGTGCGGCGGCGTCGGCGCCATCGGCGCCTCGAATTGATCTGCATCAAGGCGCGCCAATCTGGGTCTCCGGGGCCCACGGCGCCGGGCCTTCCGGCTTGTTTCTTGCACGCAGCGTTCAGTGACGATGCAAGGCGGCGCCACCGTGGCGCCGGCCGCACCGGATGTGCCCCAGCAGGAACCCAAGGAGGTGCGCGATGCTGAGCCGAGCGACCCATGGCGAGCGTTCGCATGTCGAGCTGATCACCGTCTACGAGATCTGCCGGATCCTGGGCGCGTCGCTGGACATCGGCCGCACCTTCCGGGCGGCGCTGAATGTTCTCGCGGCCCATCTGGCGCTGCCGCGCGTGATGGTGGTGCTGCGCGGGCGTGACGACGGCCTGCTTTCGGTTCACAGCTCGGTGGGCTTGTCGCGCGAGCAGGAGCAGCGCGGTCTCTGGCAGCATGGCGAAGGTGTGATCGGCCACGTCTTCGCCATGGGCATGCCGGTGGTCGTGCCGGACGTGGCGCAGGCGCCGGAGTTCATCGACCGCACTGGCGCGTTCAGCGCGCAGAGCGAGCAGATGATGGCCTTCGTGGTGGTGCCGCTCAAGACGGACCAGGCCGTGGTGGGCGTGTTGGCGGCGCAGCGGGAAGTGGTGGGTGGCGCGAGGCTGTCCGACGACCAGCGCATCCTCACCATGGTGGCGGCGCTCTTCGCGCAGGCGGCCGCGTTGCACGAGGCCGTGCGCGACGAACATCAGCGCCTGCAGCTGGAGTCATCGCGGTTGCAGAAGGCCCTGCAACCGGAACGGCGTGGCCGCTACGCGCTGGACAACGTGATCGGTGTGTCGCGCCCTATGCAGCAGGTGTTCGTCGAGGTCCACCAGGCCGCGCCTTCGCGCGCCACCGTGCTGCTGCGCGGCGAGAGTGGTACCGGCAAGGAGGCTGTGGCGCGGGCCATCCACTACCGTTCGCCGCGCAAGGACGAGGCCTTCATCAAGGTCAATTGCGCAGCATTGACCGAATCACTGCTGGAGAGTGAGCTCTTCGGTCACGAGAAGGGCTCCTTCACCGGCGCCAGCGGCGAGCGAAAGGGCCGCTTCGAGCTGGCCCATGGTGGCACGCTGTTCCTGGACGAGATCGGCGACGTGTCAGCAGCCTTCCAGGCCAAGCTCCTGCGCGTGCTGCAGGAGCGCGAGTTCGAGCGCGTGGGCGGCAGCAAGCCCGTGAAGGTGGACGTGCGCCTGATCTGCGCCACCAACCGCGACCTGGAGAAGATGGTTCAACGCGGCGAATACCGGGCCGACCTGTACTACCGCATCAACGTGGTGTCGATCACGCTGCCGCCCTTGCGCGAACGCCGCGCCGACATCCCGCCGCTGGTGGCCCACTTCCTGGACCGCTACAACAAGGAGAACCGGCGGCAGCTCAAGGTCACGCCCGAGGCGATGCAGGTCTTGACCAGCTGCTACTGGCCGGGCAATGTGCGCGAGTTGGAGAACTGCATCGAACGCACGGCCACGATGGTGCAGGGTGACACCATCCGCGACCTGGCCTTCCCCTGCAAGCAGAACCGTTGCCTGACGCAGACACTGCACTTCCTGGAAAAGGCCGACGCGGTCGCTGCTGTCGCGAAGCTGGCCCCGGCGCCGGGCCGGCCGGCGCACGGGCCACGGGCCGGCGACGACGATGCGGATGCCATGACGCCGATCGGCCCCGTTCACTCCATGCCGCCCAGCCCGTCGCGCGACGGCGACGACGGGCCGCCGGCAGAAGGTGAGCGTGAGCGCTTGATCTGGGCCATGGAGCAGTGTGGCTGGGTGCAGGCGAAGGCAGCGCGGTTGTTGCGTGTCACACCTCGGCAACTGGGGTATGCGCTTCAGAAGAACCGCATCGAGGTGCGGAAGTTCTAGATCCGGCTGGAGATCGCCTCACCGATCGCCGTCGGCGCGTGAGTTCGCCATGCCGCCATGCCGCCACGCACGCCTTCTCGCCGAGTGCGCGTGGCCACAGGGCGGGGGCCCTTGGCGCTGGTGCAGGCCGTGCGCCTGAACCGAGCCCGCATGCTGATCGAGAGCAGGCGCCCACGGCTGACGTGGCCGCATGGGCGGGTCTGCTTGACCCGAGGGGCTGCCGGCCTGATAGTTACCTTCATCCTGTCGGGCCACATCGGGGGGCGCCTCGACGAAGCCGAGGGCGCATCGGTCGGTGTGCGGTTCGTTGACGGCGGCAAGTACCCCCTCTACCTCGGTGAGCCACTCCCGGGGGTCTCGGCAATAGACGGAGGCGGCGTCACGGGCCTCTTGCCGCTCGAAGGGATTCTCAGGCTGCGGCGTTCTCCTACATCACGTCGATCCGATCGCCGACTCCGCTGGCCAATCTGTAGGGGGAAAGTGGGTCCGTCAACCAGGAGACCGGACCATGTTCAAACGACTTTTCCTCATCGTCCTCGGCGGGGCAGCCATCGTTACCCTCAGTGCCTGCGTGGTGGCACCCGTGCCGGCTGGGCATGACAGAGACGCAGACGGCGTGCCGAATCGTTACGACCGTGACCGCGACAACGACGGCGTGCGCAATCGCAACGACGACCGCCCGGACAACCCGTACCGCCGCTGAACCCAATCGACTCGGCCACGCGACGTGATGTCGGAGTGGAGGAAAGTGCTGTCAGATCAACAGCTAAGGTCTTGGCCCGCTGCGCCTTCACGGCACTGACGTGCAACTTGGTGAGGGAGCATCCTGGCGGAAGCGGTCAGAATCAATCAGGAAATCAATCAGGAAATCAATCGCTTTTGCGCGTTTCGCATGCGCAACGTTGCGGTTAAGGTTCGCTCCCTAACAAAATAGTTCAGGGAATGATGATCGGCTATGCACGCGTATCTTCGAACGAACAGGAGACAACCCTTCAACGCGACGCACTGCACAGAGCAGGCGTGGTTCGGATCTACGAGGAGAAGCGGTCGGCGGTCAAGAGCCGGCCCGCGTTGGCTGCTGCGCTTGCAGCGCTGAGGCCTGGCGCGACGCTGGTTGTCTACAAGGTCGACCGGCTGGCGCGGTCGCTGTCCGACTTGTTGCGGTTCCTGGAGAGGGTGGAGAAATCAGGCGCCAGCTTCAAGAGCTTGACGGAGCCCATTGACACATCGAGCCCGGCAGGGCGTATGACGTTGCAGCTGCTGGGTGCGTTCGCCGAGTTTGAACGGGCAATGATCCGCGAGCGTTCCATGGCCGGGAAGATCGCGGCATGGGAACGTGGCGCAAGGATTGGGCGACCCAGAGCATTGACGGAGAGGCAACAAAGGGCGGTCGAGCGTGGCCTGGCCGAAGGGCTTTCCATGTCGGAGCTTGGGCGGCGTTTCGGAGTACACCTGTCAACGATCAAGCGGGTGAAGCTGCGGGTGACGAAGCCGGATTCGCCAGCGGTGCGAACGAAATACGGGCGTTCCGGCTGAAGCCGGCCGGGCTCTATTGCTGCGCAACGAAGCCCGAGGGTCTTCGCCCATTCGGGTGACGATCCCTAACGCACGCTCGCGATCACCGTGCGCGCCTGGCCAGGCTAGGCAATCGCCGCGCCAGCCGCTTCGCTTTGTGTCACGTCGACCGCCGAGCCTGACCAGGCCGGGAGGGGAAAGCGTCCCACGCCGGCCGCAGGACACCCCCTCTCAACCCCCATGCATGGCGAGGGGGTTAAGAGGGGGTGTCCAAATTTCAGCGGCCAGCGTGGGCCACTTTTTGCGCGTAGGCACCAGCCCCACCCCCCGCCCGCCCCAGGGCGGGAGCGAGGAAGGTCTGCGCGAAGGTATCCCGTTGGATGCCGAACTCTGGAGAGCATCAATGACCGCAACCGCAGAAATGATCCCGCTGGCCTCGATCCGTGCCGAGGTTCAGATTCGCATGCGCAATGGCCTGGACGAGGACAGCTTGCGCGAGTTGGCCGGAACGATCCGCGAGGTGGGGGTGATCGAGCCGATCGTGGTCCGGCCGGACATGACGCCGGGCGGGACTGGCTACATCGTGATAGCCGGCGAACGCCGGTTGCTGGCGTGTGAGCTGGCCGGGCTGGATGCGATCCCGGCAATCATCCGCCGCGTGGACCCGAAGACGGCGACGGCGATTCAGGCCATCGAGAACTTGCAGCGTGTTGATCTGAGCCTGGCTGACACGGCGCAGGCGGTGGCCACGATGGTGGCGAGTTATGGGAGCGTGAAGGAAACGGCGCGCGTGCTCGGCAAGTCGGTTTCTTGGGTGAGCAAGCACCAGAGCGTGGCGAAGCTGCAGGGGCCCTTGCAGGCGGCGCTGTTGAGCGACGAATGCCAGGATGCGGAGTTGCTGCTGGCGCTCGATCAGATCCGGCGCATGAAGTCGGCGGCGGCGGCGCTTATGTTCGATGAGCTGCTGAACGGCATGGACGCGGGTACGACTACGCGTGCCAGCGTCCGGGAAGCGTTGGAGCGCTTGAAGAAGGTGGAGGCGGCCAGCCAGCTGGATGGCGACGAGGGCGGAGATGAAGGGGAGGGTGCGGAATTGCCCACCTCGACCTCGACCAAGGCTATGCCTGGCATGAGCGCTTCGAAGACGCTACAGCTGCTTGACAGTTGTGCGGTCTATGCGCGGAGTGCGATCAGCAGCATCGAGGGTGGGAACCCGGTCGCGGCGAAGTTGCTGATGCAGGAGTTTCTGGGGAAGGTGACTGAGACGAGGAAGGGCTTCGCAGAAGTAGGATGACAGAAAGTGTGGAAGCGACGCACTACTTTGAAATTATCCTCATGCCCGTCGAACGGGGAAGGGTAGCCTCAAAGGTACTAGTAAATTGTCTTTGTGACCTTTTTAACCCCCGCCAGCAAGTCAATGACCTGCTCAGCGGTTGGCTCAGGAACTCGGCTATGGTCGCAAAGGTTGCGAATGTCGGCGAGATGCTGAATGAACCGCCACTGTGGGAGATCAATAGCGCTCGCAGATTTCAGTGTTTCACTGAAATCGCCGATCGTTGGGTTCTTTTTACCAGTAGCCAGTTGTCGATCCGCGCAAACCTGTGCAAGGTGTCGTTCCAGTACCACGCCGGCCAATGCACCTGCAGCCCTGAAGAACTTGTGTTTTGCTAGGAGTTCAGCTGCCTCAATCTCCGAGTCGAGTAGGTCTGCTTGAACCAACTGCCTGATTTCGAAGAGTGAGCTATCGAACCTACCTTTTGCAGCCTTGACGATAGCCAATTGTTGACGGAACTGCGGGACAGCTGCACTAGTGTCAACTACAGTTTCCTTTGGGTAGCCACGAGTCACTATTAAGCCCTGCAAATAGTCCTCGATACGGTAGTTCTCAAACGATATCGCTTTTCGCGCCTTAGGCTTCTCGTAGTGACGCACGAAGTCTAATACGCGGTCAGGCAGTAGTTGCTTCAAAAGTGCCAGCGCCTCAGAGTACCATCGCTGGTATTCATCTTTAAAAACTGGTAGTTCCTCCAGGAATTTGTCGGCCTCTTTTTCAAATTGCTTCTTCGCTACCTTGGTGAATTCTTCCGGCACGCATTCATACTGCATCGAGAGGTCAAGTCGATGGCCGCGCTTGAGTAGAGTCTCCAGATCCGCTCTAAATCTGTCAATATTTGTAGTCATGGGCGATGCATCTGGACTGTGGTTTGAAGAGTAATCGCACGAAAGCCGGATGGCTTATGGAGTGCCTGGGAAAGCCTTAAGCCAAATCAGCCGAAATGTAACTGACAATAGGTTGTTCAGATCCCCATAATGACGCCTGCCGCTTGTGTTGGATCGGGCCTTTGCCGTGCAATGATATTCAACTGAATAAGTTGCAGCGATGCACCATTCGAGTTCTCATAGCATTCGAGCAAAGTTTCCTTCGTGACGCCCATCAAAAGCAAGTAGAGCAACCGCAAGAAATGCTCCATCCGGGCATTTGCGTTGTACATCTCCTGGCCATCAATAGTATCTTGACGCAACTCTTCATCCCAGTGAGTGTGGTAATTCCTAGTGTCGATCCATCTCCGGGGAATCTTGCCGCTTGTCGCGAACACTACCTGAGCCAAATCGTCACCGAGGCATCCACATAGTTCATTGAGTCTCTTGCTCAGGGATATCTGATTTCCGTATCTTATTCGAGACCTTAGGGCGTCTCGATGATCGTTGGAAATAGTTGCAGGTATTGCAGAACCCAATGTTGCCTTGACGCTCTCATAGTCCGAGTCATCCATATAGTTGCCGCCGTATCTGCCGCGGTGGAAACCTTCAAGCGCTTGAATCAAGGACAGAAATTCAATGTGAAGCCAAAGATCCTTGGTCGACAGTATTCCAAGTGCGAGTTGACTAGGGACTAGCACTGACTCTACTTCCCGAAACCAGTTTGCAACGACAGACGGAAATGAATCGCCTAGCTTACTCCGAGGCACCAGAAAGTCGTTGATACTTTTGAACTCGTATTTATCAGCTTGACGCATCGCCACAAGTAATGAAATCGGCTGCGTGGTTTCAGAAATATGGGCGCTAATGGCATCAATTGGCATTGGCCGTCCCGCCAGAAAAGCCATCATGGTTGACAGTTTTCCTTGTTGTTCGAAAAACCAATCAATTGGCTTCGGCGTCGCGGGACTAATGCTCACAGAGCCGAGCACATCAATAGACACGGACTTCGAAAGGACTGTGCGTAGCGTTGTCCCTGTACGCCACTCCAAAGTAGCATCAATTGCCGGTGCAGCGGTTATCTCGCTGTCTGTTTGTCGCACAACGAACGTGTGAGTAATTCTTTCAGAATTTGAGTCTTGTTCGATGGACTGCCCGATGTTCGCGCTACTTAGCCAAATCTCTAAACCTGGAATGAAAAAGTTGACCCGATAATATTTTTGTTCCGCAGAAACATGAGCGCCAACAATGAGCCAAGACGAGATTAGGCGCTCAGGCTGTCTCAGCCCAGCAGGCCCGAAGTTGAAATTTATTCCCAGGCGTTGCGCTCTAAGTACAGTAAGCGCCTCGCCCTTTGTTGAGATCCCATGGATAACTGGATAGTCGGGTATAGGGGCAGACAATAGATCCCCTCTCATGGGGGTGAATGCATCGTTAAGTTGTATTTCGGCCCGTTCGCTCGTGTACGTCAATCGGCCAGACACGCGCACGTCCGGATGTTCCGGAAGGTACCAATCTGCGGAGTATTCAAAAGTACTTGACAATGGGAGATTGGTCATTTCGCTCCTGGCGTGATAGCCTAAGTGCTCAAACACATGTGTCTAGAGTCAGGATAGCGAGCACCGGGAAAAGAGGGAAGCACAAAGGTGCCGCCCGACGGGTGCCTTGAAGAATTTTTCTCCGAACCGATGCCTCTAGCGGAAGAAGTCAAACGGCTTCGCAGGAGCCGGTGGCACTGGTTGCGGCCTTGCTTTCGGCAGCACGACTACATGTCGTGGTTTGCTTTCGGGTGCCGGGTGCGTTCGCCTGTACTCTCGAACGAACAGTGCGCAGAGGACTGCGAAGACGCACAGTCCGAGAACGATACGCATCCACGCCGGGTCGTTTCGCGATCTTGGCGCAGGCTGCCGCCGCGGACGCAACTCGCCGAACTCGTCCGTTCGATACCACTGCTGAAGCCGCGTCTTCTCGCGGCGCAGCATGTAGTCGCGCTCCCAAAGCGACATACGAAACCCCCTTCGGTAGCCGCCATGATGGCGCCTAACACGTCAGAGTTTCGCATGCGAACGAGCTCACGCTCCGCGAGAGCTGGAAGCAGCCGGGTCTGGCGCGGCGACCTGGCGCGCGTTTGCGTCCGGCTCGGAGCGAACCGGGTGGGGAAATTTGAACGACCACGGGTGGGGAAAATTCGGCGACCCTTGACATGCAGTCGGTGGCGACCATCCAGCAGCCGGTGACGGCTTCCGGCCAGGTCTTGCGGGGTCGCACGGCTTCGGTGAATGCGGGCTCGCCCACGGCCGCTACAAATACGCTCACGGCGCTGGCTGTCACCGACCGCCGTAATGGAGCCACCGATGTTCGGCGTAATGGAGCCAGCA
>JADMKA010000194.1 GCA_018780145.1 Vitreoscilla sp. | reverse complement strand
GACAGCGCGGTGAAGAACAGCAGGGTCTGGATCGGCACCGAGTAGCTGGTGCCACCGGCGCCCTGCCCCACCACCAGCGGCAGCGAAGGCGGCGTCGGGCCGGATTGCGCCCAGGCGGCGGCCGGCAGCAGCGCGGCCAGCAGCAGACCCGTGCCGATCACGGCACGGCGCAGGGCACGCTCAGACATTCGGGCCTCCAGGGGCCTGGCCCTTGCCGGCGCGCCACTTGTCGATCAGCTGGTTCACGGTGGCGGCCTGCGGGGTGCGCAGCGAGGGCGGCACCTCCAGAGGCGCGTCCAGCGTGGTCAGCGGGGTGATGCGCTCGGCGCTCACGCCCAGCACCAGCCAACGCGCCGTGGCGCCCTGCCCCAGCTCGACCACCATCACCTTCTGCGAGGGCGACAGCGACAGGCTGGAGACCGTGCGCAGCAGCCCGTCCTGCCCGGCACCGGCATAGCCGGAGCGGCGCAGCAGCCACAGCGCAATCGGGATCAGCGCAATGATGGCCACGAAGGCCAGCAAAGGTACCAAGGAAGTCGAAGTCATTGGGTATTCAGCCAAGGTTCTTGCGCGGGACCGGCTCCGCCGGCCCGCTGCAAGCGCCCCCTCGGGGGGCAGCGACCGGGAGGGAGCGTGGGGGCTCTATGTCCTGCTGAGGCGGCGCATGCGCTCGCTGGGCGTCACGATGTCGGTCAGGCGGATGCCGAACTTGTCGTTCACCACCACCACCTCGCCCTGGGCGATCAGGAAGCCGTTGACCAGCACGTCCATCGGCTCGCCGGCCAGCGTTTCCAGCTCCACCACCGAGCCCTGCGCCAGTTGCAGGATGTTCTTGATCGGGATGCGCGTGCGGCCCAGTTCGACCGTGAGCTGGACCGGGATGTCCAGGATCATGTTCAGGTCGTTGCCGGCACCTGCCACGCCGGTGGGGGCGAAGTTGGTGAAGGCCGCCGGGGCCACCTGCTCGGCCGCGGCGGTGAGCTCGCTGGCCACCTCGTTGCCGCCCTTGGATTCGGCCAGGGCCGCGGCCCAGGCGTCGGCCATGTCGTCTTGTTCAGCAGCCATGCGGGGCTCCTTCAATTGCCGTGGGATTCGCCGAGCCAGCCTTGCGGGGCCGTGGTCAGCATCTGGTCGATCTTGATCGCGTACTTGCCGTCGGAGGTGCCGTACTGGCAGTCGAACACCGGCACGCCGTCCACCTTGGCCTGGATCATGGGCAGCAGGTCCAGCTCGACGAAGTCACCGGGCTTGAAGGCCAGCAGTTGCTCCACCGTGGCCTGGGCGGTGCCCAGTTCGGCGATGAGGTCCACCTCGGCGGACTGGATCTGCTGCTTCAGCAGGTTCACCCAGCGCCGGTCCGGTTCGACCGAGTCGCCCTGGATGGACGAATACAGCACGTCGCGGATGGGTTCCAGCGTGGAGTACGGGATGCAGAAATGGATCGAGCCCGAGGTCTCGCCGATCTCCAGCGTGAACGACGAGGCGACGACGATCTCGCTGGGCGTCGCGATGTTGGCGAACTGCGGCTGCATCTCCGAACGCTGGTAGTCCAGATCCAGCGGGTAGATGCCCTTCCAGGCGTTGCGGTACTCGTTGACGATGCACTCGACCAGGCGCTCGATCACGCGCTGCTCGGTCGCCGAGAAATCGCGGCCCTCGATGCGGGTGTGGAATTTGCCGACACCGCCGAACAGCGCGTCGATCACCGCGAAGACGATGCTCGGGTCGCAGACGATCAGGCCCGAGCCGCGCAGCGGGCGGACCTGGACGATGTTGAAGTTCGTCGGCACCACGATCTCGCGCAGGAAGGCCGAGTACTTCTGCACCTTGATGCCACCGATGGACACCTCGGGGCTCTTGCGGATCAGGTTGAACAGGCCGATGCGGATGTTGCGCGCGAAGCGTTCGCCGATGATCTCCATCGTCGGCATGCGGCCGCGGACGATGCGCTCCTGGCTGGCGATGTCGTAGTTGCGCACGCCCCCCTGGGGCGTCTCCTCCTGCTCGAGCTTCTGGCTTTCGCCGGTGATGCCCTGCAGCAGTGCGTCGACTTCGTCCTGCGAGAGGATTTGCTGGTTCATTCGCGTTCAACCCGGTGGGCAATCCTGCTCACTGAATGATGAAAGACGAGAATTGGACGGACTTGATCGGCAAGACCTCCTCGTCCTCGGCTGCGGCCTTCTTCTTCTTTTTCTTCTTGCTGGTGCTGGCCTCTTCCTCGTCGGGCAGTTCGTAGCCCATCGGGCGAAGGGCTTCGCGGCGCACCTCGCGCGCCAGCTGCTCCTTGCCTTCGGGCTCCATCAGCTCCTGCGAGGTCTTGTGCGACAGCAGCAGCAGCACGTTGTTGCGGATCGCCGGCATGTAGGCCTTGATCTCGTCGCCGACCTTGGCGTCGTTGACTTCCAGCGTCATGCCGACCTGGGCAAAGCGGTCTGCCTCGCGGTCGGCCAGGTTGACGACGAACGGATCCAGCGGCACGAACACCGGCGGTGCGTGCTTTTCGTCCTTCTTGTGCTCCTTGGAGGCGGCCTTCTTGGTGCTGTGGCCGTCGTCCTCCTCGTCGTCCTCGGCCGCAGCCGCCTCGGCAGCGGCGGCAGCTTTCTTCGACAGGTAGACGGCGGCCCCGCCGCCCACCACACCCAGCAGCGCGACGACGGCAACGACGATGATGATCAGCTTCTTCTTGCCCTTCTTGGGCGCAACGTCACCGGCATCGGTGGCGGCAGCGGCGGCGGACATGGCGGCTCCTTGCAGTATTCGGCGGCCCAGCCCGGCGCCTGCGGAAAGCGGCGCACGAAAAGGACTCGGACCAGCCCATTATTGAGAGCCAGGGGCGCGGCCGAAGGCGCAATAAGCGGGTGAAAACCGGAGCACCCGGTGGCGGAGCAGCGCCGCCGCCCGAGGCCTGGCGAGGCTCAGGCCACCAGGTCGATCAGGCCACGGGAGGCGGGCCGGGGGGTGGCGGCCGACGCGTCGGCAGGGTCCCGGCCGGGTGCCAGCCAGGCCGGCAGGGCGAAGGCCCGCTGGGCCTGGGCATCGCCCTCGCGGGCGTGCTGGCCGGTCTGGTCGGAGACGCTGCCGCCGGCCAGGGACAGGCCGACGTCGCCCAGCGATTCGGCCAGCGCCGGCAGCGCCTCGGCCAGGGCCTCGCGGGTGGCTTGCACGTCCGCCGCCAGCTCGACCTGGGTCACGCCGTCGCGCAGCGCGATGCGCACGTCGATCGGGCCCATGTCGCGTGGGTTCAGCTCCAGCGAGGCGTACTGAACGCCGTCGCGCAACCAGGTCTGCAGCTGTGCCCCCAGGGCTGCGGGGAAGGCCGGGCTGCCTGGCGGCGCCGCCAGGCTGGCCAGCGCCGGCGGCGCTGCGGCGGGTGCTGGGGTGGGCGCTGGCGCGGCCGGGGCCTCGCCAGCGGCGGCCAGGCTGGGCAGCACGCCTTCGGCGGCGGCGGTGGCCTGCACCGGCGCCAGGTTCACCGGCAAGGCGTCCAGCCCCGGGTTCAGGGCGGAGTTGTCGGCGCCGAAGCGGGCCTCTGCGCCCGCCGGGTCGGGCCTGGCGGCAGCGCGGTCGGCCGCCTGGTTGATGGCGTCGGCCGCAGCGTCGCCTGGGCCGCCGTCGGCGCGGGCATGGGCTTTCGCGGCGGCCTGCAGGCCGGCCCGGCGCAGGGCGCCGAGCAGGTCGCGTGGCGCTGCAGGGGTGGGCGGGGTGGTGTCGGGCAGTGGCGCGGACGGCATCGCGTCATCGGCCGCATCGCGGGCCTCGGCGCGCTTCCTGTCGGCGGCGCGGGCCTCGCAGGCGTCCGCGGCGCCCTCGGCGCCGTCGGTCTCGGGCGCGCCGGTGTCCAGCGCGCTGCCCGACGCGGCGTCGTCGTCGGCCGCCTGCTGCAACCACTGCGCGAACGCACCACCGGCACCGCCGGGGGTGGCCGGGCGGGCGGCCGGCTGCGCCGGGCGCGGGGCCGTGGCGTGGGCAGGGGTGACGGGGGCGGCGGTGCTCATGCGGTGTCCTGTGCGCGGTTCAAGCGGCGGCAAGCTGCTGGCGGGCGGCCCAGCCCAGGCGCTGGGCGGCTTCGTCGCTGGCCTTCTGGTCGCGGCGCTGCTCGCGCAGCGCGGCTGCCTGCAGGCGGCGCTCGATCAGGCGCTGCACCGTGGCAACCTTGATCTCGCGATGGTGCAATCGCGCCCGGGCGGCGGCCACCCGGTCGGCCGCCTGCTGCGCCGCGCTCTGCTGGGCACCGATGGCCTGCTCCAGGCGTTCGACGAAGCCCTGGTAGCAGCGCACGATCTCGATCGGCGCCCGTTGCGCGAACTGGGCGGCCCACCGTTTGCGGTATTCGGCGCGGTAGGACACCAGCGAATCGGCCTGCTCGCGGGCGGCCTCGGCCTGCCGCTCGGTCTCGCGCCATTCGGCGATGGCGGCGTCGCGTTTCTTCTTCTCGCGGTCGAGCAGGGTGTTCATCAAGGCCAGGCGGTCCATGGTCTACCTCGGTCAGGCGTTGGCCGGGTTGAGGGCCAGCAGTTGTCGGCGGCAAGCGTCCATCGGGGCGCGCTCGTGCATGTCCTGTTGCAGCATCGCGGTCAGGCGCGGGTTCACGCGCACGGCGGCATCCAGTTCGGGGTCGGAGCCCGGCGAGTACGCGCCGAGCTGGATCAGGTCGCGCGCCTTGTTGTACCGGGCCAGCCACTGGCGGGCGCGGCGGGCGCCGTCCAGGTGCTCGCGCGGGGCCACCGAGGTCATCACGCGGGAGATGGATTTCTCCACGTCGATGGCCGGGAAGTGGCCGCTCTCGGCCAGCTCGCGCGAGAGCACGATGTGGCCGTCCAGGATGCCTCGCGCCGCATCGGCGATCGGGTCCTGCGGGTCGTCGCCCTCGGTCAGCACGGTGTAGAAGGCGGTGATCGAGCCGACCCCGTTGAGCCCGTTGCCCGAGCGCTCCACCAGCTGCGGCAGCTTGGCGAAGCAGCTCGGTGGGTAGCCCTTGGTGGCCGGTGGCTCGCCGATGGCGAGCGCGATCTCGCGTTGCGCCATCGCATAGCGGGTGAGCGAATCCATCAGCAGCAGCACGTGCTGGCCACGGTCGCGGAAGTGCTCGGCAATGGCCGTGGCGTAGCTGGCTCCCTGCATGCGCACCAGCGGCGGCGCATCGGCCGGTGCGGCGACGACGACCGAGCGCTTCAGGCCCTCCTCGCCCAGGATGTCCTCGATGAATTCCTTGACCTCGCGGCCGCGTTCGCCGATCAGCCCGACGACGATCACGTCGGCCGCGGTGTAGCGCGCCATCATGCCCAGCAGCACCGACTTGCCGACGCCGGTGCCGGCGAACAGGCCGATGCGCTGGCCGCGGCCCACGGTCAGCAGGGCGTTGATGGCCCGCACCCCCGTGTCCAGCGGCTGGCGGATCGGGTCGCGGTCCATCGCGTTGATCGGGCGGCGCACCATGGGTTCGTTGTGCAGTCCCTCCAGCGGGCCGCAGCGGTCCATCGGCTTGCCGTGCGCGTCGACGACGCGGCCCAGCAGGCCGTCGCCCATGGGCAGGTGCAGGCCCCGGTCCTCGCTGCGGCGCCAGGGGTGGTTCTCGACACCGAAGCGTGGCGGGATCTGGGCGATCGGCAGCGGCACCACCCGGGCACCGCTGGCCAGGCCCTGCACCTCGCCGGTGGGCATCAGGTAGGCGCGGTCGCCGTTGAAGCCGACCACCTCGGCGGTGACCGAGGGCGCACCCGGCAACCCGACGGCGCAGACCGCCCCGACCGGTGCCCGCACGCCGGCGGCCTCCAGCACCAGGCCGGTGACGCGCACCAGCGAGCCCTGCATCTCCAACGGCTGCGGCAGGCTGGCGTAGTTGCGCATGTCCTGCAGGAAGCGCGACCAGCGTTCCTCGCGAGCGGCGCCCGTCATACGGTGGCCTCGTCGACGTCGGTCCCGGCCGTCCAGGCCTCGCCGCTGCCGAGCACGGCGGCGGCATGCGCCCAGCGGGTCTCGATGCGGGCGTCCACCTGGCCCAGGTCGGACTCGACCACGCAGCCGCCGGGCTGGACCGTGGCGTCGCCCTGCAGCATCACCGCACGGGCATGCATCAGGTCGGCGCAACCAGCCTCGACCAGCGGCAGATCGGCCGGGTTCAGGCGCAGGCGCAGGTGGCGGGCGGAGAGGATCAGCGCGCCGACGGCGTCCTGAGCGACCTGGGTGACGCAATCCGGGCGCTGGACGATCTCGCTGCGCACCACCTGGCGGGCCAGCGTGACGGCGGTCTGCACCAGGGCACCGGCCCACTGGGCCTCGAGCCCCTGGGTCTGTTCGTCGAAGGCGGCCACGATCTGGCCCATCTGGGCGCTGATCTGCAGCGCGTACTGGCGCTTGGCGGCTTCGAGCGCCTCGAGCCCGTCTCGATAGCCTTGGGCGTAGCCCTGCTGGCGCGCTTCTTCCACGCGGGCCAGCCACTGCTCGGCATTGGGCTCCGGCGGCGCGGCGGGTGGCGCCTCGGGGGCCGGCCTGGGCGGCGCCTTCGGGGCGGCCTTGCTGGTCGTCGTGGCCGGGCCCAGGTCGTCGCCGAAAGCGTCGGGCGTCCAGGCGGCGAAATCGGCCAGTTCCTCGCGCGGGATGAAGCGGGCGTAGCTGGTGGCAGGTTTGCCACCCCCCGGCGGCGGCGGCACCTGGCGGGGACCGCTGCCCGCCTTAGACGAAGTCATCCGCACCTCCGGAGGCCAGCACGATCTGGCCCTCGTCGACCAGGCGGCGGACGATCTTCAGCAGCTCCTTCTGCTCGGCCTCGACCTCGGAGACACGCACCGGGCCGCGCGATTCCAGGTCCTCGCGCAGCGTCTCGGCGGCGCGGCTGGACATGTTGCGGAAGACCTTCTCGCGCAGTTCCGGCGTGGCGCCCTTGAGCGCGATGACCAGCGACTCGCTCTGCACTTCCTTCAGCACCGACTGGAAGCCCTTGTCGTCGAGCTTGTTCATGTCCTCGAAGGTGAACATGTTGTCCATGATGCGCTGGGCCAGGTCGCCGTCGGCCTCGCGGATGTAGTCCAGCGCCGAGGTCTCGACCGAACTGCCCATCATGTTGATGATCTCGGCGGCCGCCTTCACGCCGCCCAGCGAGGCCTTCTTCAGGCGGTCGCCACCGGCCAGCACCTTGCTCAGCACCTCGTTCAGGTCCTTCAGCGCCGCCGGCTGGATGCCGTCCAGCGTGGCAATGCGGATCAGCACCTCGTTGCGCTGGCGTTCGGTGAAGCTCTTCAGCACCGACGAGCTCTGGTCATGGTCCAGGTGAACGAGGATCGCCGCGACGATCTGCGGGTGCTCGTTGCGCAGCAGTTCACCCACCGAGCCCGGATCCATCCACTTCAGGCTCTCGATGCCGGAGATGTCCGAGCCCTGCAGGATGCGGTCGATCAGCAGGTTGGCCTTGTCATCGCCCAGCGCCTTGCGCAGCACGGCCTTGACGTACTCGTCGGTGTCGGGCACCAGGATGTGCTGCTCGGCGGCCGTGTGGGTAAATCGCTCCAGCACCGCCTCGACGCGCTCGCGCGGGATCACCTTCAGCTTGGCGATGGTCTCGCCGAGCTTCTGCACCTCTTTCGGGCCCAGGTGCTTGAACACCTGCGCCGCCTCCTCCTCGCCGAGCGACATCAGCAGGATGGCTGCGTTCTCGATGCCCTGGTCTTCCTTGCCGCTCATCTCATTCTCCGATCAGGCGGCGACTTCGCCGTTGACCCATTCGCGCATGATGTTGGCCACGGCCGCGGGGTTGTCCTTGGCCAGCTGGCGGGCGGTGTTGAGCTTGACGTTCTCGCGCGGCGCCTCCAGCGCGGGCAGGCTGATGCCGTCGGCTCCCGGCAGCGCCGGTGCGTCGCCGACCACGGCATTCAGCTGCTGGCCCTTGGCGTCGGTGCTGGCGCTCGCCGCCACCGTGTGCGTGGTGAGCGCCGGCTTGACGACGCCGAAGATCAGGCCCAGGGCCACCAGGGCCAGCGCCGCCGGCACCGCGCCGGCGCGCACCATGTCCAGCACCCAGGGCTGCTGCCACAGCGGCGTGGTCTCGGGCTTGTCCAGCGCCTCGATCTTGAACGGCGCATTGATCACCTTGACCGAGTCGCCGCGTTCCTTGTTGAAGCCCACGGCCTCCTGCACCAGCGAGGTCAGCTTCTCCAGCTCTTCGTTGGACAGCGGCGCGGTGGTGGTCTTGCCCTTGGCATCGGTGTTGCTGCGGTGGTTCACCACCACGGCGGCGTTCAGGCGCTTGACCGTGCCCACCGCATTGCGCTTCATCTGCACCGTCTTGTCGACCTCGTAGTTGGTCGTCGCTTCCTTGCGGCCCGAGCCGCTGGTGGCGCCGGCAGAACCGCCCGCCTGCAGCGGCGCCGAGGCGCCGTTGATCGGCGCGGTGGCCGGCACCGGCGGCTGGTTGCTGGTGGCGCCGGGTACGCCAGCGGGCGTGGCCGCGCCGGGTGTGTTGGCCTCGGTGGTGGACTGGCTGCGCACGGCGGCCGGCTCGGCACCCTGGTTCGGGCGGAACTGCTCGCTGGTCGACTCGATCTGCGTGAAGTCGACCTCGGCGGTGACCGTGGCGCGCAGGTTGTCGCGGCCGACCACCGGCTCCAGCAGCTCGGTCACGCGGCCGAGGTAGCTCTTCTCCACCTGCGCCACGTACTGCAGTTGCTGCTCGTTGAGGGTCTTGCTGGCGTCGTCCTCCGGCCCGGAGAGCAACGCGCCGCGCTGGTCCAGCACGCTCACGGCCTTGGGGGAAAGCTCGGGCACGCTGGAGGACACCAGGTGCACGATGCCTGCCGCCTGGGCGCGATCCAGCGTGCGGCCGGGGTGCAGGGTCAGCATGACGCTGGCGCTGGCCTTCTGCTGCTCGCGAAAGAAACCATTCTGGTTGGGCAGGGCCAGGTGGACGCGGGCGTCCTCGACGCCGTCCAGCTTGCCGATGGTGCGCACCAACTCGCCTTCCAGCGCGCGCTGCATGTTCAGGCGCTCCTGCCGGTCGGTCTGGCCGAAACGGTTGACGTCCAGCAGCTCGTTGCCCACCACGCTGGCCTTGGGCATGCCCTTGGCGGCCAGCTTCATCTTGACGTCGTACAGGCGATCTGCCGGCACCTTGATGGCGCCGCCACCGTCGGTGTAGCGGTAGGGCACGTTCATCGTGCCCAGCTCGGTGATGATGGCGCCGGCTTCCTTGTCCGGCAGGCCGGCATAGAGCACGCGCCAGTCGCCCTGGTTGGCCCACATGGCCATGGCCACGACGGTGGCCAGCAGCGCCGCGAGGGCCAGGCCCAGCTTCATCTTGCTGGCGGCCGGCAACGCAGCCAGGCGCCCCACCAGGCCTTGGGCGGCTGGATCGGGAACCAGGGGAATCGGCGCGACGGTGGCTTCCATGGGATCCTTCAACGGGAACTTCTGCGGGAACATCCAGGCACCATGGCACCTGGATCGAAGGTCGTACACGGCCATTGTTCGGCAGACTTGAGGGCGCCCAAGGAGCGAGAAGGCTCAAAAACGCCCGGCAGTTCCGACCATCGCGCCACGGCTTGGCCCGTACGATCTCGCCTATCAAAGCTCCCCAGGACCGGTGAGCCATGGACCTCAAACTCAAGCCCTTCGATTTCTCCCAGGCCGTGGCCCGCGCGGGCCTCGCCCGCGATGGCACGCCGCTCGCGCCCTCCGGCACGGGCGCCGTCGAGGGAGCCGGTTTCCAGAGCGCGATGGCACAGGCGCTGAAATCGGTCAGCGACCAGCAGCGCGAGGCCGAGGGCCTGCAGCGCGAGTTGCAGATGGGCAACTCGTCGGTGAGCCTGGAACAGACCATGGTCTCGATGCAGAAAGCCCAGATCGGCTTCCAGGCCGCGCTGTCGGTGCGCAACCGCTTCGTGCAGGCCTACACCGACATCATGAACATGCAGGTCTGACACCGTGGCACGGCACGCTGGCAAGATCTTCTGCATCGGGCGCAACAAGACGGGCACCTGTTCGATCGAGCAGGCCATCGTCTCACTGGGCTACACCTTCACGGTGCAACACCAGGGCGAGCGCCTGTTCAGGGACTGGATGCAACGCGACTTCAGCCGCATCATCGAGCTGGCCCGCGGGGCGGACGCCGGCCAGGACATCCCCTTCTCCTTGCCCTACACCTACCAGGCGTTGGACACGGCGTTCCCGGGTGCCAAGTTCATCCTCACCCTGCGCGACAGCCCCGAGCAGTGGTATGAGTCCCTGGTCCGCTTCCATGCCAAGCTGATGCGCTGCGGCGACCGGCGGCCCACCGCCGCCGACCTCCAGCGGATCGCCTACATCGAACCGGGCTGGCTGTACCGAGCGCAACGCGCGATCTACGGCGTCACCGACGAGCAGCTCTACGACCCGGAGCTCTACATTCGCCACTACATCGTGCACACCCTCAACGTGACCGAGTACTTCCGTCACAAGCCGGGGCAACTGCTGGTGCTCAACGTGAGCGATCCGGAAGCGATGCCGCTGTTGTGCGACTTTCTCGGGGTCGAGTTCGTGGGGCAGCAGATGCCTCACTTGAACCGCAGCACCTAATCGAGGCTCAACATGCGGCGGCGCTTCTGCGTCTGGTCGATGTAGCGCTGCAGCAGCCTCGTGCCCTCGGCCGAGAGGTTGAGCAGTTCGCAGCCGAGCCGCACGCCGCGCGCCTGGGGCTGGATGGAGGTCACGTGGTGCACCACCAGGCTGCCGCGCAGCATGGTGCCGGCGTCCAGCTCGATGGCTGTGTCGTTGATGCACACCCCCGGTTCCACCGGCGGCATGTCGGCCGGCATGAACAGGGCGCAGCCGCCCACGCTGACGTCGAGCACGCGCAACTCCAGCGACATGTCGGGGATCTGCGGGTGGCGGAAGCGTGCGGTCGGCGCACTGCGCTCCAGCGTGCGCACGCGGTAGGCGTTGCGGCGCTGGAAGCGGTAGATCTCGCGCGGCAGCGCGGCCTGCAGCACGCAGGCTTGACGGCCGTGCACCAGCATCCGGTCCGAGACGTCGAACTGCAGCTTGATCTGGTCCAGGTAGCCCACGGCCGTGGCCTCTTCGGCCTCGACCAGGCGGTGCACCGCCGGCTCCATCAGATCCGCGGTGAAGGCGATCTTGCCCTGCCCGGCGTCGATGGTCCACAGCATGGTGGCGAAGGCTGATCCGTCAGAGCCGCTCAGGTTGATCGTGATGCCGCGGTCCATCAAGGCCGTCAGCAGCGCCTTGCGCTCCACCGGGTCGCTGACGCGGAACTCGTCAAACGCCCCGGGGTTGCCGAGGGCGTCGAGGGCAGCAGGCTGGGTGTCGGAGTACATGGTGCGGCGTAGGCCTCAGCCTCTCAGTGCAGGGTCTTGGACTTGCCGGTCAGCAGGTGGTCCAGGTCTTCGAGCCAGGGCTCGGCCAGGTGGCGGATCTCGGCATCGTTGAGCAGGATGCGTTGCATGATTCGCGACTTGACCTTGGATTCCTCGGCCTGGAGGGATTTCTCCTTGGCGGCATGCTTGAGCTGCGAGATCAGCACCGCACAAGCGCCCTCGAGCTTGACAACCTCATCCCAGTGGCCGCTTCGGGCGGCTTCCAGCATGTCGGCGCTGGCGCGCTCGATGGCCTCGTAGAAGTTCAAAAGCGTGGTGCTCATGATGGGGTGTCCCGGAGCGGGTTGTCAGTTCGGGCGGGCGGCGACTTGGTAACCGATGTCACGCCAGGCCTGGCGCAGCGGCTCGACCAGGCGGATGCACTCGTCGACGATGCTTTCGTCGTTGCGCAGGTTCGCCAGGGTCAGGCGGGTGGTCAGGTACTCGTACAGGGCGTGCAGGTCCTGGGCCAGCTGGCCGCCCCCGCTGAGATTCAGGCTCGCCTTCAACCCCTCCTCGACGATGCGCGCGGCGCGGCCGATGGCCTTGCCCTTGGCCTCGATCTGGCCCTGGCGCATGGCCCCGCGGGCCAGCGTCAGCGCATCCATGTACCCATCGAACAGCAGGCTGATGAGCTGGTGCGGCGAGGCCGAGTCGACGCTCGTCTCGACGCCGATCTGGCGGTAGGCGTGGGCCATGCCGCCGGGGCGGCCGAATGCGGAGGTGAGTTGTGAGCTGAACATCGTTGTGATGGATGGTTGCGACGACCGTTGATGTTTTATCGGCCCGGCCACGCCCGGTCTTGAGATCTTCCAGAAGGTCCAACAGGGTGGCAAAAGCTGGCTATCAATCCAGCACCCGCGGGCATGAAAAAGGGGCGCCCGCGGCGCCCCCGTTCGACCCGGCCCCAGAGCCTCAGCTGTTGTTGCTGAGCGCCGCCATCTGCTGCGTCACGTAGTTCGAGAGGGCGTTCAGCCGGGCCATCGAGGTGTCCAGTGCCTGGTACTGGGCACGGATGCGCGCCTCGGTACTGACCAGCCGGTCTTCCATTTGGGCCTGGCGGTCGTCATTGCGTTCGACACGCGCCTGCAGGCTCTGCTCCAGCGTCTCCAGGCTGCCATCGGTGGTGTCGAGCACGCTGTTGCCGAGGTCCTTGAAGCGGTCCATGAAGCCCGAGCTGGCGGTGTCGGCGGCATCGGTGGCCAGCAGCTTGCGCAGCTCATCGGGGTTCTCCAGCGCTTCCTCCAGATCGGAGGTGCTGATGCCCAGCGTGCCGTCGGCCTTCATCGCGATGCCCACCTCGGACAGGCGGCCCCACTCGGTGGAGGCCGTGCTCTCCTGGTTGATCACCCCGCGCAGTTGCCACTGGAAGCCGATGACGGTGCGGTCGCCCTGCAGCGGCGCGCCCGTCTTGGAGGCCTCGTTGTACTTGGTCTGGTCCTTGATGTAGGTGGCCAACGCGTTGAAGGCGGTGACGAAGTCGGTGATGGCCGTCTTGACGGCCTCGGTGTCCGAGGCGACCACGACCTCGACCGCCACACCGGGCTCAGCCTTGCCCAGCGTCAATGTCAGGCCGTCGGCCACGTTCGTCAGGGTGTTGTTGGCCGATTCGACGCTGATGCCGTTGATCTTGGCCGTCGCGTTGCCGGCCGCCTGGTTGAGCTCCATCGGCGAGGTGAGGGTTCCGTCGACACCCAGCGCCGACAGCCCGGTGGCGACGTTGCCGTCGTCGGCGGTCTCGGTCGCGGTGATGCGAAAGCCGTTTTCCTCGCCAGTCGCCGTGGAACGCAGCGACAGGCGCGCGCCGTTGGCATCGTTGATGATGCTGGCGGTCACGCCGGCGCCGGCGGCATTGATCTTGTCGCGGATCGACGCCAGGCTGGCTTCACCGGCGCCGATGGTGATGCTCACCGGGGTGCTTCCGGGCTTGGCGGTGAAGGCCGTGCCCGCCCAGGTGCCCAGGTCGATCGTCAGCGAGCCCTCGTTGAGGGGGGTATCGGAAGTGGCGAAGGCGGTGGATGTGGATGTCTGGCTGGCCGCCAGCGTCAGGACCTCCACCGAATAGCGCCCGATGGCCGAGCTGCTGGACGAGCTGCCGGTGATCCGAGTCGGGTCCGACGAAGTCAGTGCGGTCTGCCCCCACAGGCTGACCGAGCTGATGGCCGCCGCCTTGTCGCGCATGGTGGCCGCCAGGCTCTGCAACTGGCCGATGGACGACAGCTGGGTCTTGATGTCGGCGGTCTGCTGAACCAGCAGCGAGACCGGCCGGCGCTCGACCGACATCAGCGCGTTGATGATGCCCTCCGAGTCCAGGCCGCTGCCGACGCCGAGTGAACTGATCGTGGCCATGCGATTCCTTTGATTGCTGTCGGTCTCATCGGCGGCGGCCGGAGAAACTTGAGCGCTTTCCCTCGCGCCAGGCCACCACCGGCCCCGCCAATGGAAACGCGCCGCGACCCCCGGAGCGCTATCGGTGCATCCCTCGGGTGTCGGCGGCGCGCGCCAAAAAATTCGTGCTCTGCGCGCGGCCGGTGCCGCGTGCTCCGGCCCTAGCCTTGCAGCAGGCGCATCACCTGGTTGGGCAGTTGGTTGGCCTGGGCCACCATCGCCGTGCCGGCCTGTTGCAGGATCTGCGCCCGGCTCATCGCGGCGGTTTCCGCGGCGAAGTCGGCGTCCATGATCCGGCTGCGGGCAGCTGCCTGATTCTCGACCGACTGCTGCAGGTTCGAGATGATGGCGTCGAATCGGCTCTGGGTCGCGCCGAATGTGGCGCGGGTGTCGTTGACCGAGTCCAGCGCCAGGTCGATGTTGTCGATCACCGTGGCCAGCGCGCCGGCCGAGGCGGTGGCGTCGATCACCGCCGTGCTGGCAGTGACCGCCGTCACGTCGGTGGCGGTGGTCATGTCCACGGTGGTGACCGTGATCAGATCGTCGGTGGTGGTGTTCGCACCGATCTGGAAGTCCAGCGAGGTCGCGTCGGCGCCGAGGATGTGCTTGCCGTTGAAGGTGGTTCCACCCAGCACGCGGCTGATTTCCGACTGCAACTCCTGGAACTCCTTGTTCAGCGAGTCCTTGTCCGAGCTCGAGTTCGTCGAGTTGCGGGCCTGGATCGCCAGCTCGCGCATCCGCTGCAGGGCGTCACCCACCTTGGACAGCGCGCCTTCAGCGGTCTGCGCCAACGAGATGCCGTCGTTGGCGTTGCGGATCGCCACGTTCATGCCGCGGACTTGCGCGTTCATGCGCTCAGCGATCGCCAGGCCCGCGGCGTCGTCCTTGGCCGAGTTGACGCGCATGCCGGAGGACAGGCGCTGCATTGCGGTGGCCAGTGCCGTCTGCGAGCTGTTCAGGTTGCGCTGCGCGTTCAGCGAAGCGATGTTCGTGTTGATGGTCTGTGGCATGTGAGCACCTCTTCAAAGTTCGTCCACACCCGGCGACTTGAGGCCGGCTATCCAGAAAAAGCGGCGTTGACCGCCCCTTCCACAAAGCCCGGCACAAACTCGCCGTCGAAAACAGGATGGTTCTCACCCCGCAGGTCTCGGCAGCGCTTGTCGGACCGCGCCTCTCCATGTGGAGAAACGTTGATCGAATTCTGAAGAGCGCGGCCCATGCCCGATGCGGCGAAATGAAGCACCGAAACCGCTCAATTCGCCCCCGGAATGGCCGACGCCCCCGTCGGCAGAGCCGGCGGGGGCGTCGAAGGGTGCGCTGCGTCGGGGGATCAGCGCAGCAGGCTCAGCACGCCCTGCGGCAACTGGTTGGCCTGGGCCACCATCGCCGTGCCCGCCTGCTGCAGGATCTGCGCCCGGCTCATGTTCGCCGTCTCCGAGGCGAAGTCGGCATCCATGATGCGGCTGCGGGCGGCGCTCTGCGCTTCCACCGACTGCTGCAGGTTGGCGATGATCGCGTCAAAGCGGCCTTGCGTGGCGCCGAAGGTGGCGCGCTCGTCGTTGATGGTGTCGATCGCGGTGTCGATGTTGTCGATCACGGTGGCGATGTCGCCGCTGGTGGCGGCCGCGTCGATCGCGGCGGTCGAGGCGGTCACCGCGGTGATGTCGGTCGCCGTGGTCATGTTCTGCGTGGTCATCGTGACGACGTCGTCGGTCGTCGTGTTGGCGCCGATCTGGAAGGTCAGCGAAGTGGCGTCGCCACCGAGGATCTTCTTGCCGTTGAAGCTGGTACCGCCCAGCACGCGGCTGATTTCGCTCTGCAGCTCGGTGAATTCCTTGTTCAGCGAGTCCTTGTCCGAGCTCGAGTTCGTCGAGTTGCGGGCCTGGACAGCCAGTTCACGCATGCGTTGCAGGGCGTCGCCCACCTTCGACAGTGCGCCTTCAGCGGTCTGCGCCAGCGAGATGCCGTCGTTGGCATTGCGGATCGCGACGTTCATGCCGCGAACCTGGGCGTTCATGCGCTCGGCGATCGCCAGGCCGGCAGCGTCGTCCTTGGCCGAGTTGATGCGCAGGCCCGAGGACAGGCGCTGCATCGACACCGACAGAGAGTTCTGCGACATCGACAGGTTGCGCTGCGCGTTCAGCGAAGCGACGTTGGTATTGATGGTCTGAGGCACGTTGAAACTCCTACAAGGTTGCCAAGAAATTTCCGGTTAAGCACCGGCGTCATTGCACGCAAATGCCGGGGCTCCTCCGGTCGGGCCACACGTGATTCGTGTGACCTGGCCCTTGGGTCTACTCACCGGACCGCAGAACCTGCAACTGCAAGCCCTGGTGCCTGGTGTATCGGAAGCGGTCTGGCAAACCTTGAGGAATTTCTTGCTCTCGGACCCGAAGGCACCGGTTGAGGGTGCCTTCGCAGGGGAGCTAGTCAGGCGGGTCCGTCCCGGATGCCGCCTTCAGCGCCCCGGCGGGGGGCGCTGCGGGGTCATCGAAGAAGCGACAGGACTTGCTGCGGCAGCTGGTTGGCCTGGGCCACCATCGCCGTGCCGGCCTGCTGCAGGATCTGCGCTCGACTCATGTTGGCCGTCTCCGAGGCGAAGTCGGCGTCCATGATGCGGCTGCGGGCGGCGCTCTGCGCTTCCACCGACTGCTGCAGGTTCGAGATGATCGCGTCGAAGCGGCCTTGCGAGGCGCCGAAGGTGGCACGCTGGTCGTTGATCGTGTCGATCGCGGTGTCGATGTTGTCGATCACGGTGGCGATGTCGCCGCTGGTCGCCGTGGCGTCGATCGTGGCGGTCGACGCCGTGATCGCGGTGATGTCCGTGTTGACGGTCATGTCCTCGGTGGTGATCGAGACCGAGTCGTCGGTGGTCGTGTTGGCGCCGATCTGGAAGGTCAGCGTGGTGCCGTCGGCGCCGAGGATCTTCTTGCCGTTGAAGCTGGTGCCGCCCAGCACGCGGCTGATTTCACTCTGCAGCTCGCCGAATTCCTTGTCCAGCGAGTCCTTGTCCGAGCTCGAGTTCGTCGAGTTGCGGGCCTGGACAGCCAGTTCACGCATGCGTTGCAGGGCGTCGCCCACCTTCGACAGTGCGCCTTCAGCGGTCTGCGCCAGCGAGATGCCGTCGTTGGCATTGCGGATCGCGACGTTCATGCCGCGAACCTGGGCGTTCATGCGCTCGGCGATCGCCAGGCCGGCGGCGTCGTCCTTGGCCGAGTTGATGCGCAGGCCCGAGGACAGCCGCTGCATCGAGGTGGCCAGCGACGATTGCGAGCCGGTCAGGTTGCGTTGGGCGGTCAGCGAAGCGACGTTCGTGTTGATAACTGCAGACATTTGGGTAACTCCTTCACGGGGTCTGAAAACGTGACCCTTTCGGGTCCCTGGTTGCGCCCCCGCTTGAAAGTGGTTGGGGCCGTGAGTTGCTTTTCGGAGGGTCGATCGTGGGACTTGAGACCTTTTTTTGCCCTAGTTCCGGCGATCGCTTGTTCCGGAAGCCCGACGCCATCAAAGACGGCCCGGCTCCACCTGCCTTATCGGCAGATGGGCGGTCGGGGCGCACCCTAAAGTCCCGGCAATGTCCCTGCCGCCGACCGCTTCTGCCCAATCCGCCACACCTGGTGGGCCTTTCCGCGTCGCGCTGGTGATGATCGCGCGCGACGAAGCCGGGCGCATCGAGCGGGCACTATCCAGCATGAAACCGCATGTCGACGAGATGTGGGTGTTGGACACCGGCTCGCGCGACGACACGGTGGCCCGTGCCCGAGCTGCCGGAGCGCGCATCGGGTTGTTTCCATGGGTCGACGACTTCTCCGCCGCCCGCAACGCCGCGCTCAAGCTGGCGAACGCCGACTGGCACCTGGTGCTGGACGCCGACGAGTGGCTCGCCGACGGCGCCGAGGTGCTGGCCGCCCTGCGCCACACCCGGCCCGACTTCGTCGGCACGGTGCGGGTGGACAGCCAGGACGACAGCACACCCGGTACGCCCGCCCAGCACGCCGGCGCCTGGATCAGCCGCCTGTTGCCCGGCAGTGTTCGATACGCCGGGCGGGTCCACGAGCAACCGGTCCACCTGTTGCCCGTTCGCCGCCTGCACCTGACCCTGGGGCACGACGGCTATCGCGGCAGCGCGCTGGCCGCCAAGGCCGGGCGCAACCGAGCCCTGCTGGAGCGCACGGTGGCCGACCAGCCGGACGATGCCTACTATTGGTACCAACTTGGCAAGGACCATGACGTGTACGGGCGCCATGCCGAAGCGCTGGATGGCTTCGACCGCGCCCAGGCCCTGCTGCCGGCCGACAAGCCGCTGCCTGCCTGGATGCACGACCTCTTCGTTCGCAGCCTGCATGCGCTGAAGTGCCTGCGCCGCCATGCCGACGGCGTGGAGCGGGCCGGTGCCAGCATGCCGCGCTGGAGCGACTCGCCCGATTTCTTCTTTGCCCTCGGCGACCTGTTGCTCGACTGGGCGGCCAACGAGCCCGAGCGTGCCGGCGAGCTGGTCCCGATGATCGAAGGCGCCTGGCAACGTTGTCTGGCGATCGGCGAACGCCCCGATCTCGAAGGCGCCGTCGCCGGCCGCGGCAGCCACCTGGCCGCCCACAACCTGGCCGTTCTCTATGACGGCCTGGGACGGGCGGACGACGCGGCGCGCTGCCGTGCGATGGCCTCGCCATCACCGCGCCGTTGAAGACACCAACTCCCCCTTCTACCTCCTGGCCACCATGAAGAACGCCCACCAGCGCGCCGAGAGCCACCGCATCGCCGGCCTGAAGGCCATGCAATCCCGCCTCTGGCCTGCGGCCGTGTCGGAGTTCGAGCGCGCGGCCAGGCTCTCGCCGCGCGACGCGCTGATGCGCCTCAACCTGGCACGCGCCCACCTGCATAACGGCCGCGTCGACGACGCCATCGCCTCCGCCCGCGACGCCCTGCGCCTGGATCCCGCCAGCCCATTGGCCTGCCGCATGCTGGGCGAGTACCTGGGCCAGCAGAGCCGCTTCGACGAAGCCGCCGACATCTTCGACGCCTTCCCGAAGGACGCCCCGCGCGACTTCGACTGGTACAACGCCCACGGCAACGTGCTGTTCCAGTCCCAGAGGCTGGAGGACGCCGTCAGTGCCTACTTCGCCGCGCTGGCCATCCACGTCGACGCCGCCATCGTTCACTACCGCCTGGGCCTGACCTTCAAGGACATGGGCCTGACCCGCGAAGCCACCGAGTGCTTCCGCACCGCCGTGACCCTGGACAGCGGCTACACGCGGGCCCTGTCGCTGTCGCTGCTGGTCTATCAGGGCCGGCAGATCTGCGACTGGAGCAATGTGGCCGACGACACGGCCCAGTTGCTGGCCGCCCTGGACAGCGGGGACGACAGCGTCGGCCAGCGCCTGTCACCCTTCGCGCTGCTGGCTGTCGAATCGACGCCGGCACAGCAGCGCCGCATCGGTGCCCTGCGCACGGTCGGCCTGACCCGCCATCTGCAGCCGCTGCCGCCGGCCCCGCCGAGAAGGCCCGGGCCGATCCGCGTGGGCTACCTCTCCAGCGACTTCCACCAGCACGCCACCGCGGTGCTGATCGCCGAGCTGTTCGAACGCCGGGACAGCAGCCGCTTCGAGGTGCGCCTGTACTCCCACAGCGCCGACGACGGCAGTGCCATCGGCCAGCGCGTGCGGGCCGCCTGCGACGCCTTCATCGATGTCACCCACCTTTCCAACCAGGACGTGGCGCGCCGCATGCGCGACGACGGCATCGACATCGCCATCGACCTGAAGGGCCACACCCGAGGCAGCCGCTTCGAGCTGCTGGCCTACAGGCCCGCGCCCGTGCAGGTGGGCTACCTCGGCTTCCCGGCCACCACCGGCGCCGACTTCCTCGACTACATGATCGGCGACCCGGTGGTCATGCCGCTGGAGCACGCCGGCAACTACAGCGAGCGCATCGCGCAGATGCCCCTCAGCTACCAGCCGAACGACCGCCACCGCGCCCTGCCGCCCGCCCCCTCGCGGGCCTCGTTGGGGCTGCCGGACGACGCGGTGGTGCTCTGCTGCTTCAACCAGACCTACAAGATCTCGCCCCACATGCTGGACCTGTGGTCCGCCATCCTGGCCGGTGCCCCGCGCGCCGTGCTGTGGATGCTGGCCTGGAACCCGCACGCCCGCGCCAACCTGGAGCGAGAGCTGCAGGCTCGCGGGGTGGATCTGGCGCGGGTGTTCTGGGCCGAGAAGAAGATCCTGTCCGAGCACATCGCCCGCCTGCGTGCGGCCGATCTGTTCCTCGATACCTGGCCGTGCAACGCGCACACCACCGCCAGCGAGGCCCTGTGGGCGGGCGTGCCGGTGCTGACTGTGCCCGGGCCCACCTATGCCTCACGCGTCGCCGCCAGCCTTGTCACGGCCTGCGGTCTGCCGGACCTGGCGGCGCCCGACCCGGACAGCTACGTGGCGCTGGCCGCCGCGCTGGCCAACGATCCTCCCACGCTGGCGGGCATCAAGCAGATGCTGGATGGTCGGCGGATGAGCCTGCCGCTGTTCGACACCGAACGCTACGCCCGCGACTTCGAGGCCCTGCTGCAACGCATGTTCGACCGCGCCCAGGCCGGGTTGCCACCCGAGCACCTGCCGGCATCCGCCGGCGGGTGAGGTCAGGCGTTCGCCGCGTCGACAATCACGGACCTGACGACGCCCATCCCGGGGCGCACCGCTGACCGAGGCTCGACATGCATCCGCTCACCGAAAACCGGCCTGGCCGGCCATTGGACGACAGCACACCGCCGGGGCCGATCCTGCTGTTCGGCAAGAACGGCCAGGTCGGCTGGGAGTTGCAGCGCGCGCTGGCCCCGCTGGGCGAGCTGCACGCGCTGGACCATGACAGCACCGTGCTGCACGGCGACTTCTCGCGCCCCGAGTTGCTGGCCGACACCGTGCGGGCACTGCGGCCCGCCGTCATCGTGAATGCAGCAGCCCATACCGCCGTCGACCGGGCCGAAGGCGAGCCCGATCTGGCGCGCTGCCTGAACGCCACCGCGCCTGGCGTGCTGGCCCGCGAAGCGGCCGCGATCGGCGCCACGCTGGTCCACTTCAGCACCGACTACGTCTTCGACGGCTCCGGCACCCTGCCGCGCGACGAGGACGCCCCCACCGCCCCGCTGTCCGTCTACGGCCGGACCAAGCTCGACGGCGAACGCGCGATCGTGGCCAGCGGCTGCCGCCACCTGATCCTGCGGACCAGTTGGGTCTACGCCACACGCGGCAGCAACTTCGCCAAGACCATGCTCCGCCTGGCGTCCCAGCGCGATCAGCTGAGCGTGATCGACGACCAGATCGGCGCGCCCACCGGCGCCGAACTGCTGGCGGACGCCACGGCACACGCGCTGCGCACCCTGGCGCGGCAGCCGGAGCTGGGCGGCCTGTACCACCTGGCCGCGGGCGGCGAGACCAGCTGGCACGGCTATGCCCGGTTCGTCATCGAGTGGGCGCGCTCAATGGGCCACCCGATCCGGGTGGCGCCGGGGCAGGTGCTGCCGATCCCGACCCGGGACTACCCCACACCGGCGCCGCGGCCGCTGAATTCGCGTTTGGACACCACCCGGTTCCGGCGGGCCTTTGGCCTGACCCTGTCGCCATGGGAGACCGGCGTCACGCGCATGCTCCACGAGGTGCTCGATCCGGCCGTGCCGGCCTGAAGGCTGGCCGACAGGGCGGGCAGAACCCCGCTTTTCCGGCTTTCGCGCCGAGGGCAGCTGGCTAGAGTGCGCTGACCGGCGTCGTGCCGGCTTCACCGGGCCTGTCGCCATGAACCTCCCGCTTGTCCACCTCGCGATCATGCAGCCCGTGGGCTACGTGCATTCGCTCGGCTTTCTCGACCAGGCGCGCTACTTCCGCCACCAGTTCCGCCGCATGGGCGCCGAGGTCACGATCTCGAAGAACAGGCTGCGCGAAGATGCCGTCAACTTCGTGTTCGGCGCCCACCTGGGCTTCCCGGCCGAGTGGACCCGGCGCCACGCCTGCATCTTCGTGAACCTGGAGCAGCTCGGCCACGGTGGCGCCAAGGTCAGCGACGACTACCTGAACCTGCTGCGCCGCAACGCCGTGGTGGACTACGACGCCGCCAACCTGCCCAGCTACGCCACCGACCCGGCTGACGTGCCGTTGGTGCCCTTCCTGCATGCCCCCTACCTGCGCGGCGACCAGTCGCCCGCGCTGGAGGATCGCCCGATCGACCTGCTCTTCTTCGGCAGCATGAACCCGCGCCGCCGGGCCTTCCTCGATCAGGTCGAGAAGAGCGGCGTCAACGTGTCGACCTTCGACCATGCGATCTACGGCGCCGAACGCGATCACTACATCCGCCAGGCCAGGGCCGTCATCAACTGCCACTTCTACGAGAGCAGCCGGTTCGAGCAGGCGCGCGCCTTCCACTGCCTGTCCCTGGGCACGCCGGTGATCTCCGAGCGGACCGCCCTCACCCGCCCGCCCGCCGCCTTCGAGGACGCGGTGTTCTGGCTCGACGCCGCCGACCCGGCCGCCTTCTTCCGCCAGCAGTTCAACCAGCCGGCCTTCTTCGACGAGGCCCGCCGCAGGATCGCCACATTCGCGCGGATCGACCCGATCGAGGCCTACGCCGATCTGCTCGCCTTTGCCGCGGGCTTCCACCAGGCCCATGCCAAGACCCGCGGCGACGGGGCCTGGCGACCGACCCGCATCAACCTGGGTTCGGGCAAGGACTACAAGGCCGGCTGGCTGAACATCGACATTCTGGAACGTGCCGAGCCTGACCTGGTGCTCGACCTCGGCCAGCCGGTGGCACTGCCGCTGGAGCTGCCCGGCTGCCGCGGCGGCCGCGTGCGCCTGGAAGCCGGATCGCAGGAGCTGGTCTACGCCAACAACGTGCTGGAGCATGTGCCGGACCTGCCGCTTCTGATGACCAACATCCTGGCGCTGCTGAAGGAAGGCGGGCAGTTCCAGATCGAGGTGCCCTACGAGCATGCGCCCACCGCCTGGCAGGATCCGACCCACCTGCGTGCGCTGAACGAGAACTCCTGGCTCTACTACACCGACTGGTTCTGGTACCTCGGCTGGTTCGAGCACCGGTTCGAGATCGCCGACTTTAAGTGGCTGGACGTGCAGGTCAAGCCCTGCGCGAAGGAGCAGGCCGCCTTCATGAAGCTGACGCTTCGCAAGATCGCCACCACGGTGCGCGAACGCACCGTGGCCCGCACGATGCGGCCGGACTTCGGCGGCATCGACAGCGACGAGATCCCGGACGATCTGCCCGTCGACGCGGTCCTGCCGGCCGACGCCGAAGCCACCCATTGACCACCGGAGCCGAGGCCGCCATGCCCACCTGCAGCGTCTGCCGAAACCACGTCCCGGCCTGGAAGCCGCACCCGCACCTGGCCCAGCGCAGCGAGTTCATGAAGCTGATGGAAACCATCGGCTCGGACATGGCCGTCTACCAGTGTCCGGCCTGCGGCTGCACCGACCGCGACCGCCACCTCTGGCTCTACATGAGTGCCATCGGCCTGCCCGCCTCGATGCGCGGTGCGCGCCTGCTGCACCTGGCGCCGGAGCGCCACCTGGAGGCCTTGTTCGAGGCCTGTGGCCCGAGCGAATACATCAAGGGCGACCTGTTCCCGAGCCGGTCCAACCAGGTCAAGGTCAATGCCGAGCAGCTGCAGTTCGACAACGGCCAGTTCGACATCATCGTCTGCAACCACGTGCTGGAGCATGTGGATTCGCCGCAGAAGGTGCTGTCCGAGTTCTACCGCTGCCTGAAACCCAAAGGCCTGCTGATCGCGCAGACACCCTACTCGCCGCTGCTGCGACGGACCTTCCAGTTGAAGGACTTCCCCGGCAAGGAGCTCGCCACGCTCCTCTACGGCCAGGCCGACCATGTACGCCTGTTCGCCGACGACATCGTGGGGCTGTTTCACGCGGCCGGCTTCCAGGGCGAGCTGCTGGCCCATGACACGCTGCTGCCCGGCGTCGACGCGATGGAGGCCGGCATCAACGCCCGCGAGCCCTTGTTCATCTTTACCAGACCGTGAGCGCCACGCCCCACCGCGTCGCGGTGATGCAGCCGTACTTCTTCCCCTACGTCGGCACCTACCAGCTGGCCCAGGCGGTAGACGAGTTCGCCTTCTTCGACGACGTGAACTTCATCAAGAAGGGTTACATCCACCGCAATGCCGTGCTGCTGGACGGCCAGGCCCACCCGTTCACGATTCCGGTGCGAGACGCGAGCCAGAACCGCCACATCGGCGACCACCACTACACCGGCGACTGGCAGCCGTTCCTCAGCCTGCTGCACCGGGCCTATCGACGCGCACCGCAGTTCGACGCCGCGTACGCGCTGGTGGAGTCGGTGGTGAAGGATGCCGACGACAACGTGGCCCGGAAGAACGCACTGAGCTTCGTGCGGGTCTTCGAGTACCTGGGCCGGAACAAGACCTGGTCCGCAGCCTCGGCGCATGCCGTTCCCGCCGAGATCCGCGGGCCCCGGCGCATCCTCGCACTGTGCCGGGCGCTGGGCGCCGCGGTCTATGTCAATGCCAGCGGCGGACGCGCGCTTTACGCGCCCGAAGATTTCGAACGCGAGGGAATCGCCCTGCGCTTCCTGTCCAGCCAGCCCGATGCCTATCCGCAGGCCGGCAGCGGCTTCGTGCCGAACCTGTCGATGATCGACCTGCTGATGCACCTGCCGCCGGCCGAAGTCAACGCGCGGCTCGTGCAGTTCAGGCTCGAGCCCTGATCAGAGTGCCAGCGCATCGGCACGGCGCATGAGGCTGGCGGCCTCGATGTCCTGCTCGATCGCGCCCACGATGTCGGCGGGAAGCCTGATCGAGCTGCGTTCGCTGCGGAACACACCGTAGGCGTCGTCGTCCTGTCGCGAGGTGGAGTCTGCGACGAAGTTCCGAACCTGGGGCGTCAAGGCAAGGCCGCAGGCGTCGAACAGGCGACCCAGCTCGACCAGCGGCGCGGCGCGCAGCCGCTCGTAGGAGACCAGCGAAAAACAGCCGGGACGGGCGGCCTGCAGATCCAGCGCAAGCCGCATCGACTCCTTCCACTTCGCGAAGCCGTTGAATTCGCTCGGGTCGGTGTTCTTGGAAGGCGCGTGCAGGTACTCGGCGAAGATGTCCTGCCCGGCGCGAAACTCCTTCGGTGCCTGGTACCAGCTGTTGAGCACCTCCACCGGGGCGCGGTAGAGGTAGACGATGCGGTCCAGCCCCGGCTGCGCCAGCAGCGGCGCCATCAGCCGGTGGAAGCGCACCTCCTTCCACACCAGGTGGGTGTGCGCGGCCAGCTTCGGCGGCCGCAGGGCCTGCAGAACGAAGTCGGAACTCGCGTTCTGCAGCGCCGCATGGAAGGCGGCCACCGAATCCGGCGTCACGCCGTGCCGGCCGAACCAGTCCTTGAACTCGTAGGCGAACAGCGGCTGGTAGCGGTAGAGCACCGCCTCCGAGCTGTTGAACAACTGACCCAGCCAGCTGGTGCCGCTGCGTGGGCAGCCGAAGATGGCCAGCGTCTTCAAGTCAGGCCGCCAGCAACTCAGCGCCGGAGATGGTGGCAGCGGCGGGAGCCGCCGGCACGGCCACGCGAGAGGCGGTCCGGATCACGTCAACGATGCGGAACACGTCCTCGTCGGTCAGTGCCGGGTAGATCGGCAGGCACAGGACCTGGGCCGAGGCGGCGCGGGCCACCGGCAGGCCGGCGGGGTCGGCCGAGGGAAGGCCGCGGTACATCGGGAAATCCGAGATCAGCGGATAGAAGTACCGCCGGGCATGGATGCCCTGGTCCTTCAGGCGCTGGTACAGCGCGTCGCGGCTGGTGGCGAACTGCGGGCCGACCAGGATCGGGAAGTAGCTCTGGTTGGCGGTCGCGTTGACCGGCTTGTCCACCAGGCGCAGGCCCGGCAGGCCGGCCAGCAGGTCGCGGTACAACGCGTCGATCTGGCGGCGGCGCTCGATGGCGCGGCCCACGTGCTGGAGCTGCAGCAGGCCGAGCGCGGCATTGAACTCGCTCATCTTGCCGTTGATGCCGGTGGCCACCACCGTGGTCTCGTTGACGAAGCCGAAATTCTTCAGATGGTCGATGCGCTGCTTGGTCTTCGCATCCGGGCTGATGATGGCCCCGCCCTCGAAGGTGTTGAAGACCTTGGTGGCGTGAAAGCTCAGCACCGAGAGGTCCCCGTGCGTCAGCACGCTTTCGCCCTCGCGGCGCACGCCGAAGGCATGGGCCGCGTCGTAGATGACCTTCAGGTTGTAGTCGTCGGCGATGCGCTGGATGGCCTCCACGTCGCACGGCGTGCCGTAGCAGTGGATCGGCATGATGGCGGTGGTCTGCGGCGTGATGGCTGCCTCGATCCGGGCCGGATCGAGGTTCAGCGTCGTCGGGTCGATGTCGGCGAAGACCGGCTTGATGCCGTTCCACAGCAGCGAATGCGCGGTGGCCACGAACGAGTACGGCGTGGTGATGACCTCGCCGGTGATGCGAAGCGACTGCAACGCCGTCACCAGCGCGATGGTCGCGTTGGTGAACAGCGAGATGTGCTTCACACCCAGGTAGGTGGCCAGTTCGGCCTCGAACTGCTTGTGGAAGGGGCCGCCGTTGGTCAGCACCCGGTTGTCCCAGATCTTCTCCAGGTAGGGCAGGAAGTCGGCCAGCGGCGGCAGGTCCGGCTGGGTGACGTAGATCGGCTGGGGCTGGCTCATGGTGGGCTCTCCAGGGTCAGGCGGCCACGGCGTCGGCTTGGCGCTCGGCAGCCGGCCGATAGGTTTCGGCGGCGGTGCTCGGGTGGCTGGCCAGCAGGGCCAGCCAGTAGGCGGTGAAGGCGTCGTGCAGGCGGGCCAGCGAGGTGCCCTCGTGCTGCACCAGCGTGTAAAAGCCGTTCATCACCTCGTCCTGCTCACCGTAGAGCTTCAGGCAGCGTTGCACGGTGATGCCGATGGCCTTGGCGGCCTCGGCGTCGTTGATGCGCTTTTCCTTCCAGGCATGCAGCGCGCAGGCGGCCCAGACCAGCATGGTCACGCGGTGGCCGTGGGAGTGGACCGTGCGGGTGGTCTGCTCGGCGTGCTGGCGGAAGACGCTCAGGTGGTCCCGCACGAAAACCAGCGGCATCGTGCGGCCGGCTTCGAGCACGGCGCTGATGTCCAGCAGCCCGTAGTACGACAGGCCAGCGGCCGGCGGCTTGGGGTAGTGCCGGATGCCCTCGGCGGACCAGACCATGTTGCTCAGTTCACCCAGCCAGTTCTCGCAGCCCGGCACCACCGAGGCAAAGAGCTGCTTGGGGTTCACCGGCACGGCGCGCAGCGGGCTCTGGGTGACGAAGGCGGGCAGCGGCAGCGTCCAGCCGGGGCGGCTGTCGCCCTGGCTCAGCCAGCGCGGGCTGACCGACAGCGCGTATTGGCCGCCGGCGTGGGCTTCGACGTGGCTCTTGTAGAACGCCGGGAACACGACGTCGTCGTCCAGCATGAAATGCACCAGCCCCTGGGCGGCCGGGCCGCTGCCTGCCCACTGGTCGATCAGGTGCTGGTGGTTGCGGCGGGCGTTGCCCGGGCCCCTGACCACCGTCAGGTTCAGCTCCGAGGCCAGCGGGCCGAAGCGGCCGTCGCGCACCATGTCGGTGATCACGCCACCGGGGCTGTCGTCGGACAGGATGACGCGGAAATCGCGGAAGCTCTGGCGCCGCAGGCCGAGGAACATCTCGCCCAGGTAGTCGGGCTTGTAAGCCGGTATCAGGGTCGTGATTCGGGTCATTTCACGGCTTTCGGGTGAGAGGCCAGGAAGGCGGTGTCGATCGTGCCGCACAGGGTGGGGATCGGGCCGAAGGCCGGCCACTTGGCGGCCAGGCGATGGGCCGCGTCGGCAAAGCCGGCAGGCAGCTTCCAGCCGGTTCGCGAGTTGTGGAACAAAGGCAGGCGCACCAGTCGCGGGAACACCTGGTGGTTGCAGATCGAGGCCAGACACAGGTCGGTGGCCCAGAGGTGCCAGCCCAGCGCCGGATCGATGCGGTGGATGCTGTCGCGCGACAGCACGATCGCCAACTCGTCGATCGACAAGGCGGTGTCGGCGGCCGGGTGGTCGGCGCGGTGCAGCCTGTCGATCACGAAGCCTGCGGGCTCGGTGCCACTGCCGTCGCGCTTGGCAGCCAGGCCGACGAATCCGATCAGCGTGCGGGCCCGTTCATCGGCCGGGATGCCATGCAGCAGCGCATTCAGCTGCTCGCCGAAGCCGGCGGGGAAATAGACGTCCTGATGACAAAGCAGGACCCAGTCGGCGTCGGCGTGCGCCAGCCCCTGCTCGAAGGCCTGAGCCGGGCTGCTCGCGCCGCGGTAGGAGACGATGCGCGCGCCCACCTCGGCCAGGCCGGGCGACTGCTCCACGTTCAGGCGCAGCTGCCGCTCCTGGGTGGTGGGCACCAGCACACTGAACAGCGCCGGGCCGGGCCGGGCCGGTGCAGCGGCGAAAGTGCGGTGGGCTTCGATCACCATCCGGTCGATCCCGTGCACGCGCTCCGGGCAGCCGGCGCTGGCACCCGCCTGCGCCAGCGCCGCCTTGACCGTGGCGAGCAGGCTGCCCGGGGCGGGCGCGTCGGCCTGGTGGTCGGCCAGCGTCGGCATCCAGCCGGCGTCCATCAGTTGCTTGTACACGGAAGCTGGCGACATCAGCCTCGGCTGGCCGTCGGCCGGCGACAGCCTCGCCTCGGCGGTCAGGTCGCCCTCGAGGATGCGCTCCAGCGTGCCGAGGCTGGCGTGGTTGTCCACACTCAGCAACAGCCGCGCCTCGGGCGCAGCCAGGGTAGCAAGGCGGCGCAGGCAGGCGCCTGCATCGCCGAGCCAAGGCAGCACGTCGGTGACCACCAGCAGGTCAAAGGCGCCCATGGGCAACCCGTCCAGGCCTGCGGCATCGCACCACTGGTCCACGGCCTGCGGGCCGGCATCGGGTCGCGCTGCCGTGGCCGACCGCGTGTCGACGGCTGTCCAGCGGCAGTCCGGGATCCTGGCCTTGTAGGCACGCGCCAGCGCCGCCGAGCCGGCTCCGAGTTCAAGCACGCGCGCGGCCGACGGCAGGGCCTTGAGGAGCCGGGGGTCGGCAGCGGCGGCCGCTGGCCGCACGTCGGACGGGCCCCCGCCGATCACGACGAGGGCAGGCGGGGGCACCAGGGTGGCAGGGGCGCCGAGGGCAGCTTGTGTCATGCAGCCATGATCCGCGCGCCGACGGAAGGCCGATCCCCCGAAGAATCCCCGCATTCCGGTGCATTTGGCGGACCTGGGGTCAGGTGCCGATGACAGCCGTTGTAGGAATTTGCCTGACACGCCCCACAGAAGAATCGGGACTCAAGCGGTGGAAGTGAACCGATGTTTCCATCCTGTTTCGGTCCTTACAGTTGATCCCAAGCCGAGACACAAAGTCTCTTCCCGAAACGAACACCCCGGAGCGAACTGATGGACACCAACCAGATCCTGGCCGAGATCCGCGAAGCCAACCTGTCGTACCTGATGCTGGCGCAAAGCCTGATCCGGGCAGACCGGGAACAAGCCCTGTTCCGCCTGGGTGTTTCGGAAGAAACCGCCACGCTGATCGCCACCCTGACCCCGGCGCAGATGATGAAGATCGCCACCGGCAACACCTTGCTGTGCCGCTTCCGCATGGACGACGACCTGGTCTGGGGCCTGCTGACCAGCCACGGCAAGTCGGCCGCCAACGAAAGCGTGTCACGCCTGCATGCCTCCATCTTGATGGCCGGCCGCCATCAAGAGGCAGCCTGACCCGGCCACACCCCAACAACACCTTCAGGACGGAGCACCCCATGGCACGCAGCAAGAGCATCCTCACCGAGGCACGGCAGATCGACCGCGCCGTCACGCTGATCAACCTGGGTGCCCGCCTGCAGGTGCTGGAGTCGGAGACCGACCTGTCCTACGAGCGGCTGCTGCGCCTGTACAAGGAAGTGGCGGGCAAGTCGCCCAGCAAGGGCCAGCTGCCCTTCTCGACCGACTGGTTCATGACCTGGCAGCCGAACATCCATGCCAGCCTGTTCCTCAACATCCACGAGTACCTGAACAAGACCTCGGAGCTCGAAGAGATCGACACCGTCATCAAGGCCTACCAGCTCTATATGGAGCAGACGGCATCGCAGGGCCTGGAGCCGATGCTGTCGGTCACCCGCGCCTGGCGCCTGGTGAAGTTCGTCGACAACGGCATGCTGACGATGACCAAGTGCAACAAGTGCGGCGGCCACTACGTGACCCACCCGCACGAGATCGCCAAGCACTTCGTCTGCGGCCTGTGCAACCCGCCGGCGCGCGCCGGCAAGGGCCGCCAGGCCGGCGCCCTGCAGATGCCCAGCGCCGCCAACCGCCAGGGACTGGCACACGCCTGAACCGCGCGCCGAACCCCGCACTGGACCCCGCACTGGACCGTTTGCCAACTTTTTCTTGATTTCCGGCTCGATCCCCTCAACTGGGGTTCACGGCGGCCGATACACCGCTGGTCACGATCAGTTCTTGTTCATGTTTGTCTCCTCCTAGCACAACCCCTGTGCTTTCAGGCGGGCTCCTTGTGAGCCCGCCTTTTTTCTTGGTGTCCCGCAACAGCCCCTCATTTCTGGCGCTGCGCAGGCTCAAGGCGTGGGGACGGCGCGCCGATAACCCTCGCAACAGCCGTGGATACGCGGCTCACGAACGAGAACCGGAACCCCTCCACCATGTTTGTCATCGTCGGCTGGCTACTTGCACTCGGCTGCATCTTCGGTGTGTACATCGCGCACGGCGGGAACATCGGCGTCATCCTGCACGCCCTGCCTTTCGAGATGATCACCATCTTCGGCGCCGCGCTGGGCGCCTTCCTGGCCAACAACCAGATGAAGGTCGTCAAGGCCTCGCTGCGGGGTCTGGGCCAGTGCTTCAAGGGCAGCAAGTTCAGCAAGGCCCGCTACATGGAGCTGCTGGCGCTGATGTACGACATCCTGCAGAAGGCGCGCAAGGAGGGCCTGATGTCCATCGAGAAGGACGTCGAGGACCCGCACAACTCGCCGCTGTTCCAGAAGTACCCCACGGTGGGCAGCGACCACCACGTGACCGAGTTCATCACCGACTACCTGCGCATGATGGTCTCGGGCAACCTCAACGCCCACGAGATCGAAAGCCTGATGGACAGCGAGATCGAGACGCACCACCAGGAAGAACATGCCGCCGTGGCGGCCATCGGCCGCCTGGCCGGCGGCCTGCCGGCCTTCGGCATCGTGGCGGCGGTGCTGGGCGTGGTCAACACCATGGGCTCGGTGGGCCAGCCCCCGGCCGTGCTGGGCGGGATGATCGGCTCGGCCCTGGTCGGCACCTTCCTCGGCATCTTGCTGGCCTATGGCTTCGTCGAACCGCTGGGCGGCCTGCTGGAGCAGAAGGTGGAGGACGCCGGCAAGGAGTTCCAGTGCATCAAGACCACCCTGCTGGCCAGCATGCAGGGCTATGCCCCGCAGGTGGCGATCGAGTTCGGCCGCAAGGTCCTGTACTCGGGTGACCGGCCCACCTTTGGTGAGCTCGAAGCCCACGTCAAGAAAAAGTAGCAGGAACGTTCCATGGCTGGCGACGCAAAGAAACTCCAACCGATCATCGTCAAGAAGGTCAAGAAGGGCGGCCATGCGGCGCATGGCGGGGCGTGGAAGATCGCCTACGCCGACTTCGTGACCGCGATGATGGCCTTCTTCCTGCTGA
>JADMKA010000132.1 GCA_018780145.1 Vitreoscilla sp. | reverse complement strand
GCATCTCGTCGTGCAGGCGGCGCAGCCAGCGGCGCAGCTCCTTGCGCACCTTGGCATCCAGTGCGCCGAAGGGCTCGTCCAGCAGCAGCACCTTGGGCTCCACCGCCAGTGCGCGCGCCAGCGCCACGCGCTGGCGCTGGCCGCCGGAGAGCTGGTGCGGGTAGCGGCCGGCCAGCGAGTCGAGCTGCACCAGGCCGAGCAGCTCGTGCACCTTCTTGCGGATCGCCTCGTCGCTGGGCCGGGTGGCCTTGGGCCGCACCCGCAGCCCGAAGGCGATGTTCTCGAAGATGCTCATGTGGCCGAACAGCGCGTAGTGCTGGAACACGAAGCCGACGTTGCGCTCGCGCACATCGGCAAAGGTGGCGTCCTCGCCGTGGAACAGCACCGAGCCGGAATCGGGCTGCTCCAGGCCGGCGATCATGCGCAGCAGGGTGGTCTTGCCGGAGCCGGAAGGCCCCAGCAGCGCCACCAGCTCGCCGGAGGGGATGTCGAGATTCAGGTGGTCGCAGACGGCCAGCGTGCCGAAATGCTTGACGAGGTTGCGGACTTCAATGCTCATGATGGGTTACTCGCTTGCGTCGGCCAGGGCGGCCTTCTTCTCGTGTTTCACATGCTGCTCGACCACGTACTTCAGCACCAGGGTCACCAGCGCCAGGCTGGCCAGCAGCGAGGCCACCGCAAAGGCGGCCGCGAACTGGTACTCGTTGTAGAGAATCTCGATGTGCAGCGGCATCGTGTTGGTCGAGCCGCGGATGTGGCCCGACACCACCGACACCGCACCGAACTCGCCCATCGCACGGGCGTTGCACAGGATCACGCCGTACAGCAGGGCCCACTTGACGTTGGGCAGCGTCACGCGCCAGAAGATCTGCCAGCCCGAGGCGCCCAGCACGCGGGCCGCTTCCTCCTGCTCCTGGCCTTGTGCCTGCATCAGCGGGATCAGCTCGCGCGCCACGAACGGGAAGGTCACGAAGACAGTGGCCAGCACGATGCCGGGCACCGCGAAGATCACCTTCAGGTCGTGGTCGCGCAGCCACTCGCCGCACCAGCCCTGCAGGCCGAAGACCAGCACGTAGATCAGGCCGGCGATCACCGGGCTGACCGAGAACGGCAGGTCGATCAGCGTCAGCAGCACGCTCTTGCCACGGAAGTCGAACTTGGCGATGGCCCAGGCGGCGGAGACGCCGAACACCAGGTTCAGCGGCACCGAGATCACCGCGGCGATCAGCGTGAGCTGGATCGCCGAGACGGCATCCGGCTCCACGATGGCGGCCAGGTAGACCTCCAGGCCCTTCTTCATCGCCTCGAAGAACACGGCGGCCAGCGGCACGAAGAGGAACGCCGAGAGGAACAGCATCGCGGTGCCGATCAGCGCCCACCGCACCCAGGCGGGTTCGGTGGTGGCGGCCAGCGCCGAGCGGGCGGCGGACGGTGCGTGCGGCACCGACAGGGTTTGGGCAACGGTGTTCATGTTCAGCGGCCCTGGCGCTTGCGGGCCCAGGCCTGTATCAGGTTGATGGCGAGCAGCATGGCGAAGGCGATCACCAGCATCACCACCGCGATGGCGGTCGCGCCGGCGTAGTCGTACTGCTCCAGCTTGGTGATGATCAGCAGCGGCGTGATCTCGCTGACCATCGGCATGTTGCCGGCGATGAAGATCACCGAGCCGTACTCGCCCAGGGCCCGGGCAAAGGCCAGCGCGAAGCCGGTCAGCAGGGCCGGCATCAGCGTGGGCAGGATCACGTGGCGGAAGGTCTGCAGGCGGGTGGCGCCCAGCGTGGCGGCGGCCTCTTCCAGCTCCTTCTGCAGATCCTCCAGCACCGGCTGCACCGTGCGCACCACGAAGGGCAGGCCGATGAAGGTCAGCGCGACGAACACGCCCAGCGGCTTGAACGCCACCTTGAACGGCAGGTATTGCCCGATCCAGCCGTTGGCCGCGTACAGCGAGGTCAGCGCGATGCCGGCCACCGCGGTGGGCAGGGCGAAGGGCAGGTCCACCAGCGCATCCACCACCCGCTTGAACGGGAAGCTGTAGCGCACCAGCACCCAGGCCACCAGCAGGCCGAACACGCCGTTGATCAGCGCGGCGGCGAAGGAGGCGCCGAAGGTCAGCCGGTAGGAGGCCATCACCCGGTCCGAGGTGACCGCCTCCCAGAAGGCGCCCCAGGTCAGCGTGAAGGTCTTCAGGAACACCGCGGACAGCGGCAGCAGGACGATCAGGCTCAGGTAGAGCAGTGCGAAGCCGAGTGCCAGATCGAAACCGGGCAGCACGCTGTGGCGTTTGAGGAGGGTCTTGGAGAGGAACACGGTGTCGGGTGGCCGCCGCCGTCATGCAACGGCCGCCTAAGAAAATGCATGCGCCGATGCTAGAAGCGGGGCCCTCGACGCGGAACGAATCAAAACGCGCTTGCTTATGCGCTCAGCGCGCGTGCCCGCTGTTGGCAATTCTTGAAGGTGGCCTGCGGCCGGAGTGGCCACAATGCTCGCGCGGCCCACCGGGCCATCCCCCCAGACCGAAACCCACTCATGAAACTGCTGACCCGACTCTTCACCATCGCGGCCCTCGTCATCGGCGCGGCCTCGGCGCACGCCGCCACCATCGACAAGATGCTCACCGCCACCTTTGGCCACTACGAGCAGTACTTCCAGCCCGGCAACCCGTTCATGGTGTTCAGCCCGGCAGACTGGTACGAACTGAGCGACGGCACGGGCTGGGATTCCGGCGCCGGCTCGCACCCGCCCACCTACGCCCAACTGAAGAAGGTCGTGGTCGACGGCGACACCATCCAGTACCACTTCGAGCAGCCCGAGAGCGGCGTGCTGTTCCAGAACACCGACTACGACAGCGGCGAGCATTCGGCCCAGGGCGTGCTCGGCCTGCCGAAGAAGCTGGTCCTGGTCGCCAAGGCCGGCACGCCGAATGGCGTGTTCCAGGGCTACACGACGGTGGTCTCCAACGACGAGACCTGGTACGGCCAGCCCCGCTTCAACTTCTACTCGGCCGCCGTGGGCGACCGGGTCTTCTTCCGCCAGACCTTCGTGCTCTACGGCTCGGTCTTCACGCCCGATCTGTTCGAGCGCGAGTTCGTCTACAACGTGTCGGGCTTCGTCAACTTCCTGAAGAAGAAGTAAGGCCGCGGCGGCGGCCGTGCTTCACTTCTTCGCGTAGATCGAGTCGAACACGCCGCCATCGGTGAAGTGGGTCTTCTGGGCCTTGGCCCAGCCACCGAACAGCTCGTCGATGGTGAACAGGTTGACCTTCGGGAACAGCTTGTCGAACTGCGCGGCCACCTTGGGGTCGATCGGGCGGTAGTAGTTGTCGCCAGCGATCTTCTGGCCCTCGGGCGAGTACAGGTAGTCCAGGTAGGCCTTGGCGACCTCGCGGGTGCCGCGCTTGTCGACCACCCTGTCGACCAGGGTCACCGGGGGCTCGGCCAGGATGCTGAGCGAGGGCACGATGATCTGGAACTTGTCCGGCCCGAGCTCCTTCACGGCGAGAAAGGCTTCGTTCTCCCACGAGATGAAGACGTCGCCGATGCCGCGCTCGACGAAGGTGGTCGTCGAGCCGCGAGCGCCGGAATCCAGCACCGGCACGTTCCTGAACAGCGCGGTGACGAAATCCTTGGCCTTGGCCTCGGTGCCGCCCGGCTGCTTCAGGGCGTAGCCCCAGGCGGCCAGGTAGTTCCAGCGCGCGCCGCCGCTGGTCTTGGGGTTGGGGGTGATCACCTCGACGCCGGCACGACCCAAGTCGTTCCAGTCCTTGATGCCCTTGGGGTTGCCCTTGCGCACCAGGAACACGATGGTGGAGGTGTACGGGCTGGAGTTGTGGTTCAGCCGCTTCTGCCAGTCGGCCGGGATCAGTTTGCCCTTGTCGCTCAGCTCGTCGATGTCGTAGGCCAGGGCCAGCGTGACGACATCGGCCTCCAGACCGTCGATCACCGAGCGTGCCTGCTTGCCCGAGCCGCCGTGCGATTGTTTGACGGTCACCGTGTCGCCGGTCTTGCCCTTCCAGTAGGCGGCAAAGGCCTTGTTGTAGTCCTGGTAGAGCTCGCGGGTGGGGTCGTAGGAGACGTTCAGCAGGGTCACGTCCTTGGCCAGCGCGGGGCCGCCGAGCAGGGCGGCGGCGGAAATGAGCGCCAAGGCGGCGCGACGGGAAAGCGGATGACGGGGCGACGAGGACATGGCGAGGAAATTCCTGATGGGGAGGACGAATGGGCTCATGCTAGGAACTCGCCATCGCACAAGGAACGAATCAAAACGCCGCTGCTTATGCGCTTTGCGCAAGCTCACCCAAGCGCCGGGTGGTTCCGCGAAGACAGTCGCCTTGGCAGCGGTTGGAGCGTGATCAGGCCGCCGGGGGACATTCGCGGAGCCGGTCACCCGGCAGCCTCGGCTCGTGCCGACCTCTTCGCTGCACGAACGGCCGCTCAGGGCCGAATTCGGGCTGTCGCGGTTCCCGCCATGCGGAGATGCCGGGTTCAATTCAAACTGCCGCGCCACTCAAACAGCGAAGCCGAGGGTCCGTGCGGCGGCCTGTTCGCGTGGGCGCAGCGTGGCGGTCACGCGCTCGGTGTGCTGGCTGACCCAGCCCAGGGCCACGGGCCAGGGCCCGAAACCCGACGTGGTGTTGATGTGGCCGGCCTCGCCCGCGTCCACGATGTGGCTGCCCCAGCGGCGGCCGAAGTACAGCGCGTCGGGCACGGTCATCCACGGGTCATTGGCGCTGACGACGAGGGTCGTCGGGTAGGGCAGGGCCTGGGCCAGACGGCCCTCGTCCACGCCGAAGCGGTCCGGGTTGGCCGGGGCGGCCAGCAGCGCACCTTGAATGCCGCGCCCGCCCTGCGCCGCGTGCCGGGCCAGCGCGAGGCAGCCGAAGCTGTGCGCCACGGCGACCCAGGCCTCGGCACGGTGGCGCTGCACGACCTCGTCGATCGCTGCGGCCCAGCGGCCCAGATCGGCATGCCCCCAGTCGTCGAGTGCGATGCGCACGGCGCCGGGGTGCTGGCGCTCGAGCCAGCTCTGCCAATGGTCCGGCCCGCTGCCGTGCAGGCCGGGCACGATGAGCAGCCGCACCCGCGGGGCGGCGCTCGTCACGAGGCTCAGCATCGCGTGGCCCTTCCGTCAGAGGGTGGCGATCGACACTTCGGTCGACTTGACCAGCGCGACCACGTCACGGCCGACGCGCAGGCCCAGTTCGTGCACCGAGCGGGTGGTGATCACCGAGGTGACGACCAGCCCCGCGGGGGTTTCGACGTCGACCTCGGAGACCACCGGCCCCTCGATGATTTCCTTGACCTTGCCGCGGAACTGGTTGCGGGCGTTGACTGCGAGGATGCTCATGGTGCTTGTCTTTCGTGGGTTGAGGTCAAAGCGACATCGAGAAGGAGGTGGCCTGGTCGCGCGGCGTGACGTTCTTGCGCCGGGGCACGCGCACATGCACCGGCACCCGGTGCCCGAATGCGTCGTCGACCCCCGCGCAGCCGCTGGCCAGCAACTCGGTGGCCAGGCGCAGTGGGTCGAAGCGGTAGCCGGCCACCCGCAGGTGCCGCGTGAGTTCGGTGAGTTCCCGCACGTCGCGCCGCTCCAGCGCCAGGCGCAGGGTCTGGCCGGTGCAGGGCAGTTCCAGGGGGGCGGTCCATGTCGTGTCCATGGCCTGCATCTTGGGGGGGTGGCTTGGCGCTGGGAACGAATGAAAGCGGCGTTGCTTATCCCGCCAACGCATATCGGCTAACCTCGCCGACTTGCTTTTGGCAGGACCCCGCCTTGTTCGCCGCCTTCGAACGCCTGATCGACCCCTACCCCGACGCCGTGCCCCCGCCGGCGCCCAGGGGCTTGTGGCCGTTCCTGTGGGCCAACACGCGCGGCGTGCGCCGCTATGTGGCGGTGATGACGGCGCTCACGGCGCTCATCGGTGCGTTCGAGGCGCTGCTGTTCGCCTTCCTCGGCCAGGTGGTGGATGGTCTCGGCGCCACGTCACCGGACCGCTGGTGGTCCGAGGAGCGCGCCAGGCTGCTGGCGGTGGCCGCGGTGCTGGTGGCCAGCCCGCTGCTGATCGCCTGGCAGGCGCTGGCCAAGTACCAGACTCTGAACGGCAACTTCCCGATGCGGCTGCGCTGGAACTTCCACCGCCAGATGCTGGGCCAGAGCCTGGCCTTCTACCAGGACGAGTTCGCCGGCCGGGTGGCGGCCAAGGTGATGCAGACGGCGCTGGCGGTGCGCGACACCGTGATGATCGTGACCGACATCCTGGTCTTCATCATCATCTACTTCGTCACCATGCTGGCCGTGGTGGGCGGCTTCGACGCTCGGCTGGTGTTGCCCTTCCTGGGCTGGTTGCTGCTCTACATCCTGGCCTTGTCGTTCTTCGTGCCGCGCCTGGGCAAGGTGGCCAAGGACCAGGCCGACGCGCGCTCGCTGATGACCGGCCGCATCACCGACGCCTACACCAACATCGCCACCGTCAAGCTGTTCTCGCATGCGGGCCGCGAGTCCGGCTACGTGCGCTCCGCGATGCAGGAGTTCATGGGCACCGCGTACCAGCAGATGCGGCTGGTGACCTGGCTGGAGATCGTGATCCACAGCCTCAGCATGGGCCTGGTGCTGTCGACGGCCGGGGCCACGCTGTGGCGCTGGATGGAGGGCGACGTGGGTGTTGGCGCGGTGGCGGCCGCCACCGCGATGGCACTGCGCCTGAACGGCATCTCGCACTGGATCATGTGGGAGATGGCCTCGCTGTTCGAGCACATCGGCACGGTGCAGGACGGCATGAACACCTTGTCGCGTGTGCCCGTCATCAACGACCAGCCGGGCGCGGCCGAGTTGAGGGTGAGCCAGGGCGAGCTGCGCTTCGACGCCGTGCGCTTCGGCTACGGTGCCGCCAAGCCGGTGATCGACGGCTTCACGCTGACCATCCGCCCGGGCGAGAAGATCGGCCTGGTCGGCCGCTCCGGCGCCGGCAAGTCCACCCTGGTCAACCTGCTGCTGCGCTTCTACGACCTCGAATCCGGCCGCATCCTGATCGATGGCCAGGACATCGCCGGCGTCACCCAGAACAGCCTGCGCGCCCAGGTGGGCATGGTGACGCAGGACACCTCGCTGCTGCACCGCTCGGTGCGCGACAACCTGCTCTACGGCCGGCCCGACGCGGGCGACGAGGCCATGGTCGGCGCCGCCACCCGCGCCGAGGCGCATGGCTTCATCCAGACCCTGGCCGACGCCAAGGGCCGCACGGGCTACGACGCGCATGTCGGCGAGCGTGGCGTCAAGCTCAGCGGCGGCCAGCGCCAGCGCATCGCCATCGCCCGGGTGATGCTGAAGGATGCGCCGATCCTGCTGCTCGACGAGGCCACCAGCGCACTCGACAGCGAGGTCGAGGCGGCGATCCAGGCCAGCCTGTACGAGCTGATGCAGGGCAAGACGGTGGTGGCCATCGCGCACCGCCTGTCCACCATCGCGGCGATGGACCGGCTGGTGGTGATGGACGCCGGCCGCATCGTCGAGCAGGGCGACCACCGCAGCCTGCTGGCCCAGGGTGGGCTGTATGCGCGGCTGTGGGCGCACCAGAGCGGGGGTTTTCTCGGCGAGGAGTGAGTGGCGCCGCGGCCCCGGGCTACGTGACCGAGGCCCGCCCGGACAGCCCCGCCCACAACAGCGCGAACAAGGCCTCGGGACGCACCGGCTTGGGCAGGAACTCGCTCATGCCGGCATCGAGGCAACGCTGGCGGTCCTCCGAGAAGGCGTTGGCCGTCATCGCGATGATCGGCGTGTGGGCATGCTCAGGCAGCGCGCGGATGCGGCGGGTGGCCGCCAGGCCATCCAGGCGCGGCATCTGCAAATCCATCAGGATCAACGCATAGGGGGTCTGCGCGGCGAGCGCCACTGCGGCCTCGCCGTCCTCGGCGGTGTCCACCACCAGCCCGGTGGGTTCCAGCAGGGCCAGGGCGACCATCCGGTTGACCGGCTCGTCCTCGGCCAGAAGGATGCGCAGACCGCTGAAGTCGCGCGACAGGCGCTGTTCGGCACCGCCCGGCTTGGGGGCCACCGTGTCTTCGGCCTGGGCCCCGAAACCCTTCTTCAGGCAGGCGGTGAACCAGAAGGTGCTGCCCCCGCCAGGGGTGCTTTGCACACCCGCCTCGCCGCCGGCCAGGCGCGCCAGGCGGCGGGTGATGGCCAGGCCCAGGCCGGTGCCACCGTATTGGCGGGTGATGGAGCTGTCGGCCTGCTCGAATGATTCGAACAGCCGTGTCGCCACTTCGGGGGCGATGCCGATGCCGGTGTCCTCGACTTCGAAGCGCACCCAGGCGTGGCCGGCGTCCTCGTGCTCGCGGCGCAAGCGCAGCGTGACCTGGCCCCGCTCGGTGAACTTGATGGCGTTGGACGCGTAGTTCAGCAGGGCCTGGGTCAGGCGCGTGGTGTCGCCCAGCAGCGTGCCGGGCTGCGGCTCGGCGTCGACGATCAGCCGCAGGCCCTTCTCGGTGGCGCGGTCGGTCACCATGGCCGCCACGCGCGCCGGCAGCTGATCGAGCTCCACCGGCGACTCCTCCATGACGAACTTGCCGGCCTCGATCTTGGACAGGTCGAGGATGTCGTCGATGATGCCCAGCAGGTGATTGGCCGAGGCCAGGATGGTGTCGAGCTGCAGGCCCTGCCCGGGCGTCACACCGGCGCGCCGCATCAGGTGCACGGTGCCGAGCACGGCGTTCATCGGCGTGCGGATCTCGTGGCTCATGTTGGCCAGGAAGGCGCTCTTGGTGCGTGCGGCCGCCTCGGCCAGATCGCGTGCGCCCTCCAGCGCACGGTTGGCCGCGGTCAGCTCGGCGGTGCGCTGGGCCACCAGGCGCTCCAGTTCGGCGTGCTGGTTCTCGAGTGCCAGGCGGGCCTGCTTCTGCACGCTGATGTCGCTCAGCGACGACAGCACGTGGGCCTGGCCGCCGAGCTCGATCAGGTCGATCGACACCATCAGGTCGACCTCCGCCCCGTCCCGGGTTCGCCAGGTGACTTCGCGCTGGCGCACCGGCTGACCGGCATTCAGGTGCCGCCACACTTCGGCACGCGCGTCGGGGTCGAGCCACAGGCCCAGCTCGGTGCTGGTGTGGCCGACGACCTCCTCGCGGCGGTGTCCCAGCAGGCGTGTCCAGGCCTCGTTGACATCAACATAACGCTGATCCGACACGCGGGCCAGGGCGATGCCGATCGGGCTGTTCTGCAGCATGGTGACGAAGCGTTGCTCGCTTTCGCGGGTCTGCGCCGCCTGGGCCCAGGTGTCGGTGAGATCGCTCCAGGTGCCCACCACCTGGTCGGGCTCGCCGGCCGCGCCCGGCAACGCGCGCAACTCGTCGCGCACGTAACGCACCTGGCCCTGGGCGTCGAGGATGCGGTACTCATGTGCCAGCCGATGCGGCAACCGCAGGGTGGCGAAGGCCGCCATCGCGGCCTCGCGGTCGTCGGGGTGCAGCCGCCCCATCCACCAGCCGGGCGCACGCGCCTGAGCGGGTGAGAAGCCGAACAGGCGCTGGATGTTGTCGCTGACCCAGGCCACCTCGGCCCCGCCGGCGTGGCGGTGCAGCAGGTACATCACCACCGGGCTGGCTTCGAGCAGCCTGTCGAGTTGCTGCGTGGCGCGGGCCAGTGCAGCGGTGCGTTGGGCCACCTGCCAGCGCAGCAGCACGCCGACCGACACCAGCAGCAGCATCGCCGCGCCCAGGCCGGCCAGCAGCCAGCGGGCCCAGACCGGCACGGCGGTGGCAGCGGGCGCCGACAAGGCGCGGCGCAGCGCGTCGAAATAGATCGAATCCGGGTTCTGGCGCCAGGCACCGAGCTGGGCGTCGATGCGGGCCAGCAGATCCGAATTGCGCCCCTTGGGGCTGGCGAAGTACAGGTTGGCGGCCTGGAACAGCAGCGGTGTCTCGCGCAGCCGGTAGGCGGCGGCGCGGCGCGCGGCCGAGAAGCTGTTGGTCACGATCGCGTCGGCACGGCCAGCGGCCACGGCCTCGTAGGCCTCGGTCAGCGAGCCCACCAGCACCGGCTCGTAGCGCACACCGGCGTCGGCCATCATGCGCGCCACGTAGGCCTCTTGAACGCCGCCACGCAACACCGCCAGCCGCTTGCCGGTCAGGTCGGGCAGGGTCTGCACCGGGACATCGGCCTTCGTATAGATCTGCGACCAGGCGCTGGCCACCGAGACCGCGTGGAAATCGAAGCGCCGGCTGCGCTCCTCTGTGAAGGCCACATCGGGCATCAGGTCCAGTTCGCCCTGGCTCAGCAACTCGAGGCAGCGCGCCCACTCGCAGCGCACGTACCGCAGCTGCCAGCCCTCGTTGCGGGCCATGGCGTCGAGCAGCTCGACGAACAGGCCGGCCGGCCGGCCTCCGTCGCCACTGTGGACCTTGGGTGGGTTCTCGTACAGGCCGACAGTCACCGTGCGCTGAGCCGCCGTTTCGGCCAGGTGCCCGCGCTGCCAGGCCCAGGCCAGTGCCAATGCGGCGACCAGCGCCACCGCGGCCAAAGCCCAGGCAAGGCGCCGCCTCATGACGGTGTGGCGGCTCGGCGGGCCGAACCGGCGGTCTTGGTCATCCAGCCTCCCTGGAAGAGCTCGAACAGGGCTGTGCCGCCCCGACTGTCAGTGATTATGGGCAGTTCGGGAGCGGGAGGCCACGGGGAATCACTCCACCCTCAGATCGGCCGGGTGGCGTGCAGCCAGGGCGGCCACAGCGCGGGCCATGTGCAGCGCGGCAGCGTTGCGCACCGGCGGCAGCTCGCCGCCGCGGGCCTGGCCCAGCAGGCGCATCAACACGCCGGGCTGCGGCATCACGGTGCCGAAGAAATGCGGCACCTCACCCCGGGCCAGCAGCAGGGTCGGGAAATTCTCGATGTCGTCGGCCGCCCCGTCGGGGTCGTCCAGGTCGTCGGCGTGGTCCTCGATGTCGACCCAGACGAAAGTGGCTTCCGGGTGGGCGCGGGCGGCCTCGGCCAGCACGGTGCGGTAGTCGTCGCAGGTGCGGCACCAGGCGGCGCACAGGCAGGCCACGAGCCAGGGGGTATCGGCGCGGGCGGCGGCGTCAGGCATGGCCCGGAGTGTGCCATCGGCCCGTGCCGGCCCCGTCGATCAGGCTCAAGCCGGGGCGCCAGGGGCCGAAATGGCAGAGGATGGGCGGAACCGCCCCCAGCGGCATCCGCCACCACCGACCAGTCGACCATGCCGATCCCGCATCACCTCCGCCAAGCGCCGTGCATCGCGCGCGCCCTCTTGCCCCTGACCCTGGCCGTTGGCCTGGGCCCCGCGGTGGCCGCAGGCGTGCAGGTCCAGGCCCAAGGGGCCGGTGGCCAGCCGCTGGCCGATGTGGTGCTGCTGCTGGAGCCGCAGGGCGCCAAGGCGGCGGTGAAGCCCGTGAGCGAGATCGAGATCGTCCAGGAAGGCCGGCGATTCGTGCCTGCCGTCACGGTCGTGCCGGTGGGCACCAAGGTCCAGTTCCCCAACCGCGACAGCGTGCGCCACCATGTGTACTCGTTCTCGCCGGCCAGGAAGTTCGAACTGCGCCTGTACGTGGGCAAGCCAGCCAATCCGGTCGAGTTCGACCGGGCCGGGGTGGTGGTTCTCGGCTGCAACATCCACGATGCGATGGTGGGTTGGGTGATCGTCAGCGACACGCCGTGGTACGCCAAGACCCCGGCCAGCGGCCAGGCCAGCCTGGCCGATGTGCCCACAGGCGCCTATGTGCTGCGGGCCTGGCACCCGGACCTGCCGGCCGGATCCAACGGTGTCGAGCAGCCCGTGACCGTCGGCACCAGCGCCCTGGCCCTGAGTGTGCGGCTGCCGGTGGTGGGCCGATGAAGCGCCGGCGGTTTGTCGACAGCCTGGCCGGCCGCATCGTCGGTGTCTTCGGGGGCCTGCTGCTGGTGGTCCAGCTGGCTGGCTTCTTCGCCATCCGCCAGAGCATCGACGGCAACGCCCGCGCACAGCTCGCCAGCCAGCTCGAGGTGGGCGAGCGCCTGCTCGGTCGCCTGCTGGACCAGAACGCGCAATCGCTGACCCAGGCGGCCACGCTGTTGTCGGCCGACTACGGGTTTCGCGAGGCGGCCTTGTCCGACGACGCCGAGACCATCCGCTCCGCGCTGGACAACCATGGCGCCCGCATCGGCGCCAACGTCTCGGCCCTGTTGGACGCCCAGTGGCAACTGCGCGCCGCCAGCGGCGAAGGCGCCGGGGCGCTGAAGCCACTGCTGGCGGGGCTGGGCCAGGCGATGGCCAGCAAGCCCGCCGCGGCCCAGCAACTCGTGCTCGGCGGCGCGACCGCGTACCAGGTGGTGGTCGTGCCACTGAAGGCACCTCTGACCATCGGCTGGGTGGTGATGGGATTCGCCGTCGACCAAACCCTGGCGCGCGATCTGAATGCCCTGTCGAGCCTGCACCTGGCCTTGCTGACACAGCCCGCCGGTCGGGCTGCGAAGGTGGCCGTGTCCACCTTGCCCGAGTCGGCCTGGGCGCCCCTGGCTGGGCTGCCGCTGGGGATGTCGGAGTTCCTGGCCGGCGACGAGACGATGGAAAGCCGCGTCACCGTGCTGGCGCGTTCGCCGGCCGGCGAGATCCGCGCGATCCTGGCCCGATCGATCGACGAGGCCGTGGCGCCGTTTCGCCAACTTCAGGCCCTGCTGCTGGGCATCACGCTGCTGGGTGCGGCGATCTTCGCGGTGGGCAGTGTCATCACCGCGCGCCGCATCACGCAGCCGCTGCGCGCCCTGGTGCGTGCCAGCCGGCGGCTGGGCGATGGCGACTTCGACACGCCACTGCCTGCCAGCGAGCGGCGAGACGAACTCGCCGAACTGGCCGGCGCCTTCGACACCATGCGCGAGACCACCCGGCGGCGCCTCTACCTGGACGACCTCACTGGCCTGCCCAACCGCGGCCAGTTCGCGCGCCGCCTGGCACAGGCGCTGGAGACGCGGCCGGTGGCCGTGCTGATGCTGGACCTGGACCGCATCAAGCAGGTCAACGACAAGCTCGGCTACCAGATGGGCAACCGCCTTCTGGTGCGCGTGGGCGAGCGTCTGCAGGCCCTGCCGGCCTGTGCCGGTGGCGTGGTCGCCCGCCTGTCGGGCGACGAGTTCGCGGTGATGCTGCCCGATGTCAACGTCGCGGGCGCCGAGGCCGCGGCGGCGGCCGTGCTCGCGGCGCTGGAAGAGCCGGTGCGCCTGGACGACAGCGTGGTCGACGTGGCCGGCGGCATCGGCATCGCCTGCGCGCCGGAGCATGCGGCCACCGCCGAGTCGCTGCTCAGCCGGGCCGAGGTGGCCATGTACGAGGCCAAGCACCGCCGCGCCGGCTGCCTGGTCTACGACCCGGCCTACGACTCCGGCAGCGCCGCCACCTTGACCCTGCTGGGCGAGTTGCGCCTGGCGCTGCAGCGCGGCGAGCTGCGCCTGTTCCTGCAACCCAAGCTGCACCTGCTGGACGGCCACCTGGTCGGCGCGGAGGCGCTGGTGCGCTGGCAACACCCCGAGCGCGGCCTGGTGCCGCCGCTGCAGTTCATCCCGTTCGCCGAAGAAACCGGCTTCATCCACGAGCTGAGCCTGTGGGTGGTGGAGGACGCTGCGCGCCTGCTGGCGCCTTGGCTGGCCGCCGGCTTGCTGCCCAAGCTGTCGGTGAACCTGTCGGTGCACGACCTGATGAAGGCCGATCTGGTCGAGCGCCTGACCTCGCGCCTGCAGCGCCACGGCGTGCCGCCACAGGCCCTGTGCCTGGAGATCACCGAGAGCGCGATCATGAACGATCCGGCGCGTGCTCTGCAGACCCTGCAGGCGCTCAAGGCCACGGGCTTCAAGCTGTCGATCGACGACTTCGGTACCGGCTACAGCTCCTACGCGACGCTGAAGAACCTGCCGGTGGACGAGCTGAAGATCGACATGTCCTTCGTCCGCGCGATGGAGAAGGTGCCCAAGGACGCGATGATCGTGCGCTCCATCATCGAGGTGGCGCACAACCTGGAGTTGAGCGTGGTGGCCGAAGGTGTCGAGAACGAGGCCATCTGGCAGCAGCTGGCGCAGCTGGGCTGCGACGAGGCCCAGGGCTGGCACATCGGCAAGCCGATGCCGGCCGAGCAGTTCGAGGCCTGGGCGCGGGCGCGCCAGGTGGCTCTCGCCCGCGAGGTGCTGCCGGCCTGAGCCGGCCCGCCGGTCAAGGCGGCCGTGTCTTGGTCGCCGGTCCCGAGATCGTCGATAGCCAGGGGCACGCCGAGCTCACGCGAACGCGCCACCTCCTCCACCAGCCACTGCCGGTTCAGTGGGCGTGGCGACGGGTCGACGATCACCTGGACCGGGCGGCCCCCGCCAGGGGGCATGGGCACCGAACCTAACGCCAAAAGTCCTGCTCTCAGGTTGACGCGCGGCGCCGCTGGCGGCAACATCGGGCTCAATTGGGCACAGAACCAAGGCCACTGAACAACCGAGGCCGCCTCTAAAAAGAGGGACAAGCGGCCAAGGGGAGGTGTGATGACTGAACTGGTCGACGACAGGCCGGTGTTCCTGTCGACTTTGACTGCCGGGCCCAGGCAGAGCCGCATGGCCTGGGTGGTGGTGGTGGTGTCCGCTGCGCTGTTTCTCGCGCTGGCGCCATGGGCCAAGCTGCCACTTGGTCAGGTATGGGCGTTCATACCCCTGTACCAGTCCGCACTCGTCATCAGCGACCTCGTCACCGCCGCGCTGCTGTTCGGGCAGTTCGGCATCCTGCGCTCGCGTGCGCTGCTGGTGCTGGCCGGAGGCTACCTGTTCACCGCCTGCATGGCTGCGGCGCATGCGCTGAGCTTTCCCGGCCTGTTCTCGCCCGAGGGCTTGCTTGGTGCCGGGCCGCAGAGCACGGCCTGGCTGTACATGTTCTGGCATGCCGGGTTCCCGGTGGCTGTGGTGGCCTATGTGTCGCAATCGCGACGCTCACCTGCCGCCGCGCGCTGGCAGGGCCGGGTCGATGCCGCCGTGCTCGGCTGCGTGGCGGTGGTCCTGGCGCTGACAGTCGGCTGCGTCGTGCTGGCCACTGCCGGGCGCGAGGCCCTGCCCGACATCATGCGGGGCAACCGCTACACGCCGGCGATGATCTTCGTGGTGGCCAGCGTCTGGCTGCTCAGCGGGGCGGCGCTGGTGGCGTTGTGGCGGCGCCGGCCGCGCACGGTGCTCGACCTGTGGTTGATGGTCGTGATGTGCGCCTGGCTGTTCGACATCGGGCTGTCCGCTGTGTTCAACGCAGGCCGCTTCGACCTCGGCTTCTACACTGGGCGCCTCTATGGCCTGCTGGCAGCGAGTTTCGTGCTGGTGGTGTTGATGCTGGAAAACGGCATGCTCTATGCGGGGCTGGTCGAGGCCCACGGCCGGGAGCGGCAAAAGAACGCCGACCTGCAGCGGCTCAACGCCAAGTTGGACGACTTCAACCACCAACTGCAGCAGGCCAGCCGCTTCAAGTCCGAGTTCCTGGCCAACATGGCGCACGAGTTGCGCACGCCCTTGAACGCCGTCATCGGCTTTGCCGAACTGCTCAAGGAGGAGCGGGTGGGGCGCCTGCTCGACAAGCAGAAGCGCTTCGCCAACCAGATCTTCGACAGCGGCCACCACCTGCTGGCACTGATCAACGACATCCTCGATCTGTCGAAGGTCGAGGCCGGCCGGATGAGTCTCGACCTGCAATCGGTCGAGCCCAACGACTTCCTGCGCGAGTGCCTGGCCCTGTTCGACGAAGCGGTCGAACGGCGCGGCATTCGCCTGTCCTACGAGCCCCTGCCGCGCCGCGGCCCGGTGATGGTGGATCCGAGAAAGCTGCGGCAGATCATCTACAACCTGCTGTCCAACGCGGTCAAGTTCACGCCCGACGGGGGCGAGGTGACGCTCTCGGCGCGCATCGCGCAGCGCGGCGCACCGTGGCATGCCGCGCCGACAGGCACGGTGGCGCGCGTGTTGCCCCTGCCGGAGGGCGAGGGCGAGTCCTTGCTTGAAATCGTCGTCACCGACAGCGGCGACGGCATGCGCGGCGAGGACCTGCCGCAACTCTTCGAGGCGTTTCGGCAACTGCGCTCGCCGAACCAGGCGAGGTATGTGGGCACCGGCCTCGGTTTGGCCCTGGTCAGCCGATTTGCGGCGTTGCACGGTGGTACGGTCGGTGTGGCCAGCGCGCTCGGGCGGGGCTCACAGTTCGCGGTGTGGATTCCGTGGCGAGATGTTCCCGCCGTCACAGCTACCACGCCGGCCATGGCTGGCGCGCCGCAGTCCAGGATCGCATCAGCCCCATCGCCCGATCTCGCGGCGGCCCGCCACGCTCTGGTCATCGAAGACGATGAGCATGCCGCCGAGTTGCTGCGCCTGCATCTCGAAAGCGCCGGCTTTCGGGTCAGCATCGCGGCCAACGGCAGCCAGATCAACCAAGCCGCCTGGCCCCGGCCCGACCTCATCACGCTTGACATCCTCCTGCCCGGCACCAGCGGCTGGGACGTGCTGGAGCAGCTCAAGAAGGACGAAGCGCTGGCCTCGGTGCCGGTGGTCATCGTCTCGGTGGTGGCCGATCGGCAACGGGGCATTGCGCTCGGTGCCTCCAAGGTCCTCGAAAAGCCCGTGGCGCGCCAGGAGCTTCTCGATGCCGTTCACGCATTGGGCCTGGGCCGCCGGGCCGGACAGCCGCACAAGGTGCTGGTCATCGACGACGACCCGCTGGCGGCCGACTTGGTGGCGTCCAACCTCGAAGGTCCCGATTGCGAGGTGCTGCGGGCTCATGATGGCCTCAGCGCCATCGGCACGGCGCTGCGTTCGTGGCCCGACCTGATCATTCTCGACCTGATGATGCCGGGCCTCAGTGGCTTCGAGGTGGTGGAACGCGTGCGCGGTCAGCCGGCCATGGCCTCCGTGCCCATCCTCGTGATGACAGCCAAGACCATCACACAGGAGGACCGCAAGCGCCTGAACGGCCATGTGGCGCAGATCATGGGCAAGGGCCTGCTCGATCGCGAGAGTTTCATGTCCGAGGTGGGGCGTGCATTGCATCGGGCCTGACACGCGAACACCCCACTCCACCCATCGAGGACTCCCCACACCGAGCGCTGACAACCCCGGTCAGCGCTGCCGGGCGCGACATTGCACGCGCGCGGGCGGGGGCGTAGAGCCCTTTGGGCAACAGGAGATGCCCGTGAGGAACCTGCACCGTCTCGTCTTGGCGACTCTGGCCACCAGTGTTGCGCTGTTGTGGTGCCCGCGATCCACGCCGGGCCGGCCGTTCCGGCGCACAAGCTCACGCCCCAGGAGTCTGTCGAAGGCAGCTGGTTTGCCAAGACACTGATCTTCGATCGTCGATGGGCCACCCCATCCAGCCACCCAGCCTCTGCCTGGAGCACGATTGCCGACTCCACGGTGATCGCCGAGACCATCGGCCGACCCCTGCAGATCACCATGGATCTTTCCTGTTGGGGCGGGAGTCACGTGACCTGTCGGCCGATCGTGGATGGCATATGGGCCGGTGACTACAGCTCGCAGCCCAAGCCTCCCGGAGATTCTTTCTGGACCGAGGGGCTCATGTTCTCCGGAAACGGTGTGGGTTGGCGCAAGTGGTCGACAACCCGCATCGACGCTACCGGGTATATGTTCTCGTCATGAACCGCACTCGAGGTTCACTAGGCTGGAACGATAGGCGCCACCGGCTCCGGCGCCAGCAGGGTGCCGTCGCGCAGGCCGCGCAGCGTGCCCAGCGCCAGCGCGAGGATCACGATCGACGCCAGGGCCAGCAGCACCGGCCCCAGCACCGCCATCGGCGTGCCTGGCTCGGCCAGCCGCAGCGTCAGTGCGGCGAAGGCGGCCAGCGGGAAGCTCAAGCCCCAGTGCGGCAGCGCGAACGGCAGTTCGCGCAGGCGCTTGGCCGTGCTGCCGACCCAGGCCAGCGTGAACGCCGCCATGCCCCAGGCCAGCCAGCCCACCGACACCGGCGCACCGAGTTGCAGGGCCGACAGGCCCACCACCGCCGGCGGGGCGATCAGGATGAACAGCGTCGGCAGCAGGCGTTCGGGCAGCATGCCCTGCACGGCGATGCGTACCGCCAGCAGCACCAGGATCACCGGCCAGAACATCAGGCCGACGCCGAACTGGGCCGTGGCCCACAGCGGGTGGCCCAGCGGCACGCCGGCCAGCGGCACCAGCACGTTGCCGACGATGGGGATCAGCAGGGCCGGGGTCACGCTGGCCCAGGGCAGGCCGCCGGTGCCCGGCCGCCACCAGCGCGACAGCACCCACACGGTGACCACCAGCTGGCCCAGCGCGCCGATCCACCACAACAAGGCGGCAACCGGCGTCGGCCCGAACAGCGCCACCGCCACGGTGGCCAGCAGGATCACCGCGATCGGCAAGGCGGCCACGAAGGTGTGGCGCACCGGGTGGCGCCGGTCCTCGGCCCAGGCCTCGGGGTGGCGGTGCCCGCGCAACAACGTGGCCACCGCCAGTACGGCAAAGACACCTGCGGCCAGCGCCCCCAGCACCAGCGCAACGCCGCTGGCCATCTCGCCCATCAGGGGCGTGGCGCGGTGCCAGGCCAGCGCCAGGCCGCAAAGGCCCATGACGATGGCGTACCAGCCGGGGTAGAAGAAGGTGAGTTTCGAGCGTGGTGGGTTCATCGGCGGGTCAGCGCAGGATCGCGCCGCTGCTGTCTTGCACCCGCAGCGTGACCGGGATGGACCCGGCCACGCTCTGCGTCACGGTGCAGTAGGTGTCGAAGGTGGCGATCACCCGCTCCAGGTGCTCCAGCGACGCCGCCGGCACGCCCAGCGTGAGCGTGGCCTTCAAGCCCAGCACGCGCAGCCGGCCTTCGGCGTTGCGGCCGATTTCGGCCTGCACCTCGGTGTGGATGGGCTCGGGTTTCTGCTTGAACTTGCGCAAGGCGAACAACAGCGAGTCGCCGAGGCAGTTGCCCACCGAGGCGGCCAGCAGCTGCACCGGCGTCGGCCCCTGGCCCTGGCCGAGCGGCGCGGGTTCGTCGGCCCGCAGCGGCGGCAGCCCGCCGCCGAAGTCGATGTCGAACTGGTAGTCCTGGCGCTGGGCCAGGCGGACGGTTTCGAAGGTGTTGTCGCTCATGGGGTTCAGGCCGGCAGGCCGATGGGGTTCTCGTTGGCAGGCCAACCCAGCGCGGTGTAGGCGCGCACGAACGGGCCCTTGATCGCGCCCGCGGCCTTCAGCACGGCGGCGGGTGGCCCCGAGCGCAGGGCCTGGTCGAGCTGCTGCAGCGCTGCGCCTTCCTCCGCCAGCGCGGCCTGGAACTGGGCCGAACGCGCCGGCGACAGGGCCAGCGCCTGGGCGTCCCAGGCGCTGGTCTCGACATGGCGCCAGGTGGCCCGTGCCGCAGCGTAGTGCTGCTCGACCTGGGCCCGCTCGGCGGCGCCGACGGCCTCGGGGGCCCAGCGTTTCGCGTCCTCTGCCACCTGCTCCATGGCGGCGTGGAAGGCGGTGAGGCTGTCGGGCGCGTAGGCCAGGGCGCGGCTGGCGCGGGCGGCGTAGAGGATGGCGCGGACCTGCTCCAGTGTCTCGTGGGATTCGGCCCACTGGGCCTTTGCGACCTGGTCGCCCGCGCGCTTCAGGACCGCGTCGAGCCGGTTCAGATCGCCCTGCCAGGCGGCGTCGCGCGGCCACACCGCGGCCAGCGCGCGGCGGCGGCCTGGCCACTGCCCGGCCAGGCGGGCCATCGAGGCCCGCGCCCGGGCGGCGGCCTCGGGAGACTGGCCGGCCGAGCCGGTCTGGAACAAGGCCGGGATGTAGACGCCGTCGAAGGCGACCATCGCCGAGGTGGCCGGCGCTTGCGCATGGCCACTGCCAAGGCTGAACATCAGGCCGGCCGCAGCGCCCATGGCGAGGGCACGGCGGCGCGAAACTGGGTGGGTGGAGCGGGTCATGGGAAGTCCTGTCGTGATGAACAAGGTGGAAGACCCGCCACCGTGGCCCCTAACGCACCTTGCCGAGCAGGGTTTGGACTTCGTCCAGCACCTCGGCGAGCTGGGCACGGCCCTTGTCGCCGCCGCCCAGGCGGGCACCCAGCTCCTGCTGCATGAAACACACGGTCATGCGCACATACGTGCTGTCGAGCGCCTTGCGCACGGCAGCCATCTGGCTGGCGATGTCGAGGCAGGGCTGGCCCTCCTCGATCATGCGCTGCACGCCACGAAGCTGGCCTTCGGCGCGCTTCAGGCGGTTCAGCAGATCGGTGCGGGTCTTGTCGTCGGTGAGCATGGCCATGGCACAGAACTCCGTCTCGGGGGAGGTCGTTGATCGTGAGGCAGCCATTGTCGTTGCTCGGGCGGGAAACGGGTGGGGGTTCAGCGCGCGCAGGTCTTGGGCACGCCCAGCTTGCCGAGCATCCAGCCCAGCGGGCAGACCTCGGTGAAGCCGAACTGCAGCAGGTTGGCCCCGACGAACGCGGTGAAGGCCAGCCACCAGGTGTTCAGGAACACCGGGCTGCCCGGCACGCCGAAGGCCAGCGACAGCAGGATGAAGCTGCCGGCGAAGATGTGGATGAGGCGGTCGATGGTCATGGTGATCTCCAGGAGGGTGAATCAGTGGTGCGGCGCCGGGCAGCCCCAAGCCGGACACTCCCCCTCGGGGGGGTGACGCCGCAGGCGTCTTGGGGGCCTATTCAGCGAGGCGCACGATGCCGAGCGCCTTGAGCACGTATTTTTCGTAGATGGGTTCCGAGTTGCCGGTCTTCATCTTGCGCATGAAGTACTTCTCGAAGGCGATCTTGGCCAGGTGGACCCACTTGCCTTTCTTGAACCAGTTCACGTTGCGCGGCGGGATCTGCGGCAGCGCCACGAAGGCGGCGCCGGTGTCGCCCATGTCGGCCAGGCAGATGGCGTTCCAGGTGGCCCGCGCGTCGGCCGGCTGGCCGCTGAGGTCGGCGGCGATGTTGTGCACGATCGCCGTCACCATGGTCTCGATCATGTAGCCGGTCTTTGGCGCGCCGGTCGGCACCGGCGTGGTCTCGACCGGGGGGATGGCGACACAGACGCCGGCCGAGAAGATGTTGCGGTACTTCTTGCTGCGCTGGTGCTCGTCGATGATCACGAAGCCGCGCGGGTTGCACAGCTCGGGCACCGCGGCCACCGCGTCCACGCCCTTGAAGGCGGGCAGCATCATGGCCAGCTTGAAGGGCACCTCGTGCTCCTTGAGCACCTGGCCCTGGTCGTCGAGCTGGGTGGTGAAGAGCTTGCCGGCCTCGACCCGCGTGGTCCGGGCGTTGGTGATCCACTTGATGTCGTGGCCACGCATCTCGGACTCCAGCATGGATTTGGAGTCGCCCACGCCGCCCAGCCCCAGGTGGCCGATGTAGGGCTCGCTGGTGACGAAGGTCATCGGCACTTTGTTGCGCAGCTTGCGCTTGCGCAGATCGGCGTCGACGATGAAGGCGAACTCGTAGGCCGGGCCGAAGCAGCTGGCCATGGGCATGGCGCCGACGACGATGGGGCCGGGGTTCTTCAGGAACTCCTGGTAATCGGCCCAGAAGGCCTGCGCATGGTCCACCGAGCACACCGAGTGGGTGTGGCCGCCCCCACCGTGCGATGCCGGCCCGGCGCCAGGGACTTCGTCGAAGCTGAGCTTCGGCCCGGTGGTGATCACCAGGTAGTCGTAGGCCAGCGCATCGCCGTTGGCCAGCGTGAGCCGGTTGCCCGGTGCGTCGATGGCCGTCACCGCCTGGGCGATGAACTCGATGCCCTTCTTGGCCAGCAGCGGGCCCACCTGAAGCACGATGTCCTCGCGCTGGCGCCAGCCGACGGCGATCCACGGGTTCGAGGGCACGAACTGGAAGTAGTCGACCGCGCTCACCACGGTGACGCGGTGCTCCTTGGGCAGGCGTTCGCGCATCTCGTAGGCGGCGGGCATGCCGCCGATGCCGGCGCCGATGATCACGATGTGGGCCATGGGGTTGTCTCCTGGATGCGCTCTTCAGACGCTGGTTGCAGATTCGTGGCGGCCGCGATAGACCGCGAAATACAACACCGGGATGACGATCAGCGTCAGCAGGGTGGACACGCCGATGCCGAAGATCAGCGAGACGGCCAGGCCGTTGAAGATCGGGTCGTCGAGGATGAAGAAGCCGCCGGTCATGGCCGCCAGGGCGGTCAGCGCGATCGGCTGGGCGCGCACCGCGGCGGCGCTGGAAACGGCCTCGGCGAAGCCCATGCCGCGCGCGACCTGCAGCTCGATGAAGTCGACCAGCAGGATGGAGTTGCGCACGATGATCCCGGCCAGCGCGATCATGCCGATCATCGAGGTGGCGGTGAACTGGGCGCCCAGCAGGGCGTGGCCCGGCATCACGCCGATCATCGTCAGCGGGATCGGCGCCATGATGATCAGCGGCGTCACGTAGCTGCGGAACTGGGCCACCACCAGCAGGTAGATCAGGATCAGGCCCACGCCATAGGCGGCGCCCATGTCGCGGAAGGTCTCGTAGGTGATCTGCCACTCGCCGTCCCACTTGATGGCGTACTGGCGGTAGGGGTCGCTCGGCTGGTGGATCCAGTACTCGCCCAGCTCGCCGGTGTTGGGCAGGGCGGCGGCGGCCAGGTGGGGGCGGATGGCGAACAGGCCGTACAACGGCGAATCCAGGCCGCCCGCCATGTCGCCGAAGACGTAGCTGAGGCCTTGCAGGTCCTTGGTGTAGAGCGGCTTGTCGATCACGCCAGTCTCCACACGGACCAGTTCCGACAGCGGCACCAGCTGGCCGCCGGCGGCCCGCAGCGGCAGCGCCAGCAGCGCATCCAGCCCGACCTGGGCGCCGAGCGGCAGCTGCAGGCGCACCGGCACCGCGTACTTGCTGCGGCCATCGTGCAGGTAGGCCGCATCCACGCCGGAGAGCGCGCCCTGCACCGTCTGGGCGATGCTGGCCACCGGGATGCCCAGGGTCTCCGCGCGCTGGCGGTTGATTCGCAGGAAGGCGCGCGGCGCGTCGGCCTTCAGCGAGGTGTCGATGGCGCTGATGCCGGGCGTGGCGGCGAAGGCCTGGCGCAGGCGCTCGGCCAGTTGCTGGCGTCCGGCTTCGTCCGGGCCGTAGACCTCGGCCACCAGCGGGCTCATCACCGGCGGGCCGGGAGGCACCTCGACCAGCTTCAGCCGTGCGCCATGGGCGGCGGCGATCTTCTCCAGCGCGGGCAGCAGGCGCAGCGCAATGGCGTGGCTCTTCTCGCTGCGGTGCTGCTTGTCGACCAGGTTGACCTGCAGGTCGCCTTGCTCGGCCTCGGCACGAAGGTTGTACTGCCGCACCAGGCCGTTGAAGGTGATCGGGCTCGCGGTGCCGGCGTAGCCCTGCAGGTTGAGCACCTCGGGCTGCTGCGCCAGGTGGGCACCGAGCGCCTGCAGCGTGGCCGCGGTGTCTTCCAGCGGCGTGCCGGCCGGCATGTCGACCACCAGCTGGAACTCCGACTTGTTGTCGAAGGGCAGCATCTTCAGCACCACCCACTGCACCATCGCGAGGCCCACCGACAGCGCCAGTGCTGCGAGGATGCCGGCCAGCAGCATCCAGCGCTTGCGCGAACTGGCCAGCAGGGGCGACAGGATGCGGCTGAAGAGCGCAGGCAGGCGGGCCGACAGGCCGCCGGTCGTGGCCGGGCCGGTGTGGCCAGCACCACCGTGCGGCTTCATCAGCTTGAGCGCCAGCCACGGGGTGACCGTGAAGGCGATCGCCAGCGACAACGCCATCCCCAGGCTGGAGTTGATCGGGATCGGGCTCATGTACGGGCCCATCAGGCCCGACACGAAGGCCATCGGCAGCAGCGCCGCGATGACGGTCAGCGTGGCCAGGATGGTCGGGCCGCCGACCTCGTCCACCGCCACGGGGATGATCTCGCGCAGGCTCATGTGCGGGTCGAGCTGCTGGTGCCGGTGGATGTTCTCCACCACCACGATGGCGTCGTCGACCAGGATGCCGATCGAGAAGATCAGCGCGAACAGCGAGACGCGGTTCAGCGTGAAGCCCCAGGCCCAGCTGGCGAACAGCGTGGCGGTGAGGGTCAGGATCACCGCGGCGCCGACGATCACCGCCTCGCGCCGGCCCAGGGCCAGCCCGACCAGGGCGATCACCGAGGCGGTGGCGAAGGCCAGCTTCTGGATCAGCTTGTTGGCCTTTTCGGCGGCGGTTTCGCCATAGTCGCGGGTGACCTGGGCCTCGATGCCGTCGGGGATCACGGTGTTGCGCAGCTCGGCCAGGCGGGCACGCGCTGCGGCGGCGACGTCGACCGCGTTCTCGCCGGGTTTCTTGGTCAGCGAGACGGTGAGCGCAGGGTAGACGGCGCCGGCCGGTGCGCTGGCGCCGGACGCGGCGGCGCCCGGGGTGAACCAGACATGGCGCTCGGCCTGGGCCGCGCCGTCGCTGACCTCGGCCACCTCGCGCAGGTAGACCGGCTTGCCGGCCTGCACGCCGACCACCAGGTCACCCACCTCCTGGGCCGACCGCAGGAACTCGCCTGTCTCCACCGCCAGCATCTGGCCGCCCTGCGGCTGCAGGACCGTGCCGGCAGGTTGCGCGAAGTTGGCAGCAGCCAGGGTCTGCTTCAGGCGCAGCAGGTCGACACCGCGCTCGCGCAGGCGGGACGGGTCGAGCGCCACGCGGACCACGCGACCCGGGCCGCCAATGGTCTTGACCTCGCGGCTGCCGGGCACGCGTTTCAGCTCGGCTTCCAGCGTCGAGGAGACGCGTTCGAGCTCGGCCGCCGCGCGGGCATCGCGGGCATACAGCGTGATGGCCAGCACCGGCACGTCGTCGATGCCCTTGGGCTTGACGATGGGGGCGAGCGTGCCCAGGTCGCGCGGCAGCCAGTCCTGGTTGGCGTTCAGGACGTCGTACAGGCGCACCAGGGCCTCGGTGCGCGGCACGCCCACCTGGAACTGCACGGTCAGCACCGCCAGGCCGGGGCGGGCCACCGAATAGGTGTGCTCGATGCCGGCGATCTGGCTCAACACCTGTTCGGCCGGCCGGGCCACCAGGTTCTGCACATCGGTGCTGCTGGCCCCGGGGAACGGGATCAGCACGTTGGCCATCGTCACGTTGATCTGGGGCTCCTCCTCGCGCGGCGTGACCAGCACGGCGAACAAGCCGAGCAGCAGCGCCACCAGGGCCAGCAGCGGGGTCAGCGCGTTGTCCTGGAAGGCCCGGGCCAGGCGGCCGGAGATGCCCAGGGGAGCGGCGTGGGAGCTCATCGGGTCGGCCTTCACTTCCCCGCAGGCGCCGGGGTGGCATCGGCGAGGCCGGCGCGCACCGCGTCCACCGCGACGCGCTCGCCAGCTTGCAGGCCGGCCAGGACGCGGTCACCGCCAGCCCCCAGGCGCACCGCACGCAGCACGAAGCGATCACCCTGGGCCACGAAAACGGCGGTCAGCTCGCCACGTGTCAGCACCGCCGAGGGCGGGATGGCCAGGGCGTTCGAGGGCGGGGTGGCGGGGGCCGCGGTGGCGCCATCGAACCGCACCCGCAGGCTCTGGCCGGGTGCGAGGCCGGTGACATCGGCCGGCAGGTCCATCCGCCATTCGACGGTCTGTGACACCGGATCGGTGGTGGGCAACTCGATCTGGCGGACCGGGCTGATCCACCGTGCCGGGCTGCCCGGCAGCTCGACCTGGGTGCTGCGCGAGGCGCGGGCCTGGGCGACGCGCGAGGACGGCACCTGGGCCACGGCGCGCAGCGCGCCCGGCGCGTACAGCGTCAGGACCGGCCGGCCCGGCGTGGCCAGGTCGCCGGCCTCCAGATGGGTGGCCAGCACGATGCCGTCGAAGGGCGCGGTGAGGGTGGCGTTGCCCCGCATCACCACCGCCTGGCCGCGGGCACCCTGTGCCTGCTGCAGGCCCGCCTGGGCGGCACGCCACTGGGTTTCGGCGGTGTCCAGCGCGGCCTGGCTGACGAATCCCTGGGCACGCAACTCGCGGGTGCGCTCCATCGAGACCTTGGCGTTGCGCAATTGGGCCTCGGCCTGGGCGACGCCGCCTTCGGTGGACGACAGGCCGGCCGCGGCCTCGCGGTCGTCGATGCGGGCCAGCACCTGGCCGGCCTTGACGCGGTCCCCCGCCTTGACATTCAATGCGAGCAGGTTGCCGCCAGTCTGCGCCGCCACGGTGGCCTGGCGCAGGGCCTGTACGCTGGCCTCCAGCTCGAAGACGCCGCGTTCGGCGGCCGGCTGCGCGGCAACGGTCGGCACCACAGGGCCAGCAGCCTGGGCCGGTGCGGTCTGCAGGGCCAGTGCTGCGGCAGCGAGGCCGATCCAGTGACGATTCTTGATACCCATGTGGGTATGCTATCACATACCTAATGGGGTATGCAACTCGGCCTGCGGGCCATGAAACGAGGCCCCTGCCGATGCCTCGGCAGGGGCCCCTGACAGGACCGCGATCAGAACTTGTAGGTCACTGAGCCGTAGAAGAAGCGGCCGCGCGGGTCGGCGAAGGAGCCGGCAAAGCCGGCTGCGTGCGAGCCGTAGGACGACACCGCGGTGAACGGCGGCTCGGCGTCGAACAGGTTGCGCACGCCCAGGCGCAGCACCCAGTGGTCGAAGCCCGCGTAGTTGACCGCCAGGTTGAAGCGGCTGGTGTCCTTGACCTTGTGGTCGACCGCCACGCCGACGTTGGCATCCACCAGGCCGGCCGACTCGACCCAACCCTTCACGAAGGTGTTCTCCAGCCGCACGCCCCAGGCGCCGAACTGCCAATCGCCCGCCAGCGTGTGCTGCCAGCGCGGCACCGGTTGCACCGCGCCGCCGTCACCGGCCGTGCCCAGGTAGCTGACGAAGGGTGAACCCTTGCCGTTCTGCTGCTCCCATTCGGTGAGGTAGGTCGAGTCCAGTTCGACCGCCAACTTGCCCATCTCGCCCAGGCTCCAGCGGGTGCGCAGGCTCAGGTCCAGCCCCGAGGTGCGCAGGCCGCCCAGGTTCTCCACCGGCTGGTCGATGAACGTGATGTAGCCATCGGCGCCGCGGTGCACGCGGTCGATGTACTTGGCATAGAGCGCCGGGTCGGACATCAATGCATCGCCGCTGATCTGGCCGATCTGGTCCTTCTTCTCGATGTGCCAGTAGTCGAGGGTGGTCGACAGCCAGGGCAGCGGGTCCAGCACGGCGCCGATCGCCCACTGGCGCGATTTCTCGGGCTTGAGGTTGGTCGACGAGGAGTTGCGCACCGTGAACTGGGTGGCGCAGCGGGCCTGGGGTGGGTCGGTGACCAGCGGGCAGTCCGGGTCGTTCAGCGAGTTGGCGGTGTTGGTGAAGGCCGGCGGCGAATTCACGTCCCACAGAGTGGGTGCGCGGAAGCCGGTGCCGGCCGAGGCACGGATCACCACCTCCTTGGTGGGTTGCCACCGAACCGAGGCCCGAGGGTTGAAGGTGGAGCCGAAGTCGCTGTAGTGGTCGTAGCGCGCCGCCAGGGTGGCCTCCACCCCCTTGGCAAAGGGCATCACCAGTTCGCTGAACACCGCGTAGGCGTTGCGCGAGGCCTTGGTGGCCGGCACCGAGCCCTCACCGCCAATGTGAAGGCCTTGGCGGTAGTCATCGTTCACCGGCTTGTCGTCGGCCTGCTCGCGCCGCAGGTCGCCGCCGATGGCGATGGCCATCTGGCCACCGCCCATCTTCATCAGGTCGCGCGACATCTTGGCGTCCAGGCTGGTGACGGTGCTGGTGGATTCACGCATCGCCCCTTCCATCAGCGTGCTGCGCAGCAGGTCCATGTCGGCGGCGCTCATCGGGCCGAACGGGTTGATGCGGCCGGTGGCCAGCGCAGCCAGGAAGCGCGGCTCGTTGATGTAGCCACGGTACTCCAGGTGGCCGCTGGACTGGGCCCAGGTGAGGCCGGAGTCGTAGTCCCAGTCCCCGAGCACGCCGCGCAGGCCGGCGACGAAGCGGGTCTGGTCGTTGGTGTTGTCGTTGATGCGGTTGCCGACCGGTACCGCCCGCATCATGATGTCCACCGAGCCGGTGGCCGGTACCGTGTAGCCCAGCGACTCCAGCAGCGCGCGTGGGAAGTAGGGGCTGTCGACCGGCATCGCGAAATGCGGGTATTCGCCGGTCAGCGCGTCGATGTGCCCGGCGTCGTTGGAGATGGGCACCGGGGCCACGCGGCCGATGTTGTGGCTGCGCGCGAACGAACCCTCGGCATACATCTCGGTGTTCGGGCCGAGCTGGTAGCTCAGCCTGGTGAACAGGTCACCCCGTTCGGTGTCTGGGAAGTTGTCCAGCGCCGCGGCGTAGATGAACCGGCAGGACTTGACGTTGTTGCTGGCGTTGGGCGTGGGGATGCCGAAGTCCTGCAGCACCGTGTAGGTCGGGTCGCATTGGGAGATGTTGGGGTCGGTCGTCGTACCGTCGGTGGCGTAGGCGCCCGGGCTGAGCGTGTCGAACATGTCCCAGAAGCGGCCCGGGAAGGCGCGGCCCGAGGTCGGGGGAGACGAGCCGGGGATCTCGGTCAGGCCACGCATGTACCACTGCTGATCCACCGCCTTGATGCGGGTGCTCTTCTGGATGTTGGCGGTGACCAGCAGGTTGAACTTGTCGACGCTGGGGTCGCCCAGGCCGAACGCGATGCTGCCACCGGATTCGGTGCCGCCCACGCCGGCCTCGGTGTCGCCGTAGCGGATGCTGATCTCGCCGCCCTTGTAGTTCTTGCGGGTGATGAAGTTGATCACGCCGCCGACGGCGTCGGTGCCGTAGACCGCGGAGGCGCCGTCTCGTAGCACCTCGATGCGCTCGAGTGCGGCGAAGGGGATGCTGTTCAGGTCGACCGCGACGTTGCCGCCGATGCTGCCGAAGGCAAAGTTGGCCAGGCGCCGGCCATTGAGTAGCACCAGGGTGGAACTGGTGCCCAGGCCGCGCAGATTGGCGTTGGAGGTGGCGTAGCCGGCGCCCTGGGTGGTGCCGGCGACCATCGCGCCGCTGGCCGAGACGCGGTGGATCAGGTCCTCGACCGTGATCGCGCCACTCTTCTCGATCTGCTCGCGGGTGATCACCGTGACCGGCAGGGCGGTTTCGGAATCGACCCGCTTGATCGACGAACCGGTGATCTCCACCCGCTGCGCGGGCGCCGGGGCGTCCTGGGCAAAGGCCGCCGGCATGACGCCGAAAGCCAGCAACAACTGGGTGCAAAGTCGGGTGCGTTGGAACATTCTCTCCTCCTGGGGGAATCGACGCCATCCGGCGCAGGCGCATCTCGTGGGTGCACCCGCGCCACCAGTGGTTGTCAGTGCACAGGCACCGTCAGCCGGCTGGCATTGTTCGGCGCGGGCAAGGCGCGGTCCCCTGGGGCCAACCCGCGCATTGGCGCTTTCGCCACAGAAACAAGGTGTCACTTGTCTAGCCAGGCTCGACGGATCCTGGCTGGCGAGCGCCTGCAGCCGGCTACCATCGCGCCCGATGCCGCCCATTCCTGCCGTGCCCGATCCTGCTTCGACCGACCCCGCCGACGTGCTGCGCGAGGTCTTTGGCTACACCGCCTTCCGCGGTCACCAGGAGGCCATCGTCGAGCATGTGGTGGGTGGCGGCGACGCCCTGGTGCTGATGCCCACGGGTGGCGGCAAGAGCCTGTGTTACCAGGTGCCGGCGATTGCCCGCCACCGGGCCGGGCTGGGCGTGACGGTGGTCGTCAGCCCGCTGATCGCGCTGATGCACGACCAGGTGGGCGCGTTGGAGGAGGCCGGGGTCCACGCGGCGTTTCTCAACTCCACGCTGGATTCCGCCGGCGCCCAGTCGGTGGAGCGCGAGCTGCTGTCCGGCCGGCTGGTGATGCTCTACGCCGCACCCGAGCGCATCACCCACCCGCGCTTCCTGGCGATGCTCGATTCGTTGCACGAGCGCGGGCAGCTGAGCCTGTTCGCCATCGACGAGGCGCATTGCGTCAGCCAGTGGGGGCACGACTTTCGAGAGGAGTACCTGCAGCTGGGCGTGCTGGCCGAGCGCTATGCCGGCGTGCCGCGCCTGGCCCTCACCGCCACTGCCGACGAGCACACCCGGGCCGACATCCTCGAACGGTTGCAGCTCACCCAGGCGCGCGCATTCGTCAGCAGCTTCGACCGGCCCAACATCCGCTACACCATCGTCGAGAAAGACAACGCCCGCACCCAGCTGCTGCGCTTCCTGCGCGAGGAGCACGAGGGTGACGCCGGCATCGTCTACTGCCAGAGCCGGCGCAAGGTGGACGAGACTGCCGAGTGGCTGAGCGCCGAGGGCTGGACGGCGCTGCCCTACCACGCCGGGCTGGACCCCGACCTGCGCCGCCGCCACCAGGACCGCTTCCTGCGCGAGGACGGCATCGTGATGGTGGCCACGGTGGCCTTCGGCATGGGCATCGACAAGCCCGACGTGCGGTTCGTCGCGCACCTGGACCTGCCCAAGAACATCGAAGGCTACTACCAGGAGACCGGCCGCGGCGGCCGCGACGGCGAGCCGGCCGACGCCTGGATGACCTATGGGCTGGCCGATGTGGTGAACCAGCGCCGGATGATCGACGAGAGCACGGCTGGCGAGGACTTCAAGCGCCTGCAGGTCGGCAAGCTCGACGCGCTGCTGGCGATGTGCGAGAGCCTCGAGTGCCGTCGGCAGCGGCTGCTGGGTTACTTCGGCGAGCAGAGCCCACCCTGTGGCAACTGCGACAACTGCCTGCACCCGCCCGCCCGCTGGGACGCCACTGAGGCGGCCCGCAAGGCGCTCAGCTGCATCTACCGCTTCCGCCAGCACTCGGGCATCGGCTACGGCGCCGGCCACCTGATCGACGTGCTGCGTGGCAAGTCGACCGACAAGACCAAGGAGCGTGGCCACGAGCAGCTCAGCACGTTTGGCATCGGCGCCGACCTCAGCGAGGCCCAATGGCGCGGGGTGATCCGCCAGCTGATCGCCCTGGGCCATCTGGCCAGCGAAGGCGAGTACAACACCCTGGCGTTGACGGACAGCGCGCGGGCCGTGCTGCGTGGCGAGGTGGCGATCGAGTTGCGTGAACCGCGCGAGCCGTTGCCGCGGACGCGCGGGTCACGGTCCAAGTCCGGCTCGGGTTCGCAAAGGGTTCCCCGTGCCGCCGCCACGCTGGACGCCGCCGGGCAGGCCCGCTTCAGCGCGCTGAAGGCCTGGCGCAGCGAGGTGGCCCGGGAGCACAACCTGCCAGCCTACATCGTCTTCAATGACGCCACGCTGTCGCAGATGGCCGCCGAGGCGCCGGACAGCCTCAGCGCGCTGGGCGGCATCAGCGGCGTCGGTGCCAAGAAACTGGAGGCCTACGGCCGCGCCATACTGCGGGTCATCGAGGAGTGTGCCGAGTGATGCAGGGGGCGATGCGGCGTGGGCTACGTCTGGCGCTGTGGGGTGCCCTGGGGCTGGCCAGCCTGCAGGCGGCCGACGCACGCGCGGATGGCATGCCCGCCAGCCGGCTGCGGTCCGACTGGGCCCAGCGGCTGACCGAGGCTGGGTGCCCGCCGCGACCCGACCACCCGACCGAGCGGGTGTGTCAAAACCGGGAAAGCTTCGTGGTCTGCAAGGAGGCGGTGCAGGCCAACCACCTGAAGCGTTGCTGGCTGGCGGGCACGAACGAGGTGTACCCGCCGGTGCGCCGAGGCTCTTAGCGTTTCTGGTCCGACTTCTGCTGGCGCGCCAGGCTTTGCCGGTCGCTGCCAAAGGCGGCCGTCCAGAACGGCTCGTACTTCTGGCCCTTCTCAGGCGGCGGCAACACCCGCTTGGCCTCGTGGGCGTGGGGCTGGCGGTTTGTGAGTGCTGACTTCTGCATGATCATTGTGGTGGAAGCCGGCGCTCTCCAACGGGCGGCGGCATGGGCACAACGCGGCGCTTTGCATGCCGGATGACAGCGGAATGTCGAGTTCGTAAAAATTCTTGACCGCCGCAGGCGAGGCGGCCCAGCCGAGCGCCGGGCCGCCCCAAGCCGGCTGAGCACCCGCTCGGCGGGTGGAGCCGGTACACCGGCACCGGGTGCTCCCACTTCAGGTCGGCCAAGCCGGTGGTGGTGCCCCGAGCCGCCTGCCTCGCTATGATGGCCGGTTGCCCTCGACCCCCGACATGCCCAACGACCCCTCCCTGCCGCCAGCCGCCCGGAACGACCTTGCGGCGGCCATTCGCGTCCGTGGTGCCCGCACCCACAACCTGAAGAACATCGACCTGGACATCCCCAAGCACGCCCTGGTGGTCATCACCGGGCTGTCGGGATCGGGCAAATCCAGCCTCGCCTTCGACACCTTGTATGCCGAGGGCCAGCGGCGCTATGTCGAGAGCCTGTCGGCCTATGCCCGGCAGTTCCTGCAGTTGATGGACAAGCCGGACGTGGACGTGATCGAGGGCCTGTCGCCGGCGATCAGCATCGAGCAGAAGGCCACCTCGCACAACCCGCGCTCGACCGTGGGCACGGTGACCGAGATCCACGACTACCTGCGCCTGCTCTATGCGCGCGCCGGCACACCCTACTGCCCCGACCACGGCCAGCCGCTGCAGGCCCAGAGCGTGGCCCAGATGGTCGACGCCGCGCTGGCACTGCCCGAGGACACCAAGCTGATGGTGCTGGCGCCGGTGGTGCGGGACCGCAAGGGCGAGTTCGCCGAGCTCTTTGCCGACATGCAGGCCCAGGGCTACGTGCGCTTCCGGGTGGATGGGCAGGTGGTGGACGCCGCCGACGTGCCCAAGCTGAAAAAGACCGAGAAGCACGACA
>JADMKA010000076.1 GCA_018780145.1 Vitreoscilla sp. | reverse complement strand
ATCAGCCCGCGCACGGTGGATGTCTACCGCGCCCGGCTGATGCGCAAGGTGGGCGCCAGCACCACGCCGGAGCTGGTGCACCGGCTCCTGACCAGCTAGGCACGCATCCGGTAGCTCAACCCGTCTTCGTCGACCACCACGAACCCGTGGCGCTCGTACAAGCGGCGCGCCGGGTTGCGCTTGAGCACTGAGAGCACCACCGGCACGCCGGCCGCGCGCCCCTCGGCCACCAGGCTGGCAACCAGCATGGAACCGACGCCCGCCCGCTGATGCGCCGGCACGATCTGCACCTGCACGAGACGCCAACCGGCGGGATCGCGCAGCACCTTCCACAGCCCGACCCGCTCGCCGCCGCACTCGACGACCTGGGCGGCGTCGAAATGGCTGCGCACCCGGGCTTCCTGCTCGTCGGCGCTTTGGACGATGCCCATGGCCGCATGGTGCGGCTCCATGGTCTGCCGGCGCAAATCCAGCAGGAACGGAAGATCCGCCTCGGTCGCCGGCCGCAGGCGGACGGCAGGCTCTGCCTTCACGCGACGATGGCCCGCATCCACTCCGGCAACTGCACCGACTTGCCCGCCGGGAAATCCACCCAGACCGTCAAGGCCCCACCCTCGGCGTAGACCACGCCGGGTTCGCCCACGCGCTCCAGCGTGATGAAGGTGTCGAAACTGGTGCGGCCGGGGTTGGCCACGTAGTGCTTCGCAAGCACGTCGCCGGGGTACTCCAGCTGTCGCAGGAAATTGCAGAAGGCGTTCACGATCACCGGGCCCGTGCCGGACGGGTCCGGCGTGGCGCCCAGCGAGCCCAGCCACTGCACCCGCACGATCTCCAGGTAGCGGAAGTAGATGGTGTTGTTGACATGGCCCATCGCGTCCATGTCGCCCCAGCGGATGGGGATCACCATCTCGTAGGTCAGCTTCTTCTCGGCCGGTAGTTCAAAGCGCATGTCACGTGCTCATCAAGACAAACCCAGTTCAGCCTTGACGGCCCCCAGCTCCGCACGCAGCGCTGCCAGCTCCTCGCCCAGGCGCGAGACCTCGGAGCGAAGCGCGGCGAGTTCGCCGGCGGGCACGGCCGATTCACCGGCCGCCATCGCGGTGTAGGCTGGCAACACCGGCTCGCCGCACAGCAGGTGGGCCCAGCGCGCCTCGCGCTCGCCAGGTGCCCGCGGCAGCTTCACCACCTTGACGGGCGGCTTGCTGGCCAGTTCGTCGAGAAAGCCCTCCACGGCCGAGATGTCTGCAAATCGGTGCAGGCGTTCGCAGTTCAGGCGCAGCTCGGCGGCGGTCTGCGGGCCACGCAGCATCAGCACGGCCAGCAGCGCCACCGACTGGCTGGGCACGCCCAGCACGCGGCCGAGGTTGTGCTCGTAACGGGCGACGCGGCTGCCGCTGGCCTCGAAGAGCAGGTGCAGGTGCTTGAGGCTGTCGATCACACCGAGCAGATCGGCATCGCTGGCCTCCATCACCGGCACGCGGGCGGTCTTCTGGTTGCAGCCGGATTGCAGGGCGTTGAGCGACAGCGGGTAGGTGTCCGGCACGGTGTGCTGCTTCTCGACCAGCACCCCCAGCACGCGCGCCTCCAGCGGCGTCAGCGCCCGCAGCGGCGCCTCAGACGGCGTAACCATCGTCCGCCTGGATCACCGAGCCGTTGATGAAGTGGCTCTCGTTGGCGCACAGCATCATCAGCACCACGTCCAGATCCTTCGGCTGGCCGACACGCTTGCGCGGCAGCATCTGCATCAGCTTCTGGCCGGCCTCGGTGTTCCAGTGCTGGTGGTTGATCTCGGTGTCGATGTAGCCGGGGCAGATGGCGTTCACATTGATGCCGTAGCGGCCCCACTCCAGCGCCATGGCGCGCGTCATGTGCACCACCGCCGCCTTGCTCATCGCATAGACGCCGATCTGGCTCAGCACCCGCAGGCCGGCCATCGAGGCGATGTTGACGATGCGCCCGCCGGTGAAGGTGCCCGGCGCCGCGCCACGCGAACGGGCGATCATGCGCTTGCCCACCTCCTGTGCCACGAAGAAGGCGCCGCGCACGTTGGTGTCCATCACGTAGGCGAAGTCTTCCGGCGTGACCTCGGTCAGGCGCTGGGTGGTGCTGACGCCGGCGTTGTTGACCAGGATGTCCAGCGTGCCGACCTCGGTCTCGGCATGCGCCACGCCGGCCCGGATGCTGACCGGGTCGGTGACGTCCATCGCCACGTAGTGGGCATCGCCGCCGGCCCCCTCGATCTCGGCCCGCAGGGTCTTCAGCCGCTCGACACGGCGGCCGGCCAGCACCACGGCGGCGCCGGCCTTGGCCAGGGTGCGTGCGAACTGCGCGCCCAGCCCGCTGGTGGCCCCGGTCACCAGGGCCACGCGGCCGGACAGATCGATGTTGTAGCTCATGGCAGGCAGCGCTGGGCGCATTCGGCAAGGGGAGGAAAAGGTTAGCACGCTCGCTTCGCGAAGCGTGTGTCACCGGGGTCGGACGGCGCTTCATCATTGGAAAAGCACGACCGTTCTATTTTTCAGCCCTGCCGCTAGAATGCCGGGGCCTGGCGGCTGGCCGCCCACCCCATGACCCGAAAGCACGACATGACCGCCCCCGAACTCCTGGCCCAGTACGGCCCCCGCGAATCGATGGAATACGACGTGGTGATCGTCGGTGGCGGCCCGGCCGGCCTGTCTGCGGCGATCCGCCTGAAGCAGATCGCGGCCGCCAAGGGCGGCGAGGTCAACGTGGTGGTGCTGGAGAAGGGCTCCGAGCCCGGCGCGCACATCCTCTCGGGCGCCGTGATGGACCCCATCGCGATCACCGAGCTGTTCCCCGACTGGAAGGAACGCGGCGCCCCGCTGAACCAGCCGGTCACCGGCGACGACATCCTGTTCCTCTCCGAGACCGGCGCCACCCGCACGCCGGATTTCCTGGTGCCGGACTGCTTCCACAACCACGGCAACTACGTGATCAGCCTGGGTGCCGTCACCAAGTGGCTGGGCGAACAGGCGGAAGCGCTTGGCGTGGAGATCTTCCCCGGCTTCACCGCGGCCGAAGTGCTCTACGACGAGCAGGGCCGGGTCAAGGGCGTGGCCACCGGCAACCTGGGGATCGGCAAAGATGGGCAGCCGCACGACGGCTTCCAGCTCGGCATGGAACTGCTCGGCAAGTACACCTTGTTCGCCGAAGGTGCGCGCGGCCACCTGGGCAAGCAACTGATCGCCAACTACAACCTCACCGAGGGCCGCGACCCGCAGAGCTTTGCCATCGGCATCAAGGAGCTGTGGGAGGTGCCCGCCGACAAGGCCCAGCCCGGCCGGGTGGTGCACACCGCCGGCTGGCCACTGAGCGACAACAGCTTCGGTGGCGGCTTCCTCTACCACCTGGAGGGCAACAAGGTCACGCTCGGCTACGTGCTGGGCCTGGACTACCAGAACCCCTGGATGAGCCCGTTCGAGGAGATGCAGCGCTGGAAGACCCACCCCGCCGTCCGCGCCCACATCGAGGGCGGCAAACGCATCGGCTATGGCGCTCGGGCCATCAACAACGGCGGCCTGCAGGCCCTGCCCAAGCTGGTGTTCCCGGGCGGCGCGCTGCTGGGCTGCGACGCCGGCACGCTGAACGCGTCGCGCATCAAGGGCAGCCATGCCGCCATCAAGACCGGCATGCTGGCCGCCGAGGCTGCCTTCGACGCGCTGGCCGCCGGCCGCGCCCAGGACGAACTGGCCGCCTATCCCGACGCCTTCGAGCAGAGCTGGCTGCACGCTGAACTGCAGCGAACGAAGAACTTCAAGCTGTGGTTCAAGAAGGGCAAGCTGATCGGCCAGCTGATGACCGGCATCGAACAGTGGTTGCTGCCCAAGCTGGGCATGAAGGTGCCGCCGTGGACCCTGCACAGCGCGGTGCCCGACCACCTGTACCTGAAGCCGGCCGACCAGTGCCCGAAGATCGAGTACCCCAAGCCGGACGGCAAGATCAGCTTCGACAAGCTCTCCTCGGTGTTCATCAGCAACACCAACCACGAGGAGAACCAGCCGGCCCACCTGACGCTCAAGGACGCCAGCGTGCCGGTCCAGCTGAACCTGGCGCGCTTTGCCGGCCCGGAGAGCCGGTACTGCCCGGCCGGCGTCTACGAGTTCGTCAAGAACGACGACGGCTCGGACCGCCTGCAGATCAATGCGCAGAACTGCGTGCACTGCAAGACCTGCGACATCAAGGACCCGACCCAGAACATCGTCTGGGTCACCCCGGAGGGCGGCGGCGGGCCGAACTACGCGGGCATGTGACGCCCGCGGGTGGCGTGGTTCACCAGCTCAGCAGGTAGTTGGGGCCCTTGAAGTCCATGCCGCCGTTCTCGAGCAGGAGCTTGTCGCCGTCCACCACATCGGCCATGTGGCCGCAGCCCCGCAGAGCCTGCGGCAGCAGCGTCTTGTCGAAACCTGCCGTGGTGCGGGCGGTGTAGAGCATGTCCGGGGCGCGGTCCACCGTGGTGGTCAGGCACTTCAGGTCCTGCAGCACCACGTAGACGTCCTTGCGTCCATCGCGGTTGAAGTCGCCCACCGCCACCGAGACACCCTTGGCCGGCAGCAGATCTTCGTACGCCGGGCTGGTGAAGTACGGGGCGGCGCCGGTGTTGAGCCAAATCTGGAACAGGTTGGTCAGGGTGACCAGAACCAGATCGTCGCGGCCATCGCCGTTCATGTCCACCAGCTTGGCGTCCTTCCACTCGACGCCCACGGCCGGCGATGCCACCTCGGTGAAGTTGCCCGCCTGGTTGTTCAGGTAGAGGTGGCCGGGGCCGTTCTCGAAGCACACCAGCAGGTCGTCCCAACCATCCTGGTTGAAATCGCCCTTGACGGCGCACTGGTAGCCCTTGTCGCCCGATGCGATCGTGTCGACAGGCGTGAAGCCCGCGCCGGCCTGGTTGATGAACAGCCGGTTCTCGTTGAGCTGGCCGTCGGGGCGTGGCGTGGCGTCGTTGGTGAGGTAGAGGTCGGGGTAGCCGTCATGGTTGAAATCGAGGAACACGGGGCGCCGGCCACGCCCGTACGGGTCTTCGGCACCAAATCCGCTGGCCGCCTCGAAGGCCCCGGTCGGCAACTGCATCCACAACTCGTTGACCTTGACCCCGGTGCCCTTCTCGGCGCCAATGGCGCAATAGAGGTCGAGCAGGCCGTCCAGGTTCACGTCGGCAGCGTCGCAGTCGTGCCGGTCGACCCAGGGCAGCACCTGCGCGGCGGGCTTGTAGCCCTTCTTGGTCCAGTACCAGATCCTGTCGTTCGCGTCGTGGCCGGTGATGAAGAAATCGTCGTGGCCATCACGGTTGAAGTCGGCGACCACGGAGCCCCAGACCTTCGAAGTCTCGATGAAGGTGGCCGTGTACTGCGCCTGGGCCGCCGGGAACTGGCTGCCCAGCAGCAAGGCCGCGACGAGAGGAAGGGAGGCTCGCATGTCCGGGTACTTTCCGTGTGGTGCACAACATGCCGAGCCTAAGCCAAGTCCCCTGCTGCCCAAGCCCCATGCCGATACTTCTTGATACTTCCCAGGGTCTGGCCAACCGGCTTCGGGCGGCCCGGCGCTCGGCTGAGCTCAGGCCCTCAGTCCGACGCCTCGGCCAGCGTCACGGCCTGCTTGCGCGTCTGGCCTGAACGCCAGACTGTCAGCGTCACCTTGTCGCCTGGGCGGTGACGCTCCAGTGCGTTCAGCAGGTCGTCGAAATCAGTCACCGGCTCGTCGTTGACGGCGGTGATGACGTCGCCGGCCAGGATCCGGCCGTCGCGCCCGCGGCGAAAGGGCTCCAGGCCCGCACGTTGCGCCGGCCCGCCCGTGTTGACACCGACCAGCGCGACACCGGCAGGCAGCTCCAGTGAGCGGCTCAGCGAGGCCGGCCCGCCGCTGACGCCCAGCGCCGGCCGCACCATGCGGCCATCGCGGATCAGCCGCGGCACGATGCGGTTGACCTCGTCCACCGGGATCGCGAAGCCGATGCCCGAGCTGCCACCCGAGGGGCTGTAGATCATGGTGTTGACGCCGACCAGCCGGCCGGCGGAATCGAGCAGCGGGCCGCCGGAGTTGCCGGGGTTGATGGCCGCATCGGTCTGGATCACGCCGCGGATGGTGCGGCGCGTGACCGACTCGATTTCACGGCCGAGCGCACTGACGATGCCCATCGTCAGCGTCTGGTCCAGGCCGAAGGGGTTGCCGATGGCGAACACGCGCTGGCCGACCTGCAGGTCTCGGCTCGACCCGATGGGCAGCGGCGGCAGTTTCGCCTTGGGTGCGTCAATGCGCAGCACCGCGAGGTCGCGGTCCGGGAAGGCGCCGACCAGCTCGGCGCGAAAGCTCGTCTGGTCTGCCAGCGTCACCCGGGCCGCGCTGGCGCCCTGGATGACGTGGAAGTTGGTGACGATGTGGCCGCGTTCGTCCCAGACGAAGCCGGTGCCGGTGCCGCGCGGCACCTGCTGCACGTTGAGCGAGAACAGGTCGCGCTCGGTGCTCAGCGCGGTGATGTTGACCACCGCCGGCGACGCCGCCTTGAACACCGCGATGTTGTTCTGCTCCTCGGCCGACAACGCAGGGCGTGGCGCCACCGGGCGCAGCGTGGCCTCGGTGCGCGCACCGGACAGCGATGGCAGGGCCACCGCCACGAGGGCGATGGCCCCGAGCCACCACCGGGCCCCGTGGCGCCCACCCACCGTGTCAGCCCACCTGCACGGCAATCCGCCGCGGTTGGGCATGCGCCTGCTTGGGGATGCGCAGGTTGAGCACGCCGTCCTTCAGGTTGGCCTCGATGCGGCTCGGGTCCAGCTCGCGGCTGAGGGTGAAGCTGCGCCGGTAGCGCGGCACGCGCAGCTCGACATAGGCCGGTTGCAGGTTGGGCGGCGTGGCGGCCGCGACGACGCCTTCGATCAACAGCGTTTCGCCGTCGACCTTGATCTCCAGTTGCTCGCGCGGCACGCCGGGTATGTCGGCCAGCAAGGTGATGCCCTGCTCGTCTTCGAGCACGTCGACGCGGGGCACGAGTGCCCGCTGTTCGGCCTGGTTGGCCGGGGCGGTCGTCTGCATGTCGTTCTGGGTTCCCATGGTGTGGTTCTCCTGTGTCGGTGGACGAATCACTGGACGGTGATGCGCTGCGGCTGGGCCGACTCGCGGCGGGCGATGCTGACATTCAGCACGCCGTCCCGGTAGGTGGCGTGCACGCGTGTCGGGTCCACGTCGTCGGGCAGGCTGACGGCGCGCTTGAAGGCACCGCTGCTGCGCTCGCGGCTGTAGACGCTGACGCGCTTGTCGCCCGGTTGCTGGGGCGGCAGGGCCGAGGCGCGTTCGCCGGAGATGGTCAGCACGCCGCGGTCGATGACCACGTCGATCTTGGCGGGGTCGATGCCCGGCGCAAAGGCGTAGACCTCGACGCTGGTGGGTGTCTGTCCCACGTTCACGGCGGGGAACGCGCCCGGGGCGACCGAGCGGATGCTGCTGGCCAGGCCCGAGGTGCCGAAGACGTCGTCGAGTTCGCGGCGCAGGCGGTCGAAATCGCCCATCACGCCGCCGGGAAAGCTCCAGAGGGATTCGTACATGGCTGCTCCTTTCGGTGGTTGCAACCGGCGGGGTTCAGAAGAACCCGTGCGCCGGCATGACACCGAATTAGGGGCGGCCTGCGCGACTTCAAGGGCCGCACAGATTGCGCTGGATCAGGTTCCGATCACGCCAGCGTCCGATCGGGTGATGACCACCGTGGCCGACCGGGGCCGGCCGCCGTCCGGCCAGTTCGAGTAGCGGCCCGGCGCCTCGGGATCGCTGCGTTCGGAGGGCGATTCGCCCGGGTGCTGGAAGTTGACGAACATCGTGCGCAGGTCGGGCGCCATCGCGATGCCTGTCACCTCGCAGCCGGCCGGGCCGACCAGGAAGCGGCGGATCTCGCCCTTTGTCGGGTCGCAGGCCAGCATCTGGTTGTTGGGCAGGTTGACATAGTCGCCCTTGCCCAAGGTCGAGGTGGAAACGTCGGTCTGGATCCACAGCACGCCGCGGGGGTCGACCCACAGGCCGTCGGGGCTGCCGAAGGTGTCGCCGCGGATGTTGCCCTTGGCGCCCTCGCGCGGCAGCGTCGGGTCGCCGGCCAGCACCAGGTGATCCCAGGTGAACTTCACGCCGTCCAGGTCGCCTTGCTCCTTCCACCGGATGATCTGGCCCATGGTGTTGTTGGCCCGCGGGTTGGCCGCATCCATGTAGGGCTGGCCGGCCTGGCCGCGGCTGGCGTTGTTGGTCAAGGTGCAATAGACCTGCTTGCTGATGGGATCCACGGTCGTCCACTCGGGCCGGTCCATCTTGGTCCCACCGAGCTTGTCGCTGGCCTGTCGGGACTTGATAAGCACCTCGCCCTGGTCGGCAAAGCCATGGGCTGCCGTGAGGGGCCCCTGGCCGTGAACGAGGGGCAGCCACTCACCGGTGCCGTCGACATCGAAACGGGCCACGTACAGCGTGCCATGGTCCAGCAGCTCGCGGTTGGCAGCGAAGCCGCCAGGTTTCATCGCGTCGCGGCTGACGAACTTGTAGATGTACTCGAAGCGCGCATCCTCGCCCATGTAGACCACCGCCTTTCCGCCGGCTGTCAAAGCCGTTGCTGCGCCCTCGTGCGCGGCACGGCCGAGGGCGCTGCGCTTGACGGGCGTCGAGGCCGGGTCCATGGGATCGATCTCCACCACCCAGCCGAAGCGGTTGAACTCGTTCGGGTGCTTGACGGCGTCGAAACGCTCCTCGTGCTCGTGCCAGCGGTAGAAGCCCCCGCCCTTCTTCAGGCCCCAGCGCTTCTGGTGGGCGTCCGGCTGCTCCGGCCCCTCGAAGTAGTTGGCGAAGTTTTCTTCGCAGGTCAGGTACGTGCCCCAAGGCGTCTGGCCGTTGGCGCAGTTGTTGAACGTGCCCAGGGCCATGGTGCCGGTGGGGTCGGCGGCGGTCTTCATCATGGCGTGGCCAGCAGCCGGGCCGGCGATGCGCATCGGTGTGCGGGCGGTGATGCGGCGGGCGTAGCGCGACGGCAGCACGGTCTTCCAACCATCGCCTGCACGCTCGACCTCGATCACCGACACGCCATGCGCCGCCATGGCCTTGGCCACCTTCTCGGCGCTCCAGGTCTTCATGCCATCGGTGTGCAGCAGGCCGTCATCGGTGTATTCATGGTTGATCGCCAGCAGGCCGCGGCGGGCACCGTCGAGCGGGAAGTAAGCCATGCCGTCGTGGTGCATGCCGGCCTGGGCGGCCTGGTCGGCCGCACTGTTGGAGGCGTCCGGGCGGAAGGCCGGCATCTGCCCGGCGAGGCCCACCGGATCTCCCCAGCGATACAACACCTGGGCGCGGTAGCCCTCTGGCACGACGACCGTGTCGCCGGCCGCCATGGCCACCCCCTTGAAGCCGATGTCCCGGCCGAGCCCTGCAGGGTTCACCGGCGTGTTGGCCGTGCCCGCACAGGCCGTCAATGCCCCCGGGCCGAACAACGCGGCGACCGCCGCCAGGCCACCGCCGCGCAAAACCACACGCCGGCCCGGGTCCGACACGTCGTGGATGCTGGGGTTGGCGGTGGGGTTGGAATCTTCCATCCGGTCGAAATCCTTGGCCATGGCGGCGGCTCCTGAAAAGGGGGATGGCCCGAAGGTGCCACCCCTCTGTGACATTGTCATGGCAGCCAGCGACGGCCCGGCAGCCTCCTAGAATCGCCGGCTCCCGGCCTCCATGACGCTCGCCCACCTCATCCGCACCTTCGTTCGCCGCCATGCTGCGGCCTATGCGGCGGCGGGCGTGATGCTGCTGGCCATCGCCCTGCTGACCGTCTGGATGCCGCGCCAGATCGGCCATCTGGTGGATGCCCTGGTGGCCCGGGAGCTGGCAGGCCCGGCGTTGTGGCGCGAGCTGGCACTGCTGATCGGCGCCGGGGTTTTGATCTACCTGCTGCGCGTGGGCTGGCGGATTCGCCTGTATGCCGCGGCGTACCAGATGGGGGTGGAGTTGCGCCGCCGCCTGTATGCCCGCCTGGCCGAGCAGGGGCCGCGCTTCTACCAGACCCGCCGTACCGGCGACCTGATGGCCCTGGCCACCAACGACGTGGATGCTGTCGAGATGGCAGCCGGCGAGGCGATGCTGGCGGGCTTCGACGGCACGCTGACGCTGTTGCTGGTGGTGGCGACGATGGCGTTGGGTGTCGATTGGCGCCTGGCGGCCATCGCACTGCTGCCGTTCCCGCTGATGGCCTGGTCGTTCGCCTGGATCTCGCACCATGTGCACGACCGCTCGCGCGACGCGCTGGAGCGCTTCGGAGACCTGAACGACCATGTGCAGGAGACGCTGACCGGTGTGCGCACCCTGCGCACCCTGGGCCTGGAGGCGCGCAGCAGCCGGCGCTTCGCCGAGCTGGCGGGGGCGGCGGCGCGGGCCAGCTATGAGTCGCAGCGCTGGGAGGCCCGCTACGAGCCGGCTGTCGGCATGACGCTGGTCACGGCCATCGTGCTGTCGTTGGGCCTGGGCGGATGGCTGGTGTGGTACGGCGAGCTGACGATCGGCCAGCTCACCAGCTTCGGCCTGTACCTCACGCAACTGATCTGGCCGATGTTCGCGGCCGGCTGGGTGCTGGCCCTGTGGGAGCGTGGGCGCGCGGCCTGGACCCGCCTGTCGGCGGTGCTGGACGAGCCGCTGGCGATCGACGACGACGGCACGGTCGCCACCGTCCACCCTGGCGAGATCGTGCTGCGCGACGTGCACTTCTGCTATCCCGGCAACACCAGCGCCGCGCTGTCGGGGCTGTCCTTGCACATCGAGCCCGGCTCGACGCTGGGCCTGGTCGGGCCTACCGGCTCCGGCAAGAGCACGCTGATCAAGCTGTTGCTGCGGCAGTGGATGCCTCAGTCCGGCGGCATCAGCTGGGGCGGCGTGGCCCTGGCCGACCACACGCTGGAGGCCCTGCGCGCCGGCATTGCCTGGGTGCCGCAGGAGCCCATCCTGTTCTCTGCCAGCGTCGCCGAGAACATCGCGCTGGCCCGGCCCTCGGCGACGCGCGCGGAGATCGAGGCGGTGGCCGAGCTGGCCGCCGTGCACGAGGACATCGCCCGGCTGCCGCAGGGCTACGACACGCCGGTGGGCGAGCGCGGCGTCACGCTCTCGGGTGGCCAACGGCAGCGGGTCGCCATCGCCCGAGCGTTGCTGGCCGACGCCCCGCTGCTGCTGCTGGACGATGCACTGTCGGCGGTCGACACCGAGACCGAGCACCGCATCCTGGCCCACCTGCACGACCAGCGGCAGGGGCGCACGGTGATCGTCGTCAGCCACCGGCTCTCGGCCTTGGCCGATGCCGACCAGATCGCGGTGCTGCGCCATGGCCACCTGGCCGAGCGCGGTACCCACGAGGAACTGCTCGCCAAGGGCGTGGCGCATGGCTGGTACGCGCAGCAATGGCGCATCCAGCAACTGGAGGCCTCGATTGAGCAGGACTGAGGCGCCCGAAACCCCGGCCCGCCGCGCTGCCGCCCTGCTCTGGCGCGCGGCCCGGCCGGAGGCCAGGCACCTGTGGGTGGGCCTGATCTGGCTGACGCTGGCCGCCGGGCTGGATGCACTCGGCCCGGTGCTGGGCAAGGCCTTCATCGACCGCTACCTGCTGCCTCGCGACCCGGCCGTCGGCGCCATGGCGGGCCTGCTGATCGGGGCCTTGCTGGCGGGCTGGACCGCCAGCTGGGTGCGCTACGGCCAGCTCGCCCGCCTGGCCGGCGTGGCGATGCGTTCGGTGCAGCGCATCCGTGAGGCCGTCTACAGCCATGTGCTGCGGCTGCCGATGAGCTTCTTCGACACCGCGATCACCGGCCAGCTGGTCAGCCGGGTGACGAACGACACCGAAGCGGTCAAGCAGCTCTACGTGCAGGTGCTGTTCGTGATGCTGGACTGCCTGATCATGCTGGCCAGCCTGCTGCTGACCATGGCCTTCCTCGACTGGAGGCTGATGCTGATCGTCACCACGCTGATCCCGGCGGTGCTGGGCATCGTGTATCTGTACCAGCGCCTGTCGGCCCCAGCGGTGGCGCGCACCCGCGAGCTGCGCAGCGAGCTGAACGCCCAGACGGCGGAATCCATCGGCGGCATGGCGGTGCTGCAGGCCACGGGCGCGGCCACCCACTATGGCGAGCGCTACGCCCGCATCAACCAGGCGCACTACACATCACGGCAAACCGAACTGCGTGCCAACGCCTGGCTGCTGCGCCCGGCGCTGGACCTGCTCAACGTGGCCATGCTGGCGGTGGTGATCGCCGTCTTCGGCCTGCGCGAAAGTGGTGGCAGCCTGGCGCCGATCGAGGTCGGCGTGCTGTATGCCTTCGTCAGCTACATCGGGCGGGTGGTGGAGCCGCTGATCCAGATCACCATGCAGTTCTCGCAGCTGCAGCAGGCGGTGATCTCGGCCGCGCGGGTGAACACCTTGCTGGACGAGGCCGAGGCGCCGCGCCCGGCCGCCACCGGCCGGGTGACGGCCGGTGCCATCGAGGCCCGGGAGATCGAGTTCGCCTACACACCGGGCGTGCCGGTGCTGCGGGGCATCTCGCTGCGCATCGAGCCCGGTGAGTTCATCGGCATCGTCGGCCCCACGGGCAGTGGCAAGAGCAGCCTGCTGTCGCTGCTGCTGCGCTTCTACCGGGTGACGCAGGGGCAGCTGTCGATCGACGGCCAGGCGATCGCCGAGCTGGACGAAGACGCTTTCCGGGATGCCGTGGGCCTGGTGCCGCAGGAGCCCTTCCTGCTGGCCGCCAGCGTGCGCGAGAACATCGCCATGGGCCGGCCACTCGGCGACGCACAGATCCACGCGGCCGCCAAATCGGCCGGAGCCCATGGCTTCATCGAGCGGCTGGAGCAGGGCTACGACACGTTGCTCGGCGAGGGGGGCGCGCGGCTCGCCGTGGGCGAGAAACAGCTCATCGCCATCGCGCGCGCACTGGCCGGCCAGCCGCGCATCCTGCTGCTGGACGAGGCCACCTCGCACATCGACAGCGAGACCGAGCGCGTCGTTCAGCAGGCCCTGGCGGCCCTGCGCGGGCGCCTGACCATCGTCTCGATCGCGCACCGCTTGTCGACCATCCGCGAGGCCGACCGGATCCTCGTGCTGAGCCACGGGCGCATCACCGAACAAGGCCCCCATGAGGCCTTGATGCAGATCGACGGCGGGCTGTACCGGCGGCTGGTCGAACTGCAGCAGCTTGCCAATGCGGACGGCGGCTGACGCGGCTCAGCTCTTGCCGGCCAGGCGGGCTCGCTCGCGGGCCTCGTCCTCGCGCATGTGGGTGATGAAGAAGCGCGTGAAGAAGGCCGCCATGCCCAGTGTGATGGCGATCACCGCAGCGCTCAGCAGGCCATAGTCGGTGGAGAAGAAGTCCTGCAAGGCACGCATCGTGGATTCCTTGGTGTGGTTCTCGATGCCGCCATCTGACACCCGGCCGCGCGGGCCCGTCTTGCGCTGGCTCAAGCCGGCCGGTCAAGCCCGCTTGCGGCGGTACATGTCGGCGTCGGCATGCCGCACCAGCGCCTCGACGTCGACGCCGTCGCGCGGGTACAGGGCCACCCCGATGGACACGCCGACGCGGGCCTCTTCGGCCCCGGCGATCGGCTCGGCGAACAGGCTGGACTGCAGCTTGTCGGCCACCCCGCGGGCATGCGACTCCTCGGCGACGCCGCCAAGCACGATCAGGAACTCGTCACCGGCCCAGCGCGCCACCAGATCGCCGTCACGCAGGCTGGCCGCCATGCGCTGGCCCATGACCCGAAGGACCTGGTCGCCGGTCTCGTGCCCGAAGCGGTCGTTGACCGACTTGAAGCCGTCCAGATCCAGGAACAGCAATGCGAACGCGGCCTCGTCGCCTGGGCGCCGGTGCAGGCCGATGAGGTCGCTGATGCGGGCAGCATCGCCTCGCGGTTGGCCAGGCCGGTCAGGCGGTCGGTGGCCAGCTTGTGGGTCATCGCGGCAAAGCTCTGCGCCAGGTCTCCGATTTCGTCGTGCCGGTCCACCTTCAGGGGGGCGTCGAACTGGCCCTCGCCGACCTGCCGTGCGGCGGTGGCAATCTTGTTCAGGTCGCGCGAGACCACGCCCAGGCTGATCAGGCCGACGCCCACCACCGCCAGCGCGGCAAGCAATGTCAACCCTATCGTCTGGTAGAGGTTGGACGTGACCTGGTGCAGGAAATCGCTGCGGGGCACCGCCACCGCGATGATCCAGTCCAACCCGGCGCTGTCGCGCATGCGGGCATAGGCGATCTGCAGGGCCGTGCCGTCCGGCCCCTCGATCTGGCCGGCGCGTGCCTCGGTGGCCTGGCTGGCGGCCGACATCAGGGCCCGCACCTTCTGGTAGGTGCCCGCCAGCAACGGGTCGTCCACCTCGGCGGCGTTGCGCCGCAGGTGGGTGCCGTCAGCGCCCTTGCGGATGTGCGACCCACGCGAAGTAGCGATCAGGTCGCCGTTGGGTTCGACGATGAAAGCAAAGCCATTGGCACTGGTCTTCAGCGATCGGACGAAATCGCTCAGCTGCTGCAACGACACGTCGGTGGCCACCACGCCGCGCGTGACCCCCTGGGCATCGGGCACCTTGCGGGCCCGCGTGGCCACCAACTCCTGGGTTCGGAAGTCGATGTAGATCGAGGTCCATGTCTCGGTGGCCGCGCCGCGGCCGGCCTGGTACCAGGGGCGTTGGCGGGGCTCGAAGAACTTGTCTTCCTGCCTCGCGTCGCCGAGTTCGCCCTGAATGCCGCTGAACCTGTAGAGGGTGCGAGGGCCCTCGCCACGCACGCGCAGGCGCAGTTGGGCGTCGTCGGGCCCGTCGCGCCAGAGACCGAAGAAGTGGCCTTGTTCGTCGCCATAGTAGGCGTAGTTGTTCAGCTCGCGGTGCACCGAGGTCGCCAGCCAGAAGCGCGTCCGCAAGGCGGGCAGTTCGGCCTGCACCGACACGGGCGCCGTCACCCCCTTGGGAAACGCCGTCTCCAGGACCGCGCCCGAGCCCAGCACATGCCTTTCAACGGCCTGCGAAATGCGCCCGACGGTCTCGATCAGCAGCCTGTCGGCCAGGTGATCCACCGCTTCGCGCCCGGCCCGGTACGACAGCCCACCCACCACCACCGCCAGCCCGAGGACCAGCAGCACATACGGAACGGTCAACAGCTGGCGCAGGCTCAGCCAACGAAACAACGGCACGTCACCCCTCCCATGTGCTGCCACCCCGGCCGTGCAGCCGGCGCAGTAGGGGCACCGCTTGGCGGCGGCCCGTGTCTTTCTGCTGGAGAAGAGTCTACGCCGCGCCTCAAGCCCGACCGAACCGCTGCGTGCGGCCAGGCCGCCCATTGCGTCACGCGGCTGCCGCGCGCCTACAACAGTGATGCCTGGCCGAAGGCCACGCCCAGGCCCCGCGCGGTGGACAGCAGCGCATGATCCGGAGGCACCAGCCGTCGGCCGCCGGCCGCCTCGGTGAGCGAGATGCTGCCGCAGTCGTCACCCTTCAGCACCACCATGCGCCCGAAGGCGCCGCTGCGAACCAACTGGGCCGCGTGGTAGCCGAAACGGGTGGCCAGCACGCGGTCGTAGGCCGTGGGCGAGCCGCCGCGTTGCACGTGGCCGAGCAAGGTGGAACGCACCTCGCCGGCCAGGAGCGGAGCGAGTTCTTCTTGCAGCCAGTTGCCGACGCCACCCAAGCGGACCCGGCCGGGGCTGTCGTGCAGGATCTCGCGCACGCTGACGGACTCGGTGGCCGCGTGAGCGCCCTCGGCAATGCAGATCAGGGTATGGCCCTCGCGCGACTCGCGCTGCCGACAAAACGCTGCCACGGCGTCCAGGCTGAAGGGCATTTCGGGCAGCAGGATCATGTCGGCCCCGCCAGCCAGCCCGCCTTCCAGCGCGATCCAGCCCGCATCGCGGCCCATGGTCTCGGCGATCATCACCCGGCCATGGCTGCGTGCGGTGGTGGCCAGGCGGTCCAGCGCCTCGGACACCACCGCCACCGCGCTGTCGAAACCGAAGGTGCGGTCGGTCCCGGGCAGGTCGTTGTCGATGGTCTTGGGCACACCGACCACCGGCAGGCCCAGCCGGGCAAAGCGCTCGGCGATGACCATGGTGCCGTCGCCGCCGATGGCCACCAGGGCATCGAGGCCCAGGTCGTCTCGTGCGTAGGACAGCGCGGCAGCGGAGACATCCGCCCCGCCGGCGCCGAAGTAGCGAAACGGGTCGGCCCGGTTGTGGGTGCCGAGGATGGTGCCGCCCTCGGCCAGGATGCCGCGCACCGCGGCCTCGTCCAAGGGGCGAGAGGCCTTCGTGCACAGCCCCAGGAAACCGCGCTCGATGCCGGTGACACGGGCGCCGCACTCGCGGATCAGTGCCAGGGTGACCGCGCGGATCACCGCGTTGAGGCCGGGGCAGTCGCCGCCGCCGGTGAGCAGGCCGATGTGCATGCCTCAGGCGAGCCAGGCGGCCAGGTCGGTCTTCAGCTGGCGGATGTCGGCCTCACGCGTGTACATCATGTGGCCGGCGCCGTAGTAGCGGTGGGTGATGCGCTGGCGCACCTCCGCGCCGATGTCCAGTTGGTCCAGCGCCCAGTCGGTGGCGCTGTAGGGCGTGCCCAGGTCGTAGTGGCCGCTGGCCACGAACACCGCCAGATGCGGCAGCCGGCGCATCGCCCGGGCCAGGTCGGTGCTGGTGCAGGTGTAGCTGTTGCCCTGGGCCTCGCCGCGGTTCCAGTTCCACACCTTGTGCGCCTGCTCGGACATGGGCACGTAGACCCTGTCCGCTCCGATGCCCAGCGTGCCGCGGAAGTAGTCCATCGCGGCCATCGTGTAGGGGCTCACCAGGGCCTCGATCGAGGGGTCGAACTCCCACTCACGCTTGCGGTCCGGGCCCATCGGGCCGGCCACGCGGGCGTCGAGCCGGCCGAGGATCTGGCCCCGCTCCCGCAGCAGCTCGGGAAAGTAGCGTGCATCGCTGACCCGCAGGTTCATGTGCTCGACGGCCGCCGCCGGCAGGCCGATCAACTCGCCCACCCGGCGCGCGATGCGGCCGCGCTCCTTCTCGCTCAGCGTGCCACCACGGTGGAGTGCCGACAGGTAGTCGGTGTGCACGAAGTCCAGCGCTGCCGCGCGGGCCGCCTCGGGTGACGCGGCCAGCGAGCCCTTCAGACAGCCGTGGTACTGCGCGGTGCCGGCGAAGGCCGGCAGGTACAGCGCATACGGCAGGTCGTTGCGGGGCGAGAACTCCAGCGCCTGGATGTCCATCGCGCAAGACACCAGCACCAGGCCGGCGAGTGCCACACCCAGGTTGCACAGGCGGTCCGCCATCGCCGCGGCGCGGGTGGTGCCGTAACTCTCGCCGCACAGGTAGATCGGCGAGCCCCAGCGCTGGTGGCGGGTCAGCCAGGCGCGGATCGCCTCGCACAGCATCTCCACGTCGCCATCCACGCTCAGCGCTTTCTTGCGTGCCTCGTCGCTGGCAGTGATCGAATAACCGGTGTGCGGCGGGTCGATGAAGACCAGGTCGAAGTGCTCGAACCAGGTCAGCGGGTTGTCCTCCACGCGGTACGGCGGCGGCGGCATGCCGCCATCGTCACGCACGCGCACCCGCTTGGGGCCCAGCGCCCCCAGGTGCAGGAACATCGAGGCCGAACCGGGGCCGCCATTGAAGGCGAAGCAGACGCCACGCGGCGCCCCACCGTCTTGCTGGTAGGCGGTGGTGAACACCGCGGCCTGTGGCTCGCCGTGGGTCTCGCCATGCTGGTCGGACAGCACCGGCATGAACTCGGCATCGACCCGGTAGGCCAGGCGCTGGCCGCCGACCGTGACGTTGCCTGTGCTGCGTGCCGGCGCTTGCGCCAGCGCCGCCTCGACAGCAGCGCGCTGGCGCTTGTTGGCCTCGGCCAGTTCGGCGAGGGTCGGCTTGGTGGCGGAGTCGGTCATGGGTGTCTCCCGTTTGATGTTGTTGGGGGGTCAGAGGCTGAGAGTTTTTCGGCCGTGCCCGAAAGGCGCGTCAAAGCGCCCGCGACCTAGGCGCAAAGCACAGCCATAGCTCGGGCTATGGCGAGCATTTGCAACGACGAGCGCGGGGGTTTTGGCGTGCAAGGCGGGCATGGGTGAAAGACTCTCAGCCTCTCAGGCGTCCGGGCCCTGGAAGCCGCCGGCCCGGTAGGTGATCACCAGCGTGTCACGGTGACCCGCACCACCAGGCTGCAGCGGCTGGATCGGCGTGGATTCGTGGACCACGCGCTCGTCGTCCAGCCACAGCGTGCTCCAGGGTTCGGTCAGCGTGAAACGCTGGCCCTCGCGGCCCTGAGCGGCGAAGACCCGTGTCTCGGCGCCCTTGACGCCTTCCCGGGAAACCAGGGTCACGCTGACCAGGTCGACCCCATCGCGGTGGGCACCCTCGGGCGTCGGGCGGCCGATGCCGTCGGTGGTGTCGATGCGGAACACATGCGCCTCGACGAACCAGGGCTGCGCGCCCTTCAGCGCCGACGCACGTGCCGCGCCCAGCACCAGCCAGCGGTTCCACAGCGGGTGGGCGGCGAGCGCCGGCTCGATGGGCTCGAAATGCCGCTCGATGCCGCCGTGCAACGCGTTGTATTCAACCGGCTGCCAATGCGGGCGGTGCGGTTGCGGCGCAACGCGATCGCCATCGACGATGTAGCAGCCGTGCCGGCGGCGCCGGTAGCGGCCACCGTCCTTCAGGTAGGCGTCGGGCGGCAAGCGGTCCCAGAACGGAAGCCAGTCGGCCCATGCGGCGGTGGGTACACCCAGCCAACCGGAGGCGCCGGCCGCGCCCAGCACGGCAAAGCCCTGGGCAGACAGCGCGCCGTCCAGATCGGCGGGGGCGGTGAGAGGGGGTGACAACAGCATGGCGGCGATTGTGGCGCGGCTCACCAGGTGTCCAGCATCTGGCGCCGGGGGGGTAGCGGCACCCCGGCCACGGCGCCCAGCCCGCGTGCCAGCCAGGCCCGGGTCTCGGCAGGATCGATGACGTCGTCGATCTCCAGGTGGCTGGCCATGTTGAGGGCCTGGCCACGCTCGGCCGCTTGGGCCAGGAGTTGCTGGAACAGGGCTTCGCGGCCCTCGCCCGCCGCCTCCAGCTCCTTGCGAAAGCCCAGCCGCACCGCCCCCTCCAGACCCATCGCGCCGAACTCGGCTGTCGGCCAGGCGGCGATGGCCACCGGGGCATGGAAGTGGCCTGCCGTCAGCGCCATCGCCCCCAGACCGTAGCCGCGCCGCAGCACCACGCTGAACACCGGCACGCGCAGGGCCGCCGCGTTGACGAACAGGCGTGCCGCATGGCGCACCATGGCCGTGGCCTCGGAGGCCGGCCCGACCATGAAACCCGGCGTGTCCACCAGCGTGACGAGCGGCAGGCCGAAGGCGTCGGCCAGTTGCATGAAGCGGGCAAGCTTGTCGCAGGCCGGCGCGTCGAGGGCGCCCGCCAGGTGGCGCGAGTGGCTCGCGGCCACGGCGATGGTGCGGCCCTCGATGCGGGCCAGCGCGGTGATGATGCCGGTGCCGAATTCGGCCCGCAGCTCCATCACGCTGTCCTCGTCGGCCACGGTGCGCAGGATGGCGCGTGGGTCGTACAAGGCATTGCGGTTCAGCGGCACGGCGTCTCGCAGAACGGCCTGGTCGGCCGCCCTGCCTGGCGGCAGATCGCCCTGGAAGTAGGCCAGGTAGCGCTTCGCTGCAGCCACCGCTGCCGCCTCGTCGGGCACACGCAGGTCGATCACGCCGATCGGCCCCAACACCGAGACCGGGCCCACGGCCTCCGGCGCCACACGGCCCAGGCCACCGCCCTCGATCATCGCCGGGCCGCCCATGCCGATCGACGCCGACTCGGTGGCGATGATGACGTCGCTGCATCCCAGCAAGGCCGCGTTGCCGGCGAAACAGCGCCCGGCCACGATGCCCACCCGCGGCACCCGGCCGGCCAGTGCGGCCCAGCGGGCAAAGGTGGTGCAGTCCAGGCCGGCCACGATGGGCCAGTCCACATCGCCGGGCCGGCCGCCGCCGCCTTCGGCAAACAGCACCACCGGCAGCGACAGTCGCTCGGCCAGATCCAGCAGCCGGTCGCTCTTCATGTGGTTGAACACGCCCTGGGTGCCGGCCAGAACGCTGTAGTCGTAGGCCATCACCGCGCAGCGCGCGCGCTCCGGCCCGACAGTGCCGGCATTGACGGTGCCGATGCCGGTGACCAGGCCATCCGCCGGCGTCTGGGCCATCAGTTCGGCCAGCGGGCGCCGCGTGCGCTGGGCCGCTACCGCCAGGGCGCCGTACTCGGTGAAGCTGCCCGGGTCGAGCAGGTCGGCCAGGTTCTCGCGCACGGTGCGGCCGCCAGCAGCATGGCGGCGAGCCACGGTCTCTGGACGCGACGTGTCGGTCAAGGCGGCACGGCGGGCTTGCAGGGCGAGCAGGTCCGGGCGCGGCCCGGCCGGCTGGGACGACGCGGCCGGCGCAGGCGCAGCGGGCGCGGCGCCATGCTCGAAGCGCAGCAGCGGCTCGCCCTCGGCCACCGAGTCCCCGACGGCCACCAGCCAGGCCATGACCTGGCCGGCACCGGGCGCCTCGACAGGCACCTCCATCTTCATGGACTCCACGACCATCAACTCATGGCCGGGGCGCACGGGCCGGCCCGGCTCGGCCTGCAGGGCGATGACGATGCCCTGCACGGGCGACTTCACGACAACGGAGCTCATCCGACGATGATAGGGGCGGCTTGGGGACCCCACATTCCCGACTAGACTGGCGCGGACGGCGCGGACGGCGCCCACCGAACCATGCCCAAGCCCCCTGATCCGAACGAGCATCGCTTCGACCTGGACCAGCTCCAACTGGCGCTGAGCATGTCCGGCGTCACGGTCTGGCGCATGGATGTGGGCACCAACCGGATCTACAGCAGCGCCCTGGGAACCGATCTGATGGGCATTCCGCCGCCGTCTGGTGGCTGGGATGCGCCGAACCTGGTCGAGCGCATGCACCCCGACGATCGCGCTGCGGTGATCGCCGCGGCGCACCGTGCTCGGCAGACGGGCCGGCCGGTGGATCTGGTGACCCGCGTCATGCACCCGGATGGCCTGTGGCACCAGATCCTGACCCGCCGCATGGCGATGCGCGACGCGGCCGGGCACCTCGTGGCCTTCCTCGGCATGGCCATCGACGTCACCGAGCGCTACCAGGCGGAAGAACAGTTGCGCGAGGCCAATCAACGCATCGCCTTGATCGCGCGCTCGGCCGGCATCGGCACCTGGGAGTGGGTGCTGCCCGATGGCCCCAGCCGCTGGGACGAGCAGATGTACCTGATGCGCGGCCTGGAGCCGCGCGAGGGGGCCCCCAGCATCGAGGAGATGACTTCGTACCTGCACCCTGACGACCGTGACTACGTCAGCCAGCAGATCCTGCTGGCGGTGGGCGGCCACGGCCCGACGCAGTACGAGTTCCGCATCATCCGGCCCGACGGCCAGGTGCGCTGGCTCGCCTCCCGCTCGGTGCCGATGCACGACGAACAGGGCCGCATCGTGCGGCGCATCGGCGTGAACTGGGACATCTCTGCCGGCCGCGAGGCCGAAGGCGATCGCCAGGCCAAGGCCATTGCCCTGCGCGAGAGCGAGGCCAAGTCGGAGCTGCTGGCCCGCATGAGCCACGAGTTGCGCACGCCGCTGAATGCGGTGCTGGGATTCACCGAGTTGCTGCTGGCCGACGGCGACAGCCTGGACGCGGCCAGCCGCCGCGTCCGCCTGGAACATGTGCGATCCGCCGGACAGCACCTGTTGGCGTTGATCAATGACGTGCTGGAGCTGGCCCGCCCGGACGATGACACCAACGCCACCCACCCAATGGCCACGGTGGTCCTGGACCCGGTGTTCGACGCGAGCTTGCCGCTGGTGGAGCGGGCCGCCTCGGCTCGCCGTATCCTGCTCAGCCACGAGGCCAGCCTGCCGCCCGGGTTGGCCGCGTTGGCCGACCCGCTCTGGCTGAAGCAGGTGCTGTTGAACCTGCTGACCAATGCCGTCAAGTACAACCGCGAGGGTGGGTGGGTCAGCCTCAGCGCCCGGGCGGTGTCCGATGAACAGGTCTGCATCACGGTGCGCGACGGCGGCCTGGGCATGTCGCCCGAACTTCTCGACCAGGCCTTCGAGCCTTTCCACCGGGCGCCCGACAGACACCCCGGCGTGCCCGGCGTGGGCATCGGCCTGGCGGTGGTGAAGACCTTGATGGAGCGCATGAGTGGCCGCATCAGCGTGCGCAGCACGGCCGGACAGGGCAGCGAATTCGAGCTCTGGTTGCCGCGCGCGGCCGGGGACCCGGCCGCTGCCGGCGAGTCGCCGAACTTCGTCCGCCTGGCCGGGCGGGCATCGGCCCCGGCAGCGGGTGTGGCGCTGCCCTCCGTGGCCGGTGTCGGCGCACTGGAGGCCGACGCTGGCGACAGCACGGCCGCCAGGCGACCGGTGCTCCTCTACATCGAGGACAACCCCGTCAACCTGATGATCGTCGAGGAGCTGGCCGCTCGCCGCACCGGCCTGGCCTTCCACAGTGCCGCCGACGGCGAGACCGGCCTGCGCCTGGCCGCCGAACTGCAGCCGGCACTGATCCTGCTGGACATGCAATTGCCCGACCTGCACGGCCTGGAGGTGATGGCCCGGTTGCGCAAGGATCCGGCGACACAACGCATCCCCTGCATCGCCCTCTCGGCCAACGCGATGCCGGAGGACATCCGCCTCGCGCTGGCCACCGGTTTTGCCGACTACTGGACCAAGCCGCTGGACTTCGCCGTCTTCAACCAGGCGATGGACGCGATGTTCGGCCCCACGGCAGGCTGACGACCGCGCGCAGGCCGGGCTCGGCAGCCTCGAAGCGCAGCGTGCCGCCGTGCGCCTGGGCCACCAAGCGGCACAGGTAGAGCCCGAGTCCCACGCCCCCGGTGGCCCGCTGGCGCGCCGCGTCGACACGGAAAAACGGCTCGGCCAGGCGTGCCAGATCGTCCTTCGGCACGCCGGGGCCGTGGTCGCGGACGCTGAGGGTCAGCTGGCCGTCGGCCCAGCGTGCGGTCAGCTCGGGCGGCTGCGCCGCATCGGCACCGTGGCGCAAGGCGTTGTCAATCAGGTTGCGCAGCAGCAGCGCCAGGCGCGTGCGGTCGGCCTCGGCCGCCGGCAAGCCTTCAGGCAGCGACACCCGCACCGCACGGCCGGCGAACGGCGCCTGCGGCTCGGTCAGGAGGCTGTCGAGCACGGCTTGCAGGTCCACCGGCTCGCGCTGCAACGCGGCATGCGGTTGGGCGAGGCGTTCGCTCTCCAGCAGGCTGGTGATCAGGTCGCGCATCTCGGCCAGGTCGCGCAGCAGGGCATCTCGCTCGGCGCCCTCGGGCACCAGCTCGGCGTTCAGGCGCGCGCGGGTGAGCGGCGAGCGAAGTTCGTGGCTGATGGCCAGCAGCAGGGCCCGCTTGGCGTCCAGCATGCCGCTCAGGTCCGCCGCCATCGTGTTGACCTGGCCCGCCAGCTCGCCGAGCTCGTCCCGCCGGTGCAGGGCGATCGGCTGGCTGAAATCGCCGCGGCCAAAGCGCTCGACGCCGGCACCGATCTCCTTGAGCGGCCCGAACAGCAGGTGCGCGAGTTTCCAGGCCGCCGCCGTCAACAGCAACAGCACGGTCAGCGTGATCCAGCCGATCATGCGCGGCCGCTCCATCCAGCCCTGCGCGTCCAGGCCGATGCGGATGGTGTGGCCATCAGCGGTCTGGCGCAGCAGCAGATCGTGCGGGTGGGCCTCGACCAGCCCTGGCCGCGGTGGCGCCGAACGCCACTGCACCACCGGGCCGGTGATCTCGATGGACAGCGGCAGGCGCTCGACCAGCGCCCTGGCCTTGGCCACCTCGGGTGGGCTGCCGATGTCCACGGCCAGGCGATCGACATAGTCCGACACCAGCGGCTTGACGACATCGCGCCAGCCCATGGTGAAGGCCCGCTGCATGCCGAACACGAAGACCGCGCTGATCGCACAGGCCAGCACCAGGAACAGGCCGATCAGGCGCAGGCCCAGCGAGTGGCGCACGCGGTGGTGCCAACGTGAACGGCCGGGTGCGGTAGACGGCGCGGCAGCGTGCGCTCTCATGTTCCGGCCTCAGGGGCGGCCGCAAAGGCGTAGCCGGCATTGCGCAGGGTCTTGATGCAATCCAGCGGCTCGAGCTTGCGGCGCAGGCGCGAGACCAGGATGTCCACCGCCCGGGTCGCCATGTCGGCCTCGTGGCCACGCAGGCGGTTCAGGATCTCGTCTCGGCTGAAGACCTTGCGCGGCTCGCGGGCCAGCAGGGTGAGCAGCTCGAACTCGGTGCCGGTCAGCTCGACCGGCTCGCCCTGGCGCTGGACCTCGCGGCGGGCCAGGTCGATGGCCAGGCCGTCGAAGCGCAGATGATCCAGCCCCACCGCGGCAGGTGCGGCGGGTGATGGCGCACGGCTGCGGCGCAGCACGGTGTGCAGGCGCGCGGCCAGCTCGCGCGGCTCGAACGGCTTGGGCAGGTAGTCGTCGGCGCCCAGTTCCAACCCCACCACGCGGTCGGCCAGTTCGCCGCGGGCCGTGAGCATGATCACCGGCAGCTCGGCCATCGCCGCGCCGCCGCGCCGGATCTCGCGCAGCAGCTCGAAGCCGTCCATCTCGGGCAGCATGACGTCGAGGATGGCGGCGTCGAAGCGCTCGGCACGCAGGCGCGCCAGCCCTTCGCTCGGGCGCCCTGCGCGCGCCAGCTCGAAGTCGAAGCGCTTCAGGTAGGTGGCCAGCGGCGGAGCCAGGTGCTCGTCGTCGTCGATCAGCAGGATGCGGGGCATGGGGCTATCGTCGCACGGACTCGGCGGGGTGATGGTGCCTGGGCGTGGCCAGCGCCGGGCCGCTCCCAAGCGGCCGCGCACCCGCCCGGCGGGTGGGGCCGGTACGCCGGCACCGGGTGCGCCATGTCACCAGGAGATTTCCCGGCAGGACCAGCGCCAGCCGAGCAGGGCCAGGGCGCCGCACAGGGCCAGCGCAAGGACAAAGGGCACGGCGAACCCCTCGAGCGCGTGGAGCGGCAGGCGGCCGGCCGCCACCGCCAGGCTGCCCACGAGCCCCAGGCCCAGCAAGGCGGCCAGCGAGCGCCCGCTGTCGCGGGGCAACTGGGGCGACCACAGGGCCCAGCCCGCCAGCCCGGCGAGGGCCAGCGTGCTCAGCGCATGCCAGGCGACCAGCGCGTCGGCTGCCGGTGGCGCCACTGCGTCGAGCAGCAGCGCCGCGGCAGCGACCAGCCCGAGTGCCAACGTGAACATCACGCGGCCCACCGGCCGGTGGAGCCACATCAGCTTCTCCAGCCGCCGCCATGGCGGCCGCGGGCCATGAACTCGCGCAGCTTCTGTTGCTGCTCGGGGCGCAGGCTGTCATAGAAGGTCGCGGCCGCGGCGATCACCGAGGGGCTGGCGTTGCGCAGGGCCTCGGTCTTCTCCAGCACCAGGCTTTGCGCGCGGCTGGCGTCGAAGCGCTCGCCGGCGATCAGCGCCGACAGTTGCTCGCGCGGGTTCGTGCCGCCGGGCATCATGGTCTGGCGCTGCGCTTGCAGCGTGTCGGCCAGTGACACCAGATGCTGGCGCTGGGTGGCGTCCAGCGAGAGCTCGCTGCTGGCCCGCTCGACCATGCGCTCGCGCATCTTGGTCATGTCGGCTTCGCTCATGGCGCCGGCATGCATGCCACAGCCCATGCGGCCGGGGCTGGCGACTGCCAATCCGCCGAGCACGACGCTCGCGCCGAGCGCGGCGATCAGGGTGTTCTTGATCCAGGTCTTCATGACAACTCCAGGTGGTGACAGGGTGATGCCATCGTGCCGGGCGAAGATCCATGCGTCCTTTCGTGGCGGTATCGGCGTGTTTCGTTTCTTGTCAACCGAAGCGGCCGTGCAGGAACCAGCCAGGTTCTCCCGACGGGGGGGCCGGCCGCAGGCGGTAGACCCACAGCAGCGGGCCCTCGGGAACCTGGGCAATGAAGTAGTCGCGGCAGACGAGTTCGCCATCCCACCACCCGGTCTCGATGCGCTCCGGCCCGCCCAGCAGATGCAAGGCTTGGCCGCCCAGCCATGGCCCCGTCTGGCGCTCGGGCAGGGCCTGGGGCACCGGCAGCAACCAGACCGGCCGGGTCAATCGAGGCACGGTGGGCAGCGGAGCGGCCAGGCCTGGGCCGGTGATGCCCTGCAGGGTGGTGGCCCGCTCCGGCCGGTGGTCGGCCTGGGGGGCCAGGCACTGCACCGCCGACTCCCCCAGCCGGGCCTGCAGGCGCTCGACCAGACGCAACAGGCCCTCGCGCTGGCCTGCCAGGCTGGGGAAGAGCTCACCGTCTGGAGGCTGGCCCAGCACCGGCTGGTCGCAGGACAAGCCCAGCGACAGCACTGGCGCCGCCAGCGGCTCGCGGGCCAGGCGCTCGCGCAGCACGGCCTGCAGGTGGCGGGCATCGGCACTGGGCTCGGCCAGGCCGATCTCCAGATGGCTGACATGCCGGCCGGCCTCCCCTGCGGCACTCGCGCGCAGCCGGCTGGCATGGTGCAGGTCCAGCCGGAACCCGGGCACCCGGGCGTGGAGGGCCCGGGCCCAGGCGACCAGCCGCCCGAGCAGCACCGCGGCGCCGGCGAGCAGGGACTCGGTGTTGTCGGCCCGGGCCCAGAGATCGACCTGGCTGTGGAAACGCAGCGGCGGCGCCAGGGGCTCGCGTGGATCGGGGGCCAGGCCCCAGGCCCGGTCGAGCGTGTGCAGCAGGCCGGGGCCGAAACGGCGGTTGAGTCCGGAGCGGGGCTGGCGCCTGAGGTCGCCCAGGGTCTGCAAGCCCATGGCTTCCAATGCCGCCAGCGCGGAGGCATCCGACGCCAGCCAGGCGGCCGGCAGGCTGGAGAGGCGGCGATGCAGTTCAGCCCAGGCAGGGTCGTCCAGAGCCGGTGTCGCGGGTGCCGGCCAGAGCGCGGCACGGGTCAGTCGGCGGGGAGGCTCGGCATCGTCCTCCCAGCGCGCCAGCAGGCTGGCGCCGAGTGCGCTGGGGGCATGGGCCCGCTGGATGCGATGCCCCAGGGGCGCGAGCGCTTCAGTCAGACGCTGCCACAGCCCGGCAGGCCCGCCGAAGCAGCGCAGGCTGGCCTGCACCTCTGCCACGAGGCCCTCCGGCGGCACCAGGGACACGGCAGGCGTGAAAGCCATCAGCGCGTGCGCCACGCATTGCAAGGCCTCGGCATCGCGCGCCGGATCGGCCTCGCCGCACAACAGATCCGGCACCAACGCCACCGCGGTGGCGCGCTTCATGCCGGGCGCGACGCCACGCTCGCGCGCCGCGGCGTTGGCGGCGGCAATGCGGTGCCGGGCCAGCAAGGCCACCGGGCGAGCGCGGGCCGGCGGCTCGAGCAAGGCAGAGAAGGTTTCCAGCGACAAGGCCGGCAGATGCAGCCCGAACCAGAGCATGGTGCCCGCCCTCGCCGTGCTCAGCGAGGCTCGGCTTGCAAAGAGGCTGGCGCCGGCACAGCCTTGCGTGGCGCCTGCGCCCCAGCACGCAAAGCCAGCGCGAGGGCACGGGAGCGCTCCGAGAGCACTGGTGACAGGGCCAGGTGCAATGGCCGAGACATGGCCGGACCGCGCCGCTTGACAACCTGAACTGCCAGTTCGTCAGGACCTGCGGTGTGCAAGGACAGGCGCAAGGGCGCCGGGCTGGGCCGGATACGTTCAGCGAGTTCACGCAGCAGGAAGGCGGGGCCTTCGTGGGACTGTGCCGCCAGTTGCAGGCGCCTCAGGGCATCGGGCCGTGCTGCAGCTCCCAACCAGGCCAGCACTGCCCCGGCCTGGCCGCTGCGCAGCACCTGCTCCAGCGCCCAGCAGACATCGGCGCCCGGCAAATGCCGGCGCAAGCTGGGATGGCGAACGCCATCGCGGCCGCGCACGACGATGCACTGCCCCGGCGGCCAGCCGAGCTGCGCCAACGCCGTGGCGCTGAGCTCAGCCGGCGGATCGAACAGCATCACGCTGCGGCCACCACGCGCCAAGGCGGCCAGTGCAGGTGCCAGCAGGCGGATCTCGCCCACCCCGGGTTGAGCGAGCAGCAACTCGGTGAGCACGCGCACCGGCCAGCCGCCACCGGGCAACTCGGCATCGAGCGCGACAAAGCCGCTGGCCACGGTGCTGCCGCCAGCTCGCTCGCCTCCCCCGTGGGCGCGCCAGAGCGCCGGGTGCAGCCCGCTGGGCTGGGCCAGCAGGGCGGAACGGGCTGGCAGTGGGGTGGCAGGCAGGCTCATGATACTGTTAATTTGTACAGTATCTTAGCCCCGCCCGGGCCTGGCTTCAAGCTGGCTGCCGTGAGGCAAGATCACATGCATGCCGACCGTTGAAACCTCTTGCCCTTGCGGAAGCAGCCTGCCCTACCCCGCCTGTTGCGGCCGCTGGCACACCGGACCTGAGCACCTGCAAGCCCCCGATGCGGAAGCCCTCATGCGTTCACGTTACAGCGCTTTCGTTCTGGGCCAGGTGGGCTACCTCCGGGACACCTGGCACGCCAGCACCCGCCCCACCACCCTGGAGGCCAACGAGCCAGGGCTCAAATGGCTGGGGCTGGTGGTCAAGCGACACCAGCCCCAGGATGAACGACACGCCACGGTGGAGTTCGTGGCCCGCAGCAAGCTCGGCGGCCGTGCCCACCGCCTGCACGAGACCAGCCGCTTCGTGCGCGAGGCGGACGGGCGTTGGTACTACGTGGACGGGGACATCACCTGACAGATCAGGCGACAAATTCCTGGCGAACCTTCGGGGACATCAACCGGCGGATGACCCAGACCAGCCCGCCGCAGGCGAACAACGTGACGAGGCCTGAGAGCCACCGCGCCGCGGCCACGAAGCCACCGAACACGCCGGCCGCGCCGGTGGGCAGGGGTGTCTGGCGCAGCGTGGCGTCGACCAGCGACTGCACGAACTCGTGCTGCAACCACAGGCTGCCCAAGTTCGCGGCGATGGCGACCACCAGCAGGCCGATGAAGACGCGGCGAGCCCACTCCAGGCGCATCAGCAGGCCGACAGCCGCCACCAGCAAGGCCACCGAGATCATCAGCCCAGCGCCGACGGCCCAGGGCAGGTAGCTCAGCATCAGCCCGCTGACCAGCGGCATGGGCTCGACCTGCACCGAGGCCTCCAGCCCGGGCGCCCAGGAGGCCAGCGCGGCCTGCTGGATCGCCCCGAAGGCGCAGGCCACCGCGGCCAGCATGATGGCGGCCCAGGCGGTGAGCGTGACGAAGAGCGAGCGGTAGCCGAGGTAATAGGTCTGTGGCATGGTGGTCTCCCGTGAGGCGCATGGTGCCGCCCCAATGTGTCCGCCATTTTTCAAGGTGCAACCACCCATGTCATTCCCTCGAAAGGGGGCCCTCCCTAACACGTAGGATGATTCGACGCGCTTTCGTGGCGCGCTTTCCACACCCACCGTGAATCTGCCTGCCGACCTGACCATCCTCTACCGTGACGACCACCTGCTGGTAGTCGACAAGCCGGCCGGCCTGCTGGTGCACCGCAGCTCGCTCGACGCCCACGAGAGCGATACCCTGCTGGAACGCTTGCGCGCGCAGCTCGGCCCCGACGGGCCACCCAGCCTGGCACCGGCCCACCGCCTGGACAAGGGCACCTCGGGCCTGCTGGTGCTGAGTTGCCATGCCCGGGCCGCCCGTGCTCTCGGCGCTGCCTTCGAGGGCGAACAGGTGGCCAAGCGCTACCTGGCCCTGGTGCGCGGCTGGCCCGCCGAGCATGTCGACCTGGACCATGCGCTGGCGCGTGACCCCGAGTTCGCAAGTGCCGGCCAGCCACGCCTGCCGGCGCGCACCCTGTTCGACCGCCTGGCCGGCTTCGAGTGGCCGTTCAGCGTGGATTCTCGCCATGCCACCAGCCGCTACGCACTGGTCGAGGCCCGCCCGCTGAGCGGGCGCCGGCACCAGATCCGGCGCCACCTGAAGCACCTGGCACATCCGATCGTCGGCGACGCCACCCATGGCAAGGGAGTGCACAACCGTGCAGTGGCCGCCTGGCTGGGCCTGCAGCGGCTGTGGCTGCATGCCCGGGTGTTGGAGTTGCCGCACCCTGCCGACGGGCGACCCATGCGCTTCGAGGCGACGCCGGGGCCGGAATGGCAGCCCTTGCTGGAGCCGGTTCGATCGGAGCGTTGACCGCAGATCGGCCACGGGCCGCTGCACTGCACCTCGCAGCCGCAGCGAGGCCGAATTCACCCACGCCGACGGTGCCGCAGTGCAGCGCCGACAATCGCCCGGTTGCCACAGTGGCCGCCGATGCCGGCCCCCTGCCCATGCCCGCCGGCCTGCTTGCCGCCGCCCTGTCCTACGCCTTGTGGGGCCTGTTTCCGCTGTACTTCCGCCAGATCGCCAGCGTTCCAGCGCTGGAGATCGTCTTGCACCGATCGGTCTGGTCGCTGGCCTTCGTGCTGATCCTGCTGGCCGTGCAACACCGCTGGGCCTGGCTGGCCGGGGTGGTGAAGCAGCCGCGCACGTTGGCCGTGTTCGCCCTCAGCGCCCTGCTGCTGTCGTCCAACTGGCTGGTCTACGTCTGGGCCGTGAACAACGGCCGAGTGATGGAAGCGAGCCTGGGCTACTTCATCAACCCGCTGGTCAACGTGCTGCTGGGCATGCTGTTCCTGCACGAGAAGCTGAGGTCAGCGCAGCGTTGGGCCTTGGCGGTGGCAGCGGCCGGCGTGGCGTGGCTGACCTGGACGGCGGGCGTCCCGCCCTGGATCGCACTGACCTTGGCACTGAGCTTCGGCCTGTACGGCCTGCTGCGCAAGACGGCGCCGCTGGGCGCGCTGGAGGGCTTGGCACTGGAGACGGCGCTGCTCGCGCCCCTGGCCGTGCCGGCGCTGGTCTGGCTGAGCTTCCACGGTGGCACGCTGTCCCAGGCCGACGCCCCGACCTGGGCCTGGCTGCTCTTTGCGGGGCCGCTGACCGCCGTTCCGCTGCTGCTGTTCGCACACGGTGCGCGCCGCGTCACCATGGCCACGCTGGGGCTGCTGCAGTACTTGGCGCCGACGATCCAGTTCATGCTGGCGGTGTGGCTGTTCCACGAGCCGCTGCAGCCCGAGCGCCTGACCGGTTTCGTGCTGATCTGGGTCGCACTGGGGCTCTACAGCGCCGAATCGCTGTGGCGGCTGCGGCGGGAAGCCAAGGCCTGAGTTGAGGCACCCGGTGCCGGCATACCGGCCCCACCCGCCAGGCGGGTGCTCAGCCGGCTTGGGAGCGGCCCGGCGCTCGGCTGAGATCCGGCGCCCGGTGCTCGGTGCTCGGGTGAGCGGTCAGGCCAGGTCCTCGTGCAGGCAGAGGATGTTGCCTTCGGTGTCCTCGAACCAGGCCGCCTTCTCGGAACCCAGCACGCAAACATGCTCCACGGTCTTCAGGCCCGGCAAATCGTAGTCGGCAAAGACCACCCCGCGGCCGGCCAGTTCGGCCACCGCCTGCCGGATGTCCGCGACGCGGAAGCTCATGGCGGTGTGCGTGGCCTGCGTGCCTTCCGGCTTGGGGAACAGGGCCAGTTCGGTGCCGCCGCTGCGGTAGATGAACTTGCCATCGGGCTTGGCGCCCAGGGGGGTGAGGCCCAGCCGCTGCTCGTAGAAGGCCCGCGCGCGGGCCAAGTCCTTCACCGGCAGCATGCAGGTCACCTCAGCGGTGTCGAGCAGACCCATGATCGCCTCCTCGGCAGGGGCAAGAGGCCCCGCCTGCCGCGGTTGTACGCCCGCGACCGGATGCCGTCAACGCGAGCGCAGGTCGCTCGCCAGGCTGGCCAGGGTCTCGGGGGCAATGGCCACGTGCGCCGGGTAGTTGGTGTGATCGCAGCCGAGCTTGACGCCGGCACCGGCGCACACCGCGTCGCGTGCCGAGGGGGGCAACTCGAAGCGAAGGAAGTGCACTGCGGAGGTCTTCTCGTCGTTCTCGCGGTCCAGGTCCTCGTCGGCGATGGCATAGGCCCGCGCATGGCCCTCGACCTCGACGAACATGCGGTCCTCGACGCCGATCAGGCGGCCCAGTTCGCGCTTGCGCTCGTTCGGATCCGGGTACTCGATCAGCATCGTGGCTTTCCAGTTGGTGCCATCGGGCACGAGCGGCGCGTAGGCCTCGATCTCTGACTGGATGCCGTCCTCGTCGAAGATCTTCTCGATGTGCAGCATTTCCTGGATCTGGCGGCGGATGGTCTGCTCGTCCTCGAACTGCACGGTGATGTGGTCACCCAGGCGCACGCTGCGCAGGCGGCGGTGGGCGATAACAGAAGGTTTGTCGGACTTCCGGATCCTCGCGTAGGCCTCGAGCGTGAGGAGGCTGCCTCGGGTGATGGTCATCTCGTTCTCCTCACAGTCCGTAGGCCAGGCGCACCAGGCTCAGGGGGTGTTGCAGGGCCTTGGCCGGCGTGCCGGCAGCCGCCATGCCCTGCGCGATGTGGTGGCCGGCCAGCGCGCAATCGCTGCTGATCACGTCGGGCTCGTCCTTGGCCATGGCCTTGAAGACGGGTTTGCCGATCTTCATCGCGATGGGGTGGTATGGGGTCTTCACGCCGTAGGTGCCGGCATGACCCGAGCAACGCTCGACGGTGTTGAGCTGCACCGTCACCGACTTGCCGATGAGCTTGAACATCTCCTCGGTCTTGCGGCCGATGTTCTGCACCCGCCCGTGGCAGGGGATGTGGTAGCTGACCTTGCCCAGCGCGTTCTTGAAGTCGAGCTTCAGCAGGCCGTCCTTGTGGCGGGCGATCAGGTACTCGAAGGGATCGAACATCGCCTGCTTGACGAGCTGCACATCGGCCTCGTCCGGGAACATCAGCGGCAGCTCCTGCTTGAACATCAGGGTGCAGCTGGGGATGGCGCTGAGGATGGCGAAGCCCTCCTTGGCGTAGCGGGCCAGCACGGGAATGTTGGCAGCCTTGTGCTCGGCCACGGCATCGAGATCGCCCAGCTCGAGCTTGGGCATGCCACAGCACTTTTCCTTCTCGACGATCTCGTACGGGATGTCGTTGTGCTCGAGGACTTTCAGCAGATCGTGGCCGATGCCCGGCTCGTTGTAGTTGACATAGCAGGTGGCGAAGATCGCCACCTTGCCCGGCGTGC
>JADMKA010000241.1 GCA_018780145.1 Vitreoscilla sp. | reverse complement strand
CGCCAGCCGGAAGCCGACGAACACCTCGTCGAAGATCAGCACGATGCCGCGCTCGGTGCAGACCTCGCGCAGCTTCTTCAGCCAGGCGGTGTACGCGGCGCGGTCGGTGCCCGCGCGGCGCGAGCTGTCGACCAGCGAGGAGTCGCCCGGCGCGGCGCGGTTGGGGTGCAGGGCCTGCAGCGGGTTGACCAGCACGCAGGCGATGTCGCGGCGCGTCCGCAGCACCTGCAGGCTGCGCTCGCTCAGGTCGTTCAGCGTGTAGGTCTCGCGCGGTGGCAGCGGGTTGCCGGGCCCGGGCTGCACGTCCTCCCACCAGCCGTGGTAGGCCCCGCAGAAGCGCACCAGATGCCGGCGTTTCGTGTGGTACCGGGCCAGCCGCACGGCCTGCATCACGGCCTCGGTGCCGGACATGTGGAAGGACACTTCGTCCAGGCCCGAGATGCGTTTCAGGCGTTCCACGTTGCCCTTCACGCATGGATGCAGCTGCCCCAGCACCGGGCCCAGCGCCTGGGCGCGCGCGCTGCCCTCGGCGATGCAGCGCTTGTACAGGTCGTGGCCGAAGACGTTGACGCCGTAGGAGCCGGTCAGGTCGTCGTAGGCGTAGCCGTCCAGGTCGGTCACGGTGACCCCGAAGGATTCGGTGGCCACCGCACCCAGCTTCAGATGCTCACGCAGGTAGGGGCTGTACTGGAAGGGCACGCGGTAGGCGCCGGTGAACTGCAGGTCGGACAGCCCCTCGCGCACCTCGGCCGTCCAGGCGATGGAGCGGGCATGGCGCTCGTTGAGGTGGCCGGCCAGCTGGCCGAACCCGGCACGGCGGCGGGCCACCACCTCGGCAGGCGCATCGTCGCTGGCGAAGAAGCGCGCCTCGTCGTAGGCGTAGCCGGGCAACCAGCGAGCCACCCGCTGCGCCATGCGGGCGTGGCCAGCGAGCGACGGGTGCTTGGCGCGCGACAACTCCCAGCGGCGCCAGGCACGGGGCAGCAAGGCCAGCAGGGCAGCACTGCCGAGTGCGGTGAAGGTGAGGGTCTCGTCCATGTGTCACACAGCGTGGGGAAACTCCAGTGATACCGCACTCAATTGACGCCCTCATGAAACCGCGAGCCTGGCGCGACCGACTCCTGCAGCAGGAAGACCTGAACTTCCTGTTGACCAACCGCATCCCCCGCGCGGCGGCCACCCGATTCATGGGCTGGTTCAGCCAGATCGAGCACCCTTGGGTGTGCCGGGCCTCCATCGCGCTGTGGCGCCTGTTCACCGAGCTGGATCTGTCCGAGGCCCGGGAAACGCAGTTCAAGAGCCTGCACGCCTGCTTCGTGCGCGAGCTGAAGCCCGGTGCCCGGCCGGTGGACCCGGATCCGGCGCTGCTGGCCAGCCCCTGCGACGCCATCGTCGGCGCCTGCGGCCCGGTGGCCGAGGGCCAGGTCTGGCAGGCCAAGGGCTTCCCGTACCGGGTCGAGGAGCTGTTCGGCCATGCCGACCGGGCGCTGCCCTACCGGGACGGCTGCTTCGTCACGCTGCGCCTGACCTCGGCGATGTACCACCACCTCCATGCGCCGCACGACGGCGTGATCCAGCACGTGACGCACCTGGCCGGCGACACCTGGAACGTGAACCCGATCGCGCTGAAGCGCGTCGAGCGGTTGTTCTGCCGCAACGAGCGGGCGGCCATCCACCTGCGGTTGGCCCGTGGCGGACACCCGATCGCGTTGGTGCCGGTGGCCGCCATCCTGGTGGCCAGCCTGCGGCTGAAGTTTCTGGACCTGCTGCTGCACCGGCGCTACCCCGGCCCGCACGAACTGCCCTGCCAGGTGCCGGTGGCCAAGGGCCAGGATCTGGGCTGGTTCCAGCACGGCTCGACCGTGATCGTCTTCGCGCCGCGCGGCTTCACGCTGTGCGCCGGCATCGAGCCCGGGCAAGGTATCCGAATGGGCCAGCCCTTGATGCGCCTGCCCTGAGGCTTATGTGCTCAGCGCACAAGCAAGCGCGGATTCAATCGTTGGCCGACGAAGCCGGGGATTCGACAATGCGGAATCCTTCCAAGAACAAACGGCGCGCCATGAACTTCCAGCAATTGCGTTCGGTCCGCGAGACGGTGCGCCAGGGCTTCAACCTCACCACCGTGGCCGAGGCGCTGCACACCTCGCAGCCCGGCATCAGCCGGCAGATCCGCGAGCTGGAGGAGGAGCTGGGTGTCGAGATCTTCGTGCGCGCCGGCAAGCGCCTGACCGGGCTCACCCCAGCGGGCGAGCGGGTGCTGCCCTGGGTCGAGCAGCTGCTGCTGGACGCCGGCAACCTGCAGCACGCCAGCGACGATTTCCGCCTGGGCGACAGCGGCGTGCTCAGCATCGCCGCCACCCACTCGCAGGCCCGCTACGCGCTGCCGCCGGCAGTGCACGACTTCCGGGCCCATCACCCGCAGGTGCAGCTGCAGATGCACCAGGGCTCGCCGCAGCAGATCGCCCAGATGCTGCTGACCGGTGTGGCCGACATCGGCATCGCCTCGCACGTGCTGGCCGAGAACCCGGATCTGGTGGCGCTGCCCTGCTACCGCTGGACCCATTCGGTGGTGGTGCCCGCGGGCCATGCGCTGCTCGACGGCCCGCTGACGCTGGAGCGCCTGGCCGAGCACCCGGTGATCACCTACGACACCGGCCTGACCGGCCGCGGCAGCATCGACGGCGCCTTCGCCCGCGCCGGCATCACGCCGCGCGTGGTGCTCACCGCGATGGACGCCGACGTGATCAAGACCTACGTGGAGCTGGGCCTGGGCGTGGGCATCATGGCCTCGATCGCGTTCGACGAACAGCGCGACAGCAACCTGCGCGCGCTGGACGCGCGCGACCTGTTCTCGATCAACACCACCAGCGTCGCGGTGCGCCGCGGTGGCCTGTTGCGGCGCTTTGCCTACGAGTTCATCCAGACCTTCGCGCCGCACCTGACGCCCGAGCTGGTGGCGCAGGCCCAGGCCGCTCCAGTGGGCACGCCCTCCGCGCCGCTCTGATCGACCGCCGTCAGACGTTGGCCGAGAACTGCGTCACGCGCCGGGGCTTCAGGAAGACCCGGCGACCGGTGGTCAGGCGCAGGGTGTCGCGCAGCTGCACGAAGGCCTCGCGCGGCAGCTCCACGTCCACGTAGGAACCGTCGTCGTCGCGGCGGAACTCGATGCGGGTGTTCGGCCCCACGGTCAGGGTCTGCGCCAGCGTCACCGCCCAGGTGTCCTCGCCAGGCTCGGCCACCACATCCAGCTCGTGCGGGCGCACGTAGCTGACGTGGCTCTCGTGGCCGGGCGTCAGGCCGGCACGGCCGTGGAACAGGTTCACGTCGCCCAGGAACTTCAGCACGAAGGGGGTGGCCGGGTGGTCGTAGACCTCGTCGGGTGCGCCCACCTGCTCGATGCGGCCCTCGTTCATCACGACGATGCGGTCGGCGACCTCCATCGCCTCTTCCTGGTCGTGGGTCACGAAGACGCTGGTGACATGCATCTCGTCGTGCAGGCGGCGCAGCCAGCGGCGCAGCTCCTTGCGCACCTTGG
>JADMKA010000232.1:19043-34787 GCA_018780145.1 Vitreoscilla sp. | reverse complement strand
AGTTCAAGGTCATCAAGCTCGACCGCAAGCGCAACAACGTCGTGTTGTCGCGCCGTGCCGTGGTCGAAGCCTCGATGGGCGAAGAACGCGCCAAGCTGCTGGAAACCCTGTCCGAAGGCGCCATCGTCAACGGCGTGGTCAAGAACATCACCGAGTACGGTGCGTTCGTGGACCTGGGCGGCATCGACGGCCTGCTGCACATCACCGACATGGCCTGGCGCCGCGTCCGCCACCCGAGCGAAGTGGTCACCGTCGGCCAGGAACTGCAGGCCAAGGTCCTGAAGTTCGACGCCGAGAAGAACCGCGTCTCGCTGGGCATCAAGCAGCTGGGCGACGACCCGTGGATGGGCGTGGCTCGCCGCTACCCGACCGGCACCCGCCTGTTCGGCAAGGTCACCAACATCGCCGACTACGGTGCGTTCGTCGAGATCGAGCCGGGCATCGAAGGCCTGGTGCACGTCTCCGAGATGGACTGGACCAACAAGAACGTCGCCCCCTCCAAGGTCGTGACGCTCGGCGAAGAAGTCGAAGTCATGGTCCTCGAGATCGACGAAGACAAGCGCCGCATCAGCCTGGGCATGAAGCAGTGCAAGGCGAACCCCTGGGAAGAGTTCAGCGCCACCGTCAAGCGCGGCGACAAGGTCAAGGGCCCGATCAAGTCGATCACCGACTTCGGCGTCTTCGTGGGCCTGGCTGCCGGCATCGACGGCCTGGTGCACCTGTCCGACCTGTCCTGGCACGAGGCCGGCGAAACCGCCGTGCGCAACTACAAGAAGGGCCAGGAAGTCGAAGCCCTGGTGCTGGGCATCGACGTCGAGCGCGAGCGCATCTCGCTGGGCATCAAGCAGCTCGACGGCGACCCGTTCGCGACCTTCACCTCGGTCAATGACCGCGGCATGCTGGTCAACGGCGTGGTCAAGACGGTCGACCCGCGTGGCGCCGAAGTGCAACTCGCCGACGACGTGATGGGCTACCTGCGCGCCTCCGAAATCAGCCGCGACCGCGTCGAAGACGCGCGCAACGTGCTGAAGGAAGGCGACGAGGTCTCGGTGATGATCGTCAACGTGGACCGCAAGACGCGCAACATCCAGCTGTCGATCAAGGCCAAGGACCAGGCCGACCAGCAGGAAGCGATGCAGCGCCTGTCGCAATCCAACGAGCGTGAAACCGCCGGCACCACCAGCCTGGGCGCCCTGCTGCGCGCCAAGCTGGACAACCAGAACAACGGCTGATCGATCTGACATGACCCGGTCCGATCTCGTTGCCAAGCTCGCGGATCGCTTCGCGCAACTGACGCAACGCGACACCGAGTTCGCGGTCAAGACGATCCTCGATGCGATGTCCGACGCGCTCGCGCGCGGGCACCGCATCGAGATCCGCGGTTTCGGCAGCTTCTCGATCAACCGCCGCCCGCCGCGCGTGGGCCGCAACCCGCGCAGCGGCGAGCAGGTGACGATCCCCGAGAAGCTGGTGCCGCATTTCAAGCCAGGCAAGGCGCTGCGCGAAGGCGTGGACGCCAACCTGCCGGTCGACGAGCCGGCAACAGACTGAGTTGGGGCACCCGGTGCCGGGGTACCGGCCCCACCCGCCGGGCGGGTGCTCAGCCGGCTTGGGAGCGGCCCGGCGCTCGGCTGAGGCCAAAGCAGCCTGGTCCCGCAGGGGCCCCGAAGGGGGCCCTTTTTTTTGGCCGTGACTCCGTAGAATCGACCCCGATGCGCTTCTTCGTCTGGCTCGCAAGGGCCTTCATCTTTTTCTCGCTGTTCGCCTTCGCACTGAACAACCAGCAGGCGGCCGCCGTGCACTGGTTCTTCGGTTACGCGTGGAATGCGCCGATGGTCATCATCGTGCTGGCAGCCTTCGCCGGCGGCACCGCCTTCGGCGTGCTGGCGATGGCACCGAGCTGGTGGCGGCAGCGCCGCCTGGCCCGCCTCGGGGCGCCCACCGCCCTCGACTCGCAATCCCCTTCGCCTGCCCCGTCGCGCGAGCCCATCCAGCCCGTGATCCCCGATGGAGTTTGACGTCTTCGGCTGGCTGCTGGCGCTGCCAGTGGCCTTCGGCTTCGGCTGGCTGGCGTCGCGCCTGGACCTGCGCCAGCTCAGGCGCGAGAACCGCGAATCGCCCAAGGCCTACTTCAAGGGCCTGAACCTGCTGCTCAACGAGCAGCAGGACAAGGCCATCGACGCCTTCATCGAGGCCGTCCAGAACGACCCCGACACCACCGAGCTGCACTTCGCACTCGGCAACCTGTTCCGCCGCCGGGGCGAGTTCGAGCGCGCGGTGCGCGTGCACCAGCACCTGCTGGGCCGCTCCGACCTGCCGGGCAGCGAGCGCGACCGGGCCCAGCACGCGCTGGCGCAGGATTTCATGAAAGCCGGGCTGTTCGACCGGGCCGAGCAGGCCTACCGTGCCCTGCAGGGCACGGCCTTCGACACCGACGCGCGCCTGGCCTTGCTGAACCTCTACGAGCGCTCGCGCGATTGGGCCGCTGCCGCCGAGACCGCGGCCGCGCTGGAGCGCAGCGGCACCGGTGCCTTCGGCACCCGCATCGCCCACTACCGCTGCGAGATGGCGCTGGAGGCCGACGCCAAGGGCCAGGCCGAGGATGCCGACGCCGTGCTGCGGCAGGCCCGCGAAGCCGCCCCGCACGCCCCCCGCCCGCTGCTGCTGGCCGGCCAGCGCCTGGCCCGCACCGGCCACCATGCAGAGGCCCTGGCCGCATGGGACGACCTGCGCCTGCGCGACCTTGCCGCCTTCACGCTGGTCGCCAGCGACTATGCCGACAGCGCCCGCGCCGTCGGCCAGGGCGAAGCCGCCGCTGCACGCCTGCAGGCGGCCTACGAGCAGGCACCCAGCCTGGATCTGCTGCGTGCCCGCGCCCGGGCCCAGGGGCACGAGCTGGGCGCCGACCCGGCCTTGCTGCCGCACCTGCGCACCCAGCCCACCTTGAGCGCCGCACAGGCCGTGCTGGCCCGGCCGGCGGCCGAGTGGAACGCCGAGACCGCCCAGGCCGTGGGCGAAGCCGTGGCCCGGGCCGCGCGGCCGCAGCAGCGCTACCGCTGTGCCGCCTGCGGCTTCGAGGCGCAACGCTACTTCTGGCAATGCCCCGGTTGCCTGAGCTGGGACAGCTTCCCGCCGCGTCGGGTCGAGGAACTCTGATGACAGCCCTGTTCTTGTCCAACCTCGCGGAGCATGGCGAGTTGATGGCCCGGCTGCCGGCGATGGCGCCCGAGGTGGCCCGCGCCGGCGCCCTGATCGCCCAGTGCCTGGCTGCGGGCGGCAAGCTGCTGGTGTGCGGCAACGGGGGTTCGGCCGCCGACTCCCAGCACATCGCCTCCGAGATGACGGGCCGCTTCATCAAGGACCGGCGGCCGCTCGCCGCCATCGCACTCAGCACCGACAGCTCGGCGCTGACCTGCATCGGCAACGACTATTCGTTCGACGAGATCTTCGCCCGCCAGCTGCGCGCGCTCGGCCGCCAGGGTGACGTGCTGCTGGCGATCTCCACCTCCGGCAACTCGGCCAACGTGCGCCGCGCCGCCGAGGACGCCCGTGCCGCCGGCATCGCCGTCATCGGCCTGCTGGGCCGCAATGGAGGTGCACTGAAGGGCTTGTGCGACATCGCGCTGGTGGTGCCCAGCGAGGTGACCGCGCGCATCCAGGAGGCCCACATCCTGATCGGCCACACGCTGTGCGGCCTGGTCGAACACGAGCTGGGCCTCGCATGAATCTCTTGCTGCCCCCCAAGCAGCGTTTGGCGGCCAGCCGCGTGCTGGTCGTCGGCGACGTCATGCTGGACCGCTACTGGTTCGGCGCCGTCGACCGCATCTCGCCGGAGGCCCCGGTACCGGTGGTGCGCGTCACGCGCGAGGACGACCGCCTGGGCGGCGCCGCCAACGTCGCGGTCAACGTGCAGTCGCTCGGCGCCCAGGCCACCCTGCTGACCGTGGTGGGCGAGGACGATGCCGCGCGCCGGCTGGAGCAGTTGCTGCAGCAGCGGGGCATCCGCACCGTGCTGGGCCGAGACCCGCAGTTGCAGACCATCATGAAGTTGCGGGTGATCGGCCGCTCGCAGCAGCTGATCCGCGTCGACTTCGAGAACACGCCGGACCACGAGGTGCTGGGGCAGATGCTCGCCGCCTTCGAGAGCGAGGTCGCCCAGCATGACGCGGTGATCTTCTCCGACTACGGCAAGGGCGGCCTGGCCCACATCCCACGCATGATCGAGTGCGCACGCGCCGCCGGCAAGCCGGTGCTGGTGGATCCGAAGGGCAGCGACTACACCCGCTATGCCGGCGCCAGCCTGCTGACGCCCAACCGCGGCGAGCTGGCCCTCATCACGGGGCCCTGGCGCGACGAGGCCCACCTGGCCGAGCTGGCGCAGGCCATGCGCCAGCGCCTGTCGCTGCAGGCCCTGCTCCTGACGCGCTCCGAGGAGGGCATGACCCTGTTCGACGACGCCGGCGCGCGCCACGTGCCGGCCGAGGCCCGCGAAGTGTTCGACGTCACCGGGGCCGGCGACACGGTCGTCGCAGCACTGGCCGCGCTGGTCGGCGCGGGCCTGTCGCTGCGCGACGCCGTGCCGTTGGCCAACCACGCCGCCGCCCTGGTGGTCGGCAAGTTCGGCACCGCCAGCGTCAGCTACGACGAGCTGGCCGCCTGACGCGGCCATGCAGCGCGCCGCCTTCCTGGACCGCGATGGCGTGGTCAACCGCGAGGTCGGCTACCTGCACCGCTGGGCGGATTTCGAGTTCCTGCCGGGCACGCTGGACGCGATGCGCGCGCTGCACCGGGCGGGCTACGCGCTGGTCATCGTGACCAACCAGTCCGGCATCGCACGCGGCTTCTACAGCGAGGCCGACTACCAGGCACTCACCGCCCAATTGCGCCAGGCCCTGAGCGACGCCGGCTGTCCGGCCACCGCGATCTACCACTGCCCGCACCACCCGGCCGGCACGGTGGCCGAGTTCGCCATCGACTGCGGCTGCCGCAAGCCGCGCCCCGGCATGCTGCTGCAAGCGCAGCGCGACTGGGGCCTGGACATGGCGGGCTCGATCATGGTGGGCGACAAGGAGGCCGATGCCCAGGCCGGGCGCGCCGCCGGCGTGGGCCGGGTCTTCCTGGTGTGCTCGGGCCATGCGCTGGAACCCGGCGCCGAGCACCTGGCGGACGCCGTCCACGCCGATCTGGCGGCCTGCGTCAGCGCGTTGGGGCTGGGGGCCTGAGGGTCCGCTCCACCTCGGCCCAATCGGCCTCGGTGTCGATGTCCAGCGAGCGTTCGGCGGGCATCACGTGGGCCACCGTGCCCTCGCCGACGAAGCCGCGCGTGCGGCGCAGCCAGGCCACGTCGGCCAGGTAGATCGCGCCGTTCAGCACGTAGACAGGCGGCAGGTCCTGCCGGCGCGTGGCGCCTTCGGGCAACGCCAGCAAGGGCTGCAAGGTGTCGCCGTCGCCCAGCCGGTACATCCAGTACGGGCTCTGCGCGACGGGCGCCACCGAGACGCAGCAGGGCGCGCCAGAGGCCGCAAAGCGCTCGCAGGCCGCATCGATATCGGCCGCCGTGCGCAATGGCGAGGTGGGCTGCAGCAGCATCACCACGTCGAAGCCCGGCAACGAATCCAGCGCGTGCAGCACCACGTCGAGCGAGCTGGCGGTGTCGGTGGCGAGTTCCGACGGGCGGCGGAACGGCACCTCGCAGCCGGCCTCGCGGGCCGCGGCCATGATCGCGTCGTCGTCCGAAGAGAGCACCACGCGGTCGGGCGCGGCCGCATCGAGCGCCGCCTGCACCGTCCAGGCCACCAGCGGCCGGCCTGCCAATGGGCGGATGTTCTTGCCGGGCAGGCCCTTGGAGCCGCCGCGCGCCGGGATCAGCGCCAGGACACGGCGGCCGGCGATCACCGGAACACCTTGCCGAACTCGAGGTTGGCGCGCTCGTAGTCGCCCAGCCGGCCGATGTCCAGCCAGTAGCCGTCGATCGCGTGGGCGCGCGTGCGCAGGCCCGCGCGGGCCGCGGCGTCGAACAGCGAGGGCATGTCGAAGAACGTATCGCTCGGCACCAGGCGCAGCGCACTTGGCGAGATCACGTAGATGCCGGCGCTGACGGTGAAGCGCTGCACCGGCTTTTCCTCGATGGCCTCGATGGCGCCGTCGCGTTCGCGCACCACGCCGAAGGGCACCTGCATCTCGTAGTCGCGCACCGCCATGGTGGCATCGGCGCCCAGCTCGACATGGCGGTCCACCATCTGGGCATGGTCGACCTTGGTCAGCAGATCCGCGTTGGTCACGACCAGCGGCAGCTCCTGCTCGGGCAGCAGGCTCAGCGCACCCGCCGTGCCCAGGCGCTGGCGCTCGCGCAGGTACTGCACCTCGATGCCCATCGCCGAGCCGTCGCCGAAGTGGGCCTCGATCTGCTCCGAGAGGTAGTTCACCGCAAAGTAGAAGCGGGTGAAGCCCTGCTCGGCAAAGCCCCGCACGATGGTCTCCAGCAGCGGCCGCGAGCCCACCTTGAGCATCGGTTTGGGCGTGTCGCGGGTCAGCTCCTGCAGCCGCGTACCGAGGCCGCCGGCCATGATCACCACCGGGTTGTCGCGTAGCGGCGTGGCGAGCAGCTCGTCGACCAGTGCCAGGCCGACCACCCGGCCCTCGGTGTCCAGGATGGGCAGCTGGTGCAGCGACAGGCGCCGCATCGTCGCCAGCAGGCTGGCGCGGTCCTCGCCCTGGCGGGCGCAGGTGGGCTGCCGGTGCATCGACGCCGACACCGGATCGTCCAGGCCCAGGCCGCGCAACAGGGCACGGCGGGCGTCGCCATCGCTGAGCGTGCCCAGCAGGCGCCGGTCGGCATCGGCCACCAGGGCCAACTGGGTGCGGGCCGAATCGATGGCGCGCAGCGCCTCGCGCAACGTGGTGTCCGGCGCCACCAGCGCCCGTTCCCATGCACTCATCGCCTGGACTCCATCACGCGTGCCGGCACGCCGGCCAGCACCACCGAGCCTTCGAACGAGCGCACCACCACCGCGCCGGCACCGACCAGGGTGTTGGCACCCAGGCGCACCCCCTGCCGCAGCACCGCCCCGGCGCCGATGTGGCTGCCGGTGCCGACCCGAACGTCGCCGCAGAGCAGCGCGCGTGGCGCCACGTGGCACCAGGCGGACAGGTGCACGTCGTGCTCGACCACCGCCGCGGTGTTGACGATGCAGCCCTCGCCCAGCCGAGCGCCAGGCTGCACGATGCTGCCGGCCAGCAGTTGCACGCAGCCCGCCAGCTCCGCAAAGGGCGACAGCACCGCCGAGGGGTGCCGCACGCCGACGAACTGCCAACCCTGCGCCGCCAGCCCTTGCTGCACCCGTTGGCGCAGGCGGCCCTGGCCCGGGCCGGCTGCGCCCGCACTGCCGACGCCGCCCAGGCCGTTGGCCAGGTGCACGGCATCGGGCTGGTGGGCCTGCAACGTGCTGTCGTCGCCCAGCACCGGCAGGCCGAGCAGGCTCAGGCCGTGGCGGGCGGGATCGGCGTCGGTGAAACCCAGCACCGTCGCGCCGGCAGCCAGCAGCGCATCCGCCACCACGCGAGCGTGACCGCCGGAGCCGATGACGATGATGGGGCGGTCTGTGCTCATCGGTCGATCAACTCGTCGGCGTCGTAGTCGCGCCGTGCCGGGCGGCCCAGCACGTCCCACCAGTCCAGCGGCGACACGCCCGTGCCCGGCCGCTTGACGGCCAGCATGTCGGCGGTCAACGGCTCGCCGGCTCGGATCGGCCGTGCCGCCACGATGCTGCGCCGCGCCACCGCGCGGTTCGGGAACTCGGCCTCGGCCGGCTGCTTGCGCGGCGAGCCCAGCGCCTGCTCGATGCGGCGGATGCCGGCCACCAACTGCGCGAGCTCCGCGGGCACCAGCGAGGCCGCATGGTCCGGGCCGGGCATGGCCCGGTCCAGCGTGAAGTGCTTTTCGATCACGCAGGCGCCGCGTGCCACTGCCGCCAGCGAGATCTCGATGCCCAGCGTGTGGTCCGAGTAGCCCACCGGCAGCCCGAAGGCCGCCGCCATCGTGCCCATCGCCCGCAGGTTCACGGCTTCGGGCGGCGCCGGGTACTGGGTCACGCAATGCAGCAGGGTGACGAAGGCACGGAGCGCGGCCTGCCCCTCCTCGCTGGCAAAGGCGGCCTCGGTGTCCGCACGCCCGCTCGGCTCACCGTCGCGCGTCAGGCCGAAGGCGAGCACACCCAGTGCGGCCTCGATGTCGGCCAGCGTGGACATGCCGGTCGACACGATCAGGGGCTGGCCCAGCCGCGCCGCCAGCAGCAGCAGCGGGGCAGCGGTGATGTCGCCCGAGGGGATCTTCAGCGCTGGCATGTCCAGCGTGCCCAGGAAGGCCAGGCTGGCGGCGTCGAAGGCGGTGGACATGAAACGGATGCCGCGCTCGCCGCAACGCTGCACCAGCGCGGCATGGTCCTCGGGCTTCAGCTCCAGAGCCTTCAGCATGGCCATCTGCCCACCGTCGGACTGGGTGTTGGCCACCTGGTACTCGGCCTTCTTCGCCTGCGCGGTGACCAGGTGCTCGGCCCGGAAGGTCTGGAACTTGACCGCGTCGGCGCCGGCATCGGCCGCCACGTCCACCAGCTGCATCGCCAGGTCCAGCGAGCCGTTGTGGTTGACGCCGGCCTCGGCAATGATGAAGCAGCGGTCGCTCACGGCAGGCTCTCGATCCGGTGGAAGTGCTTGTGCAACAAGGCCCGCGGGTCCGGCAGGGCCAGCAGGTGGTCGACGATGCGCGGCGCGGAACGGCCGTCGCCGTAGGGGTTCACCACCCCGGCGCAGTGCAGATCCACCGCCCGCTCGATCGCCGCGGCAATGGCCTCGCGGCGGGGCTCGCAGTGCAGCACCGTGGCCGCCGCCAGCCGGCCGCGCTGGCGCTCGCCGATGTTCACGGTGGCCACACCCAGCGAAGGTGCCTCGTACAGGCCCGAGGAGGAGTTGCCCACCACGGCGTCGGCCTGGGCCATCAGGCTCAGGTAGCGCTGCTGGCCCAGCGATGCGTGGGCTTGGACGCGCCCCGGCCGCTCGGCGGCCCAGGCACCGAGGCGCGCGATCAACGCGCGGCCACCGGTGTCGGCATTCGGATGGGTGAACCAGATCGTCGTGTCGGCCGGTTGCGCATCGAGCGCGGCGAGCAGTTCCTCGAACTCGGCACGGCCGGCATCGGCATCCAGCGTCACCGGGTGGAAGGTGACGAGCAGGTTGCGCTCACCCAGCGGGGCACCGAGCGAGGCCTCCAGTGCCGTTCGTTCCAGCAAGGGCCGGCGGCGCAGGTGGTCCAGCCCCGGGCTGCCCACCACGTGGACATGCGCCGGATCCTCGCCCAACTGGCGCACCCGTTGCGCCGACGATTCGTGCGTGACCAGGTGCAGGTGGGCCATCTTGGTGATGGCATGGCGGATCGACTCGTCGAACGCGCCCTCGGTGGTGTCGCCACCGGCGATGTGGGCCAGCGGCACGCGGTGCACCAGGCAGGCCTGGGCCACGGCGAGCATCTCGAACCGATCGCCGAGGACCAGCACGATGTCGGGCGCCAGGCGCTGCAACGCGCCCGAGAAACCGATCAGGCCCAACGCCATCGACTGCGCGATGCCGCCCGGCGTGTCGCTGGAGACCAGCATCTCGACCCGTTCGTCGATGGCGAAGCCGTCCTTCTCGATCTCGCGCACGGTGAGGCCGAACTCGGGGGAGAGGTGCATGCCGGTGACCACCAGCTGCAGCTCGACACCCTCGGCCGCGCGCAGGTCGTGCAGCACCCAGTACAGCAGGCCGTACTCGGCGCGGCTTCCGGTGACCACGCAGATGCGGCGTGCCACCCTCAGGCCCCCAGCCTGGCGCTGCTGGGCAGGTTGATGACCCGCGCCTCCAGCGACTCGGCCACCGGCAGGTCCATGCGCGGGCAGGCGCTGTACATCGGCAGCTTGTGCATCAGCGTCCAGACCGGGCGCGACATGTAGCCGGCCTCGTTCAGCGCGGCCAGCACGGCGTCACGCCGGCCCTCGTCGGGCGTTGCCAGCATCAGGGCGTTGAGCCAGAAATTGCCACGCGTCTGTGGCGGCTCGCTCAGCATGCTCACCCCCGCCACGCCGGCAAAGGCCTGGGCGTAGCGGGCCGCGAGCGCCCGCTTGCGTTCCAGCAGGCCAGGCAACTGCTCCAGCTGGGCGCAACCCAGGGCCGCATTCAGGTTGGGCAAGCGGTAGTTGTAGCCCACCTCGTCGTGCAGGAAGTTCCACCGGTGGGCCACACGGGCGGTGGTGGTCAGGTGCTTGGCGCGCCGGCCGAGCACCGGGTCATGGGTCAGCACCGCGCCGCCACCGCCGGTGGTGACCACCTTGTTGCCATTGAAGCTGAGCGCCGACACGCGACCGACGTTGCCGGTGTGGCGGCCCTGGTAGAACGAACCCAGCGATTCCGCGGCGTCCTCCACCAGCACCAGGCCCCAGCGCTCGGCCAGCGCATCCAATGCCTCCAGGTCGGCCGGGTGGCCGAAGACATGCATCACCACCAGCGCGCGGATCACCCGCCCCGTGGCCCGGTTGACGCAGTGGCCGCCGACCCGGTCGGCGATGCGGGCCAGATAGGCCTCCAGTGCGACCGCATCCACGCCGAGCGACACCGTTTCCGAATCAACGAAGTGCGGCGTGGCGCCGGTGTACGAGACGGCGTTGGCGGTGGCCACGAAGGTCAGCGCCGGCAGCAGCACCTCGTCGCCCGGTTGCACGCCGGCCAGCAGCAGACAGATGTGCAGTGCGGCCGTGCCGTTGGCCGTGGCCACGGCATGCGACACACCGGTCACGGCCTGCAGGTCGCGCTCGAAGCGGTCGACATAGGCGCCCACCGAGGAGACCCAGCCGGTGTCCAGGCAGTCCTTCACATAGGCCCACTCGTTGCCGGCGAACTCGGGCTCGTGCAGGCCGATGGTGCCGGTGGCCGGGCCCAGCACCTCGCGCACCGCGGCCAGCACGCGCGGCGCGAGATCGTCGGCCTGGTCGGCGGCGGGCTGGGGGGCGGCGGCAAGGTCCATGAAGACGGGCTCAGATGTTGTAGATGCCAGCCTTGTAGCGGCGCAGGTTGGCGGGCTCGGCAAACCAGGCCACTGTCTCTGCCAGGCCGCGACGCAGGCCGTCGACGCCCGCGTACTCGGGCACCCAGCCGGTCAATTCGCGCGCCAGGGAGTTGTCGGCCCACAGCCGCTCCACCTCGCTGGCAGGCGGGCGCAGGCGCTGCTCGTCGTTGCCGATCTCGACGTCGCGGCCCATGACCTCGGCGATCAGGCGCGCGGTGTCGCCGATCGAGATCTCGTAGTTGCTGCCGATGTTCACCACCTGGCCGACGGCCGCATCGGCCTCGGCCACCGCGACGAAGCCGCGCACGGTGTCGCGCACGAAGTTGAAATCACGCGTGGGGTGCACGGCGCCCAGCTTCACCTGCCGCGCGCCGTTGGCAATCTGCGTGATGATGGTCGGAATCACCGCGCGCGCGGATTGGCGTGGCCCGTAGGTGTTGAACGGCCGGATGATGCTGACCGGCGTCTCGAACGAGGCCTGGAAGCTGGCCGCGATCTGGTCCGCCCCGATCTTGCTGGCCGAGTACGGCGACTGGCCCTGCAGCGGGTGCGCCTCGGTGATGGGCACGAAGCGCGCGGTGCCGTAGACCTCGCTGGTCGAGGTGTGCACGACGCGCTCGACGCCCAGTTCGCGCGCGGCCTGCACCACGTTCAGCGTGCCCTTGATGTTGGTGTCGATGTAGGTGTCGGGCGAGTGGTACGAGTACGGGATGGCAATCAGCGCGGCCAGGTGCAGCACCACGTCACAGCCCTGCATCGCCGTGCGCACGCCGTGCGGGTCGCGGATGTCGCCGGAAAAGACCTCGATGGATTGCTTGACCGCGTCGTCGCTGTCGTCGAGCCAGCCCCAGGAGTTGAAGCTGTTGTAGTAGACGAAGGCCTTGACATCGATGCCCTGGCGGACCAGGTGCTCGACCAGGTGCGAGCCGATGAATCCATCGGCGCCAGTGACCAGGACTTTCTTGCCCTTCAGCTGCAAACCATTCTCCTTGTCGTCTCGCTCAGCCCGCTGCGCTGTGCATCTCGATGGCCAGCGCGGCCATCAGGCGCTTCACATTCTCGCGCTTTTCCTCCCCCTTGAAGCGCACGCGCTCCAGGCCGAAGGCCGCGATACGGCAGCCCGGGCCGGCGATCTGGCGCGCGGTGAACAAGGCGGTGGAATAGCAGCCGGCAACGAGGCCATAGGGCTCACGCGCCAGGTAGGCCTCCAGCGGCTCGGTGATCTCCAGCCGCTGGTAGCCCGGCTGCATGAACTCGCCCTGGCTGCCTTCGCGCGGATGCGGCTTGTAGTGGATCTCGGTGGCACCCTGCCCTGCCAGCCAGGCCGCGACCGCCTGGGCGATCTGCACCCGGTCCGCCTCGCCGATCAGCCCCGAGCCGGTCAAGGGCTGGCCCAGCACCAGCGCGCGGTGCGCACGGGCCGGCGGCGCGCTGTCGGCGGACACCAGCGGTGCCAGCACGCAGACGCGGGCCGGGTCGTAGGCGTTCGGAAAGCCGGCGAGCTGGTAGATCCGGTCGACGAAGGGCGCGTCCGAGCCGATGCGGTCACCGTCGAAACCGGTGTAGTGCAGCAGCGGGCTGACCAGCCGGCGCAGCGACCGCAGGCGTTGCGCGAACCGGCGCGCCGCGCTCAAGGGATGCCGCTGCAGGTTCAGCAGCCCATCCGGCAGGATGCGCGCGCGCCGGATGCGGGCGCCGCAAAGGCGTGGCAAGGCATGCAGAAAGTAGTTGATGGCCTCGGTGTCATACACCGGGCTGTGCAGGTGCAGTTCGTCGCAAGGCCCCACCGCAGCGGCCACGCTGCGCAGGTTGGCGAGCGTGCGGCGCAGCCGGCCGAAAGGCCCAGGCAAGGGGTCGAAGCGCGGCCAGGGCATCAGCACCACCGCATCCCAAGCGGTGCGGTCGATCATGCCGGCCAGCGACGGCCGGTAGCAGACCAGCACCTGGCGAGCGCCGGCCTCGTGGTCCAGCGCCACCCGGCGCGCCGCGAGATAGTGCAGTGGCGAAGCCACGAAATAGACCGCGGCACGGCTCACCCGGCGCCCCCGAGCAGGGCGCGGTAAACGGCCAGGTTGCCTTCCACCATCGCATCGATCGAGAAGTGGGCCTCGACCCATTGGCGCCCGGCCCGGCCCATGCGTTCGCGAAGGTCCGCAGCGTCGAGCAGGCGGTTCAGCGCGCCCGCCAGCCCGGCCACGTTCCCCGGTTCGACCAGTTCGCCGTTCAGGCCCGGGCGCACGATCTCGGGGATGCCGCCGGCGCGCCCGCCGACGATGGGCACGCCGCAGGCCGCCGCCTGCAACAGCGACACGCCCAGCCCCTCCATGAAGGCGGGGTGGGCCAGCACATCCAGGCACGGCAGGATGCGGTCCAGGTCGCGCCGGAAGCCCGCCAACTGCACCTGGGCCGACAGCAGCGGATCGGCGGCGATGCGCGCGCGGATCGGCTCGACCAATGGCCCCTGACCGAACAACAACACACGCGCCTCGGGGTGTTTGGCGAACACCGCCGGCAGCGCGTCCAACAGGGTCTGGTGCCCCTTGCGCTCGATGAACTGCGCCGCCATGCCGATGGTGAGGGCGGCCTCGGGCAGGCCGAACTCTTGCCGCAGCCAGGCCAGATGCTCCCGGCCCGGGCGGTACTGCACGGTGTCGACAGCGCTCGGCACGCAGACCAGCCGCGCCTCGGGCACGCCCTCTGAGCGCAGCACCTCGCGAATGCCCTGCGAGATCGTCACCACCCGGTGCGGCAGGCGGTACTTCAGCGCCGCCCACAGGCGCGACTCGGGGTTGTCGACCCGCCGGCTCAGGACCACCGGCAGACCCTGCAGCCGGCCTGCCACGGCGCCCCAGGTGTCGCAGCCTCGCCGGCTGTGCAGATGCAGCAGGTCCGGGTGCTGATCACGCATCAGACGCCGTAGCCGGCCGACCAGGCCGATGTCCGCGTCGCCGCCCATGGGCATCTCGTGAACGGCCAGGCCCAGCTCGCGGGCGGCCTGGGCGATGGCGCTGCCGGTGGGGCAGGCCAGCAGGCTGTCCACACCGCGCTGCTTCAGGCCTCGCATCAGGAACACCACCTGCAAGGCACCGCCGTACAAGTGCTTGCCCGCCTCGACGTGCAGGATCTTCATGCCGCCAACGCCAGCTGCCGCCGCGCCGCATCCAGCACCATCTGCACGGTCCAGTGCTGCATGCAATGGTAGGCACCGCCGCAGGTGGGATGCCGGCGGCAGGGTGAACAGTCGAGCGCGTGGTAGAGGATCGTCGTGCGCGGCGTGCCGGTGTCCAGGTAGGGCCGGGTCGAGCCGAACAAGCCGACGGTGGGAACACCCAGCGCGGTGCCCATGTGGGTCAGGCCGGTGTCGACGCCGACCAGCAGCGCACTGTCGGCGATGGCGGCCACGGTGGCGTCGAGCGGCAGCCGGCCCGCCAGGTTCACCAAGCCTGGAGCCAGGGCCGCAATGCGGGCAGCAGCGGCGGCATCGGCCGGCCCGCCCAGCAGGACCGGCGTCAGGCCCTCGGCCACCAGCGCCTGCGCCAGGCCGCCCCAGCGGTCCTCGAACCAATGCTTCTGCGGCCGCGTGGTGAACGGCGCCAGCACGGCGAAGCGGCCCGCGACGCCGGCGTGGCGCAAGGCGGCCGCGGCAGTGCGCCGCGCCTCGTCGCCCACCGCCAGGTCGAGCCGGAAGCTGCCCGGTGGTGCACCGAGTGCGTCGGCCAGGTCACGGTACTCGTGGCTCATGCGGGGGTCGTCACCGGGGCGCGCGCCGATGCGCTCGTGCATCAGCCACTGGCTGCCTTCGCGCGAGAGCAGGCCCACCCGCCGAGGGGCGCCGGTCATCCAGGCCAGCAGCCCGCTCTTCAACAGGCCTTGCGCGTCGAGCACCAGATCAAACCGGCGCTCGCGCAGCCCGGTCCGGAAGACCCGGACCGCCGTGGCCAGTGCACCCCATTGCCGCTCCCGCCACATCGCCTGCCACTGCGCGCGCGGCCAGCTGATCACCTCGTGCAACTGCGGGTTGTGGCGCAACAGGGGCACGGTGGCGGGCTCGGTGAGCCAGCTGATCCGGGCCTGCGGCCAGCGGGCGCGCAGCGCCGGGATGAGGCCGGAGGCCATCACCACGTCGCCGATCGCGCTCAGGCGGACGACCAGGATGCGTGGGCTCTCGGCGGTGGCGGGGGCAGTGGAGGTGGATTCGTGCACGGGCGTTTTCATTATCCCTGCGGGCCCGCGGCGGGAGTTGGCGCAATGGGCGATAATCGGGGGTTGGCGCAGCCAGCCCCGCATTTCCCGGCGGGGGTTTCCTGTGCAGGTGGGCGCCGGGCAAGCACGACTTGCGCGGCACCACCATCGAAGCGTTCACGTCTCAAAGGAGCTTACCCTGGCCAAGGACGATCCCAAGACCTCCATCGATGCTGGAGGACTGCGTTACCGCTCGAAAGTGGCGGGCTCTCCGTTTTCGGCAACCGGCGCCTTCGGCGCTGCCACGATGTCGTGCTTCCTGTGCGGCAAGCACCGGCCGCGTGCCCAGCTGAAGTCGCGCAAGCTGCTCGGCAAGGCCCAGGCGGTATGTTCGCCCTCGTGCCGCGAACTCGACGCGGCACAACCCTGAGGCCTGCCCGGCCTCGGTGAAACCCCTCGCGGCCGCTTCA
>JADMKA010000232.1:0-19033 GCA_018780145.1 Vitreoscilla sp. | reverse complement strand
CCCGCGACTTTTTCTGCCCGGCAAGTCGAGATGCCCAACACCGACCCGACCGACGGTCCGGCCACGCCGGCTGCGCTCAGCCGGCGTGAGCGTGCCGTGGTGCTGGCCCGCATCGAGGCGCTGATGGAGTACTGGGGCATCACGGTCGACGACCTGCTGGCCCCCACGCCGGAGCCCGATTCGCCCGCGCCGCCCAGCGGGCCGCTGCCGGTGAAGTACCGCCACCCGGTCAGCGGCGAGACCTGGGACGGCCAAGGGCCACACCCCGACTGGTTGCGCCGTGCCTTGCTGCAAGAGGGCCTGCGGGTGGACGAACTGCGCCCGCCCCCGGAAAGCGAATAGAGAAGGCGCAGGCAGATACCGCGCTCGACGGGTCAAACCGCCATCGTCGCCGTCACGGATGGGCTGTCCTGTGGTTCATGGCGAGAACTCGTAGGCGATCTGGGCGACAGCACCCTTGAAGTAGGTCTTTCGACCTTCAGGCCGCACCCACGCCACCTCACCCGCGAAGGGGATCTGCATGCCGTCGCGGACTTGGTAGTTCGAGAAGCGGCCCTCCCAGGGCGCCTGGACCATTTCCTGGCCCACCATCCCGCCCCGGGCCTCGGCACGAAACGATTCGATCAAGCCGGCGTGGCAGAAGCGGAAAAGCAAGGTCAACTCGATGGAACCGTCCACGAGAGTGGCGCTCGCCGACCGGTCGTCGATGGCCTTCCATCGCACGCCCTGGCTGGGCAGCAGCGCGGTCGGGTACCAGACCGCCTCGGCGACGTAGCGCATGAACTCGCCGCGTGCGATCTCGCCACCGCCCTGCATGTCGGCCACCTTGAACAAGCCCTGGATGCTGACCTTCAGCAGGCCCTGGCCGACGATGTAGCTGTCGACCACGCGCACGACGACGCCCGGCAGCATCGCGATCCGGGCATCCCAGACAAAGCCCGGGCGGCGGGTGCTGACGCGTTGCCGAGACGCGAAAGGTCGCCACTGTTCACCCGTGGTGGACATGTTGAAGCTCCCGATCATCTCGATCGTGGCCGCCGTGACGATGGGTTGGCCGGCGGTCAGCACGGCACCGAAGTAGCGCTGAACGGGCGCGGGCAGACCCACGAGCTCACTGACCTCGTAGCGGCCAGTGGAAGTCGCTGTGCGCCCCGCCTCCAGGCGGTCCATCAACGACTCTGTCGACTCGGTCCAACGCGCCGAGCCGAGGGCTGTCAGACCGAGGGCAACGACCACGAGCAGCGTGGCAGCAAGACCAAGCCAGGCGAACCAGGTCAAGATGAAAGCTGCCTGCGGTGTCGTGGACGAGCTTCTTGCCCGCGCGGCTACTTGGGCTGCATCAGCTTCTTCACGCCCTGCATCTGCTCGGCCGCGCGCTGCGTGATCTGGGCCATGGCATCGGACTGGGCCTTGCGCGCCATCTCGGCCAGGTCTTTCATGTCGCTCAGCGTCTTCGCGAAGCCCTTGTGCATGACCTCCGTCTGCTTGGCCGGATCGGACAGGCCACCGCTGAGCATGCCCTGCGCGGCGGCCTGCAGGCCCTGCATCGCTTCGGTCATCATGGCAGTCTGCTTGGCCGCGAAGGCCTGCATCGCCTCGACGGCGGCCTCGTTGGCTTCGGTCAGCGCCGCGATGTCCTTGCGGCGGCCCTCGACGATGGCCGACATGTCGATGCCGGGCATCTTGAACTGCTCCATCATCTTGGCCACGTCGCCGAAGGGGGTGGGTTGATTCGCCATGGTCTGTCTCCTGGTTGTGGGGGGAGTGAAATCTTCAATGACCCGATGCACCCAACGCGCCGATGCCGGTTTCAGAACGAACCTGCTGTGCCTCGAAGCCTGCGCGGTCTTTCGCGGCGCGCGGGCTCTTGTCGAGAACCGAGAAGAGCCAGATGCCGACGAAGCCGATGGTCATCGAGAAGAGCGCCGGCGAGGCGTACGGGAACAACGCCGAGCCCTTGGGGTTGCCGAGCGTCGCCTCCCACACCGCCGGTGACACCAGGGTCAGCAGCACCGACGACACCAGCCCCAGAAAGCCGCCGATCACCGCACCGCGGGTGGTGCAATCCTTCCACAGCACCGACATCAGCAGCACCGGGAAGTTGGCCGACGCAGCGATGGCGAAGGCCAGGCTGACCATGAAGGCGATGTTCTGCTTCTCGAACACGATGCCCAGCACGATGGCGACGATGCCGAGCACGATGGTCGTCATCTTCGAGACGCGCAACTCCGAAGCGCCATCGGCCTTGCCGTTCTTCAGCACGGTGGCGTAGAGGTCGTGCGACACGGCGGAGGCGCCCGACAGCGTGAGCCCCGCCACCACCGCCAGGATGGTCGCGAAGGCCACCGCCGAAATGAAGCCGAGGAACACGTTGCCGCCCACCGCCTTGGCCAGGTGGATGGCCGCCATGTTGCCGCCGCCGAGCAGGCTGCCGTTGCTGTCCAGAAACTGCGGGTTCGTCAGCACGAAGGAGATCGCACCGAAGCCGATGATGAAGGTGAGCAGGTAGAAGTAGCCGATCCAGGTCGTTGCCCAGAGCACCGACTTGCGCGCCTCCTTCGCGTTGGGCACTGTGAAGAAGCGCATCAGGATGTGCGGCAGGCCGGCGGTGCCGAACATCAGCGCCATGCCGAAGCTGATGGCCGAGATCGGATCCTTGATGAAGCCGCCCGGGCCCATGATCGAGAAACCCTGCCGAGCCGCTTCGTCGGGCGGCTTGCCGGCAGCCGTCGCGATGCCGGTCTTGATCTCGACTGCCTTGGCGAACATCGCCTCGGTGCTGAAGCCGAAGCTGTACAGCACCATGAAGGCCATGAAGGTGGCGCCGGCGAGCAGCAGGCAGGCCTTGATGATCTGCACCCAGGTGGTGGCCGTCATCCCGCCGAAAAGCACGTAGACCATCATCAGCGCGCCGACGATCACGACGGCGATCCAGTACTCCAGGCCGAACAGCAGCTTGATGAGCTGCCCCGCGCCGACCATCTGCGCGATCAGGTAGAAGGCAACGACCACCAGCGTGCCCGAGGCCGCGAACACGCGCACCGGTGTCTGAGAGAAGCGGAAGGCCGCCACGTCGGCGAAGGTGAACTTGCCTAGATTGCGCAGCCGCTCGGCGAGCAGGAAGGTCACGACCGGCCAGCCGACCAGGAAGCCGATCGAATAGATCAGGCCGTCGAAACCGCCGACCATCACCGCCGCCGAGATGCCGAGGAACGACGCGGCCGACATGTAGTCGCCGGCGATCGCCAGGCCGTTCTGGAAGCCCGTGATGCCGCCCCCGGCGGTGTAGAAATCCGCCGCCGACTTGGTCTTGGCCGCCGCCCACTTTGTGATGAAGAGCGTGCCGACCACGAAGGCCGAGAACATGCCGATGGCCGTCCAGTTGGTTGGCTGCTTCTCGGCCTGGCCGAGGTCGGCCCCCGCCGCAAACGCAAGGCTGACAGTGGCGAGCAAGGCCAGCGTGAGCGCCGCAGCGCGCAGCGACGGTGTCGAATGCGGCGTGTTCACTGCAGCGCTCCCTTGGTGATCTGCTCGGTCAGCGCGTCGAACTCGCTGTTGGCGCGCCTCACATAGATCGCCGTGATGACCACGGTGAAAAGGATGATGCCCAGCCCGATCGGCATGCCGATGGTGGTGACACCCTCGCCCAGGCGCGTCGCGAGGAAAGGCTTGTCGAACGCCACCAGCAGGATGAAGCCGTAGTACACGACCATCATCGCCAGCGCGAGCCACCAACCGAGGCGGGAGCGTCGCGACTTGAGCAACTGGTAGTTCGGGTCACGCGCGACGCGCGTCGTCAGGTCATCTTGCATGGCGTGTTCACCGTGGTCTCTGCTGGTGGGTCAGCCTGCGGCCTGCATCCGGCACCGTCTGTACGCCAGCGAACAGTGCCTGCCGTCGGCACGCACTACCGTCGGTTCCCCTGAGCCCGGATTCAGGATCACCCATGCCCAATGCGTTCGACTTCTCGAACTCGCCCTTCGATTGCCTCGACGCGGCGGAGCAGGGCATCGTTCGCGACAGCGTCGACATCGCCTACTTCCGCCAGGGCGAGACCCTGCTCGGGCCGGACATCGAGCCCACGCACCTGTTCATCGTCATCAAGGGCCACGTCTCGCAGTACGACGCGGACGAACTGGTCGCCACCTACGGGCCCGACGACAGCTTCGACGGCCGCTCGCTGGTGGCCGGCCGCACCGGCAGCCGCTTTGTTGCGGCCGAGGAGGTACTGGCCTACGCGCTGACCAAGGCGGCCTTCAGTGCGCTGATCGCCGGCAATGCCACCTTCGGGGCACTGCTGTTCTCTGATCTGGGCGAGAAGCTCGGCGCCCTGGCGCAGCGCCACAGCCAGCGTGAGCTGCACGCGCTCACGATGTCGCGGGTCGACGAAGCGTTTCTGCGGCCCGCGCACATCGTCGATGGCGAAACCGACATCGTTGCCGTGGCCAAGATCTTGCAGGCGTACCACGCCAGCAGCGTGCTGGTGCGCGACGGGGAACGGCTCGGCATCTTCACCAACACCGGGCTGCAGCGCGCAATCGCCGACGGGCGCCCCTTGGGCTCACTGGCGGTGCGAGAACTGGCCACGTTCACGCTGGTGACCATCGCCTCCGGCGCGCCGCTGTTCGATGCGCTCGCGCTGATGATCCTGCACCAGGTGCACCGCCTCGTGGTGGTCGAGGGTGAAAGGATCGCCGGGCTGCTTGAACAGCTCGACGTGCTGAGCTTCCTGTCGAATCACTCCTACCTGATCACGGTGCAGATCGTTCGGGCGCCAGACCTGGCCACGCTGCGCGTGCAGGCCGAGAAGATTTCGCGCTTCGTTTCCCTGCTGCACCGGGGCGGCACGCCCGTTGGCCAGATGGCGACGCTGGTGCAGGCGCTCAATGCCAAGCTGTTCGCGCGGGCATGGCAGCTCGTCGCACCCGCCGAACTGGTGGCCGACAGCTGCCTGTTCGTGATGGGCAGCGAGGGGCGTGGCGAACAGCTGTTGAAGACCGACCAGGACAACGGCCTGATCCTGCGCGATGGCTTGGCCATTGGCGCGGCGGAGGTGGCACTGGCGTGCCAGCGCTTCTCGGCCGCATTGCGTGACTTCGGCTACCCGGATTGCCCTGGGCGAATCATGGTCAGCAACCCGGCATGGTGCCGCAGCGCCAGCGAGTTCGCGAGCCAGGTGCGCCACTGGCTGCTGCGTCCCGAGCCCGAGGGATTGATGGCCCTGGCCATCTTTGTCGATGCCCGCGCCGTGGCGGGCGATGCGTCGCTGCTGGCGGGCGTGCGTAGCGAGGTCGATCGGCTCGTGTCGACCGACGACGCCCTGCTCGGCCGCTTCGCCGCAGCGATCGATTCGTTCCCCGATGCCAGCGGCGGCTGGTGGAACCGCCTCCTGCTGATCGGGGAGCATGGCCCCCGCACACTCGACCTGAAGAAGTGCGGCATCTTTCCTATCGTGCATGGGGTGCGCAGCCTCGCACTGCGCGACCATGTGCAAGAGACGGCCACGGCCGCCCGGCTCGGCGCGCTGGTGACGCTCGGGCGGCTGCCTGCCGAGTTGGCAACGGATCTGGTCGACAGCTTGCACTTTCTGATGGGGCTCAAGCTCAAGGCCGGTCTGAGTGAGCTCGACTTGGAACGCCCGGTGAGTGGAGGGGTGCAAACCGATCGACTCGGCAGCCTCGAGCGCGACCTGCTGAAGGACTCCCTGGCCGTGGTCAAGCGCTTCAAGGCCCTGGTTCGGCATCAGTTCCATCTCGGGGAGGCCTAGGTGGTTCGCTGGTTGGGTTCGGTGCGGCGTGGCTGGATGCTCTATCACCTGGCCGATGCACACTTCTCGTTCATGTACGACGCCGCGCCGGCCGGGGAGTGGGTGACGCTGGATTGCGAGACCACGGGCCTGGACGTGCGCAAGGACAAGATCGTTTCGATCGGCGCGGTGCGCATCGTGGGGAACCGCCTGCTGACGAGCGAGCGCCTCGAACTGCTGGTGCGACCTGACCGAACCCTGACCGGCGCCAACGTGCGCGTGCACCGGCTGCGCGAAAGCGACGTCGCCAAGGGGGTCCCGCCCGAGCAGGCAATGCGCCGCCTGCTGGATTTCATCGGCAGCCGGCCGCTGGTGGGGTACTACCTCGAGTTCGATGTCGCGATGATCAACCGCGAGGTGTGGCCGATGCTGGGCGTGCGCCTGCCTCAACGCAAGATCGAGGTCTCGGCGATGTACTACGACTTCAAGAATCGCCAGCTGCCAGCCCCGCAACGCGGCGGCGACATCGATCTGCGCTTCGCAACGATGCTGAAGGACTTGGATCTACCCGTGCGCGATGCGCACGATGCGCTCAACGACGCCGTCATGGCGGGCCTGGCATTCGTGAAGCTGCGGTGCCTGTTGGATGAATGAGGTCAGCGCTCTGCGAGCGGCGCCTGGCCCGATGTGTAAACCGGAGCCAATGCCCGATCGAGCTTGTCCTCGATTTCGCCGAGGTAGGCCGACAGCGTGCCCGTCGATTCAGCCAACCTGGCCTGCGTGCCCCGCTCCGATTGCTCGATCCGGGCTCCGAGCTCGCGGTTGGAAACGGCACCCTGTGCTTCGACCCTGCGCAGCTCGACTTCCAGCAACGTTCGCAGTTCCGTGAAGCGAGAGGCCTCCGCAGTGTCCGCCAGTTCGCGTTGCGTCTTGACCTCCTTCGTCAACCGTCGCGCTTCAAGGATGACCCCTGCCTGCAGGAGCACGATGTAGACGATGAACAGGCCGCTGATGGCCGCCGTGAACACCAGCATGACCATGCCGAGCGGTACGCTGACATCGACAAACCCGAAGCTCAAGGTGCTGGGTTCTGCGATCGCCACCCAGTTCAGGGCCGCAAACGCGGCCAACACGACATAGGCCAGGACCAGGGTCAGGGAAAAGGCACGAAGGTTCATGGGTGTTCCTTGGTTTGAGTGGACGACATGGACTTTCGGGATCCGAAGGTCCGGGCATAGACGCAGGTGAACTCTGCGCCCACCAGCAGGATCTGTGCTGAGAAGTACACCCAGAGCAGCACCACCACCAGCGACCCGGCTGCGCCAAAGCCCGACGCAATGCCGCTGCGGCCGATGTACGCGCCGATGACGACCTTGCCCCCGGTAAACAGCAAGGCAGCCAACAAGGCGCCAAGCCAAACGTCTGCTGCCAGGACACGTCGGCGCGGCATGACCTTGTAGATCAGGCCGAACATGAACGCCACGAGCAGGAAGCCTCCGATGGCATTCCCTGCCTCCACCACGGCCTGCCAGCCACCGAACACCGGGTCCAGCCGCCGCCCCACAGCGGCGAGCATGGCACTCGTGACCAGCGAGACGATGAGCAGGAAGCCCACCGCGAGAATCATCCCGAACGCCAGCAGGCGGGCTCGAACCAGCGTGAGCCACCCGCTCGTGCGCAGCCGCCCCGGCACCCGCCAGATCCGATCGAGCGCGACCTGCAGTTCGGCAAACACCGTGGTCGCGCCGACGAACAGCAGTACCAGGCCGACGGCGGTGGCTGTCAGGCCCTCGGCGGGTTCGCGCACGCTGGCCATCAGGCCTTGCACCGCGCCGGCTCCGCTTTCGCCCATCAGGTCCTGCAGTTGCGACTGGATCTCGCCGCGGGCGGCGTCTTCACCGAACACGAGCCCAGCCACCGACACCACGATCAGCAGCAGCGGCGCCAGCGAGAACATCGTGTAATAGGCCAGCGCTGCACCCATGCTCGGCACGTAGTCGTCAAGCCACGAAGTCGCGACCTGCTTGGCGAGACCCCACCACACCGCAGGCAGGCCCGACAGCGTCACAGGATGTCGGCGCCGCCCGCCGCTTCGGGGCAGACCTGCGTCCCTGCTTTGCCGGCGAGCATGTCCTCGATCCGGTCGAGCGAGCCGATCACCGCGCGTTGGCCCGTGGCGAGCACGAAGGCGCGCGCCGCTTCGACCTTCGGGCCCATCGAACCCGCCGCGAAGTCGTGCCCGGCCAGGGCCTGCGGCGTCACCTTGCCGATGGCGCACTGCGAGGGCTGGCCCCAGTCGAGGTAGACCGCCGGCACGTCGGTGGCGATGACCAGCAGGTCGGCCCGCAACTCGCGCGCGAGCAGGCTGGAGCACAGGTCCTTGTCGATCACGGCGGCCACGCCGTGCAGGCCGGGAAGGTCGCTGCCATCGCCTGTGCGCGCCACCGGGATGCCACCTCCACCGGCGGCGATGACCAGCGCGCCACGTTCGAGCAACCAGCCGATGGCCTGCAGGCCCAGCACGCGCACCGGCAGGGGCGACGCGACGACACGCCGGAACGCCGCACCTTCGGCCACCATGGTCCAGCCCTTGTCGGCGGCGACGCGCTCCGACTCGGCCTTCGAGTACACCGGCCCGATCGGCTTGCTGGGGTGCCGGAAAGCGGGGTCGTGTGCATCGACCTCCACCCGAGTGATGAGCGTCGTCACCGCGCGCGAGGCAGGCAGCAGGTTGGCGAGTTCCTGCTCCAGCAGGTAGCCGATCATCCCGTCGGTCTGCGCGCCCAGTACGTCCAGCGGGTAGGCTTCCACATCCACGTAGGCTGCGGCCTGCAAGGCCAGCAAGCCCACCTGCGGGCCGTTGCCGTGCGTCAGCACCAGGTCGTGGTGCATGGCCACCCGGGCGAGCTGGGCAGCGGCGCGGCGGATGTTCTCCAGCTGGTTGTCCGCAGTGGGCGGCTGGTCGCGACGCAGCAGCGCATTGCCGCCCAATGCCACCACGAGTTTCATGGCCGGCTGGCCGGTGACGGCCGTTGGTGGCGCGTCATCCGAGCGTGGCCACCAGCACGGCCTTGATGGTGTGCATGCGATTCTCGGCCTGCGTGAAGACGATCGATGCGTCCGACTCGAACACCTCCTCGGTGACTTCGATCTCGGCCAGGCCGTACTTCTCATGCACCTGGCGGCCCACCTCAGTGTCCAGGCCGTGGAACGCCGGCAGGCAGTGCATGAACTTCGTGCGCGGCTTGCCGGTGGCCTGCATCAAGGCAGTCGTCACCTGGTAGGGCAGCAACTGGTCGATGCGCTGCTTCCACACCGCGTCATCTTCGCCCATCGACACCCAGACGTCGGTGTAGAGGAAGTCGGCACCAGCCACGGCCTTCAACGGATCGGTCTCCAGCGTGATGCGTGCGCCAGTGGTGCGGGCCAGTTCGCGCATCTCTGCCACCAGGCCGGGCGGTGGCTGCAGGGCGGCGGGCGCGCAGATACGCACGTCCATGCCCATCTGGGTGCCGCCCACCAGCAGCGAGCTGCCCATGTTGAAGCTGGCGTCGCCCAGATAGCAGAAGCTCAGCTCGTGCAGCGGCCTTTCGCCGAACTCCTGCATCGTCATCAGGTCGGCCAGGATTTGCGTCGGGTGCGCTTCGTCGGTCAGGCCGTTCCACACCGGGACCTTGGCATGGCGCGCGAGCTCCTCGACCACGCTCTGATGGAAGCCGCGGTACTCGATGCCGTCGTAGTAGCGCCCGAGCACGCGGGCGGTGTCCTTCAGCGACTCCTTGTGGCCCAGCTGCGAGCTGCCCGCGTCCAGGTAGGTGACATGCCCGCCCTGGTCATGCACGGCCACCTCGAAGGCACAGCGGGTGCGCGTCGAGGGCTTCTCGAAGATCAGGGCGATGTTCTTGCCCTTCAGGCGCGGCAATTCGTTGCCCACCTGCTTGGAGCGCTTGAGCTCGGCCGCCAGGTCGAGCAGAAAGCGGATGGCATCGGGCGCGAAGTCCTTCAGCGCCAACAGGCTGCGGTTGCGCAGATTGAAACTCATGGGTTTGCCTCGTCTCGGTCGGAGGTCAGAGCGCGTCGCGCTCGATCGGGCAGCTCATGCAGTGGCTGCCGCCGCGGCCGCGGCCCAGTTCGGATCCGGGGACGGTGATCACCTCCACGCCCGCCTTGCGGAGCAGGGTGTTAGTGTGCGTGTTGCGCGCATAGCCCATCACCACGCCGGGCGCCAGTGCCAACAGGTTGTTGCCGTCGTCCCATTGCTCGCGTTCGGCCTGCCAGGCGTCGCCGCCGGTGGCCACCGAGCGCAGGCGGGGCAGGCCCAGCGCAGCGGCCACGATGTCGAGGAATGGCCCGGTCTCGGTCCGCACATCGAGGCTGCCTTCGCGCTCTGCGGGCCGCAGGCTGTGCACGCGGATCGCGTCGACCATCTCCGGGAAGGTGGTCACCAGATCGACGTCGCAGAAGGTGAACACGGTGTCGAGGTGCATGGCGCCGCGCGACTTGGGGATCTGCGCGGCCAGCACGCGGGTGGCGGCGCCGCGCGCGAACAGCGCACGGGCCAACTGGCTCACTGCCTGCGGCGACGTGCGCTCCCCCATGCCCACCAGCACCACGCCCTGGCCGAGCGGCATCACGTCGCCGCCCTCCATCGTGGCTCCGCCGTGGTCCTGGTCGGAGTCGCCCCACCAGGTGGTCACCTTGCCGGCGAACAGCGGGTGGAACCGGTAGACCGCTGCGGTCAGCAGCGTTTCCTGCCGGCGTGCAGGCCAGTACATCGGGCATAGCACCACGCCCTCACCCACCCAGCAGCTGCTGTCGCGGCTGAACAGCGTGTTGGGCAGTGGCGGCAACAGGAAGTCGGTGGCCGCGGCATAGCGGGCCAACAGGCCCTCGGGTTCGAAAGGCAACTCGGCGCGCGCCAGGCCGCCGATCAGGTGTTCCGCCAGGTGCAGCGGCGACAGGCCCTCCAGCCAGGGGCGGAGCTGTCGTGCCAGTTCGGTGTCGACCGTGCCCGGGCCCAGCTTGCGGTCAAGCAGCCAGGTGCGGGCCACGGGGTCGGCCAGCACGGTGGCAAGCAGATCGTGCAGCTCCAGCACCTCGACATCGCGGTTCACCATCGCATTGGTGAAGGCATCGTGGTCATTGCGCGCCTGTGACACCCACAGCACGTCGTCGAACAGCAACTCGCGGCAGTTGGCGGGCGTCAGCCGCCGCTGCGCTAGCCCTGGCCGGCACACCAGCACGCGGCGCAGGCGGCCAACCTCGGAGTTCACGCCCTGGTTCTTCGTCATTTGCACTGCTTTCCGGCTGTCGGGCTGGGGGGCGAATGGCGCAAGCCGCCGTTCACAAGGCAAGTCGGCCCGTTGCCAACAGCGTTGCCGCCACGCCCGCCAGTGCCACGAGCATGGCCAGGATCGCCCATTCCCAGGCGGTGAACATCCGCTGCTGGCGCTGGCGCCTGGCCCATGCGTACAGAAGCACGCCAGGCGCGTAGAGCAAGGCGCTCAGCAGCAGGTACTTGAAGCCCGCGGCATACAGCAGCCAGACGCAATACAGCGTGGCCAGAGCAGCAACGGGCATGTCGCTACGGTGTCGGGCCTCGCTCGCGCCCTCGCCCCGCAATGCGAGCGAGAAGCCATAGGCGGCGCTGAACAGATAGGGCACCAGGATCATCGCGGTCGACAGCGAAATCAGCGCCAGATAGGACGCCTTCGAGAACAGCGTCAGTACCAGGAACAGCTGCACCATGCCGTTGGTGAGCCACAGCGCGTTGGCCGGCACGCCCTTGGCGTTGGTCTTGCCCAGCCCGGTCGGCATCACACCACCGCTGGCCGGCGTGAACAGCGACTCGGCGGCCAGCAGCATCCAGGCCAGAAAGCCGCCGCCCACTGAGACGATCAGGCCGACGTAGATCAGCACCGCACCCCATGTGCCGACGGCGCTTTCCAGCACCCCGGCCATCGACGGGTTTTTCAGGCCGGCCAGGGTGGACTGGTTGAACACGCCCAGCGACAGCAGCGACACCGACATCAGCAGCAGCAGGCAGATCAGGAAGCCGACGACGGTGGCACGGCCCACGTCCTCGCGCTTGCCAGCCCGCGCCGAATACACACTGGCACCTTCGACGCCGATGAACACCCACACCGTCACCAGCATCGTGCTCGTGACCTGGTCGAGCACCGAGCCGAGCTTGGAGTCGCCCCAGAAGTCAAGACGGAAGGTTTCGACCTGGAAGGCCATGGCCACCAGCGCAATGAAGAGCAGCAGCGGCACGATCTTGGCCAGCGTGACCACCGCGTTCAGCACGGCGGCACCCTGTATGCCGCGCAGTACCAGGAAGTGGATGACCCACAACACCACTGATGCGCCGGCGATCGCCGCTGGAGAATTGCCTGAGCCGAACGCCGGGAAGAAATAGCCCAGCGCTCCGAACGCCGCCACCAGATAGCCGACGTTTCCGATCCACGCGCTGACCCAGTAGCCCCACGCGGAATTGAAGCCAACATACTCGCCCGACAGCGCACGGGCATAGGCGTAGACGCCATTGTCGAGCTCGGGCTTGCGCAGCGACAGCATCTGATACACGCGCACCAGCAGCAGCATGCCGATGCCGGTGATGGTCCAGCCGATCAGGATGGCGCCCGCGCCGGCGCCTGCCGCCATGTTCTGCGGCAGGCCGAAGATGCCGCTGCCAATGATTGAACCGACGACCAGGGCCACCAGCAGGCCCAGGCCCAGCTTCGCCGGGATAGGCGCCGCAATGGCCTTGCCTGGCGTCGCGTTGCCCGCCGATCCCGCATCCATGGCGGGGCTGTGCGTCGGCAAGGCGCCGGTCGTGTTCATGTAGGCTCGTTGCCCGAGGCTTCCAGCTGGCACAGTCCTTTGACTCTGGCCTGCAGAGTGCTCGCGATGGCCCCCGCTTCGTCCAGGGTGGTGCCGGCCTTCAAGCGCATGGACAGGGTGCCGCGGGAACCCGCCTTGCCCTGCTCGCCGAGTGGTTCGCAGACGATGGTGATCGGGGCCTCGTCCGGCTCATGGTCGGTGTGCGCCAGTTCCCGGACGATGTAGTCGTAGATGGCAGAACTCGGTATCGGCATGCCTGCACCCAGATGCGATGAGTGAAAGACAGTAGCGCTGTGGCGATCTCTCGTCTGTGCGTCACCGAACCTACCGGGTCGTCCACCAGGCACCACCTGCGGCGCCATCGCGTCCACCACTGTCGGACGCGCGGCGCGTACAGTCGGGCCTGCGACGCGGCGAACTGCTCGTCGTCGACGGAGACCACGACCTGCACGTGCCCCTGCGGCCCCAACCCGGCCACCTCGTGCGCTTCTTCAGCGCCCACCTCGCGGGCTGCGCGGGATGATGTCGATCCCAATCGGGCCATTGGCGCTGCCAACAGCGCCCGTGCTGCTGTTGCTGTCCGCCCTCCTGGCGGCTTGGCTGGCAGATTGGGTGGCGTCTGCCCGCCACAGCGTCAGTGCCACCGCCGGCCCCGCTTCCAAACAGTCTGCAGGCACCCTGTTGGTTCATTCGGTTCTGGTGGCTCTGGTCGTCGCCCGGCTGGGGCATGTGGCACCCCACCTGGACGCCTACCTGTCCGAGCCGTGGACCCTGCTCGATGTGCGCGACGGAGGCTGGAGCACCGTGGCCGGCCTGCTGGCGGGGTTGAGCTGGATTGCCTGGCAGGCGTGGCGCCAGCCGCATTGGCGCAGGGCGCTGGCCGTCGGGACAGCGGCCGGACTTGTGATGTGGTCAGCGGGGACCGCCAGTCTCGATGCGCTCACACCGCGCGACCTGCCTGACCTGGTACTCACGGACCTGGCCACGGGGCGTCCCGTTCGCCTGCGCGAATTGGCGACTCGAGGGCCTGTCGTCGTGAACCTCTGGGCCACCTGGTGCGGGCCCTGCCGCCGGGAGATGCCCGTGCTGGCAGCAGCTCAGGACCGCTATCCGGGCGTGACGTTCGTCTTTGCCAACCAGGGCGAAAGTGCAGACATGGTGCGCCGCTACCTCGACACGGAACGGCTCGCGCTGTCTGTTGTGCTGCTCGACCTTCACGCCACCCTCGGCCCTGCCCTGGGCTCCGGCGGACTGCCCACCACCGTGTTCTTCGACCACAAAGGCCGACGGGTCGATGCCCACATGGGCGCCCTCAACGACGCCGCGCTGGCGGCCAAGCTGGGGGCAGCCCTGGCACCTTGACCGCGCGATCGGGAGGCCCCACAGGCGGCTGCAAGCGCATTCTGTAGCCAGCGCCCCAGATGAAGAAAAGGGTTAGCTCCTTGTGAGAGCTAACCCTTTGATTTCATTGGTCGGGGTGGCGGGATTCGAACTCGCGACCCCTTGCACCCCATGCAAGTGCGCTACCAGGCTGCGCTACACCCCGACGAAGCTCGCATTATAGCGTGGCTTTGCAGGCCCTCAGATCGACAGCAGGTCTCGGATGGCGAGCAACTCGTCACGCACCTGATCGGGCGTCGGGTTCAGGGGCAGGACCGGCATGCGCAACTCGGCGGTGCCGACCGAGCTGAGCGCCGCCATCGCTCCAGACGGTGAAGCGGGCAGCTGAGCCACCGCGGCGAGATCTGATTTCGCCGCAGCCTCGACGAGCGACTCCTCGGCACCGCTGTCGGCCAGGCGATTGCGCGCGCCGCTAATGGTGAAACCCTGGTCGTACAGCAGGTCACGGATGCGGCGAATCAGCAGCACCTCGTGGTGCTGGTAGTAGCGCCGGTTGCCGCGCCGCTTCATCGGCTTGAGCTGGGTGAACTCCTGCTCCCAGTAGCGCAGCACATAGGGCTTGACGCCGCACAGCTCGCTCACCTCACCGATGGTGAAGTAGCGCTTGGCCGGGATGGCCGGCAGCCGGTTGGGGCCAGTGTCCATGGAATTCAGCTTGCGAAATCAACGCGCTTCGGCAGAGTCCGGAGACTTTACTCGAACTCTTCCGCGGGCGGGATGTCGCCTTGAACAATGGCTTTCAACTTGTGACTGGCGTGAAATGTCACCACGTTGCGTGCCTTGATGGGAATGGGCTCGCCGGTGCGCGGGTTGCGGCCCGGGCGCGGCGCCTTGCGGCGGATCGCGAAGTTGCCGAAGCCGGAGAGCTTCACGTCGGTGCCCTCGACGAGCGCCTGGTTGACGATCTCGAAGAAGGCCTCGACCATGTCCTTGGACTCGCGCTTGTTCAGGCCCAGGCGCTCGAACAGCAACTCGGCCAATTCGGCCTTGGTCAGCGTGGGGGTCTCGAGCGACGGAAGGATGACACGGTCCATCGGCAAGGGCTTGTCAGCGGGATCGGGGGGCGAGTCGGGCGGCATGCGCGTGGCGGGTGGGTGGCGGTGTGAGGTGGGCGGTGTCAGGCTCGCAGGCGAGCGCCGTGGGCGGCCTTGGCGCGGGCCAGGGCCTGGGCCACGGCGGCGTCGATGCGGTCGTCGGTCAACGTGGTTTCATCGTCCAGCAGTTCCATGCGGACAGCCAGGCTTCGGTGGCCGGCGGGGATGTCCGCTGTCGGCGCGGCGGGTTGGTAGATGTCGAACAGCGTGGCGGCACGCACCAGGCCTGCCGCATCGTCGCGCAGCGTGGCGATCAGCGCATCGTGGCCGACCTGGTCAGCGACGACCAAGGCGACGTCGCGCAGGACCGACTGCTGCCGTGGCACCGGCTGAGCCTGGGGCACCCCACGCCGCTGCACGGCCGCCAGATCCAACTCGAAGACCACCGGCGCATGGGGCAGCTCGTAGGCCTGGCGCCACTTCGGGTGCAACTCGCCCAGGTGGCCGATGATGGCACCGTCGACCGCCACCGCGGCGCAGCGCCCGGGGTGCATCGCCGGGTGCTCGGCTGGAACGAAACGCGCCACCCGCGGTGCCAACAACGACTCGATGTCGCCCTTCAGGTCGAAAAAGTCCACCGCCCGGTCCGGCACGCCCCACTGAAGCGGCGCTGCCGGGCCATAGGCCAGGCCGGACACCCGCATCGGCTGCGACACGCCGTGCACGCTGTCGTCTCCCGAGGCCACGCCGGCATCGCGCCAGAACACGCGGCCCACTTCGAACACGCGCGCCCGGGTGGCCTTGCGGGCCAGGTTGTAGCGCAGCACGTTGACCAGGCCGCCCAACAGGCTGGAGCGCATCACGGCCAACGGGGCGGCGATCGGGTTCAGCACCTGGATGGGATCGGCGTTGCCGGCCAGCTCATGTTCCCAGCGCGCCTCGACGAAGCTGAAGTTGATGGTTTCCTGGTAGCCGAGATCGGCCAGGGCGTGGCGCACCGCATGGGCCCCGCGCTCCGACTCGACACGCACGCGCGCGGTGACCGGTGCCAGCGGCGGCGTGGCTGGCAGGCGCTCGTAGCCGATCACTCGGGCGACCTCCTCGATCAGGTCCTCCTCGATGGTGAGGTCGAAGCGCCAGCTCGGCGGCGTGACGGTGACCGTGCCCTCGCCTTCGCTGAACGGCAGGCCCAGCCGCTGCATGACGCCGGCGCAATCAGCCTGCGTGACCGGCATGCCGATCACCTTGGCGGCGCGGGCCACCCGCAGGGTCACCGGTTTGGCCTCGGGCAGGCGGCCTTGCCAATCGGTCATTGGCCCGGCCTGGCCGCCGCAGATGTCGAGTACCAGCCGCGTGATGTGCTCGATGTGCTCGACTGTCATGGAGGGGTCGACACCCCGCTCGAAACGGTGGCCCGCGTCGGTGGAGAACGCGAAGCGGCGCGACCGGCCAGCCACCGCCTGGGGCCACCAGAAGGCGGCCTCGATGTAGATGTTGGCGGTGTCGTCGGAAACGGCTGTCGAGTCGCCGCCCATGATGCCGGCCAGCGACTCCACATGGGCTTCGTCGGCGATCACGCCCACCTGCGCGTCGAGCGCGATGGTGTTGCCGTTGAGCAGTTTCAGGCTTTCACCCTCGCGCGCCCAGCGCACGGTGAGGCCGCCGTGGATCTTGTCGAGGTCGAAGATGTGCGATGGCCGGCCGAACTCGAACATCACGTAGTTCGAGATGTCGACCAGCGGCGAGACGCTGCGCTGGCCGCATCGCGCCAGGCGTTCGACCATCCATGCCGGCGTGACGGCCTTCGGGTTCACGCCGCGCACGATCCGGCCCGAGAAGCGCCCGCACAGATCACCGGCCTCCACCACCACCGGCAGGCGCTGGTCGTGGCCCGGGGCCACGGGTTCGAAGGAGGCCGGCTTCAGCGGGGCGCCGGTCAGCGCCGAGACCTCGCGGGCCACGCCGTACACGCTCAGGCCATGTGCCAGATTGGGCGTGAGCTTGAGGGTGAACAGCGTGTCGTCGAGCGACAAGTGAGATCGGATGTCTTGGCCCAGCGGCGCATCGGCCGCCAGTTCGAGCAAGCCGCCATGGTCCTCGGACAGCTTCAGCTCGCGCGCCGAGCACAGCATGCCGAAGCTCTCGACACCGCGCAGCTTGCCCACCTTGATCTCGAAGGCCTGACCGTCGTCGCCCGCAGGCAATGAAGCGCCCACCAGCGCCAATGGCACCTTGATGCCCACGCGCGCGTTTGGCGCGCCGCAGACGATCTGCAGCGGGCCGTCCTTGCTGTGCGGCCCCGCGTCGACACGGCAGACGCGCAGGCGGTCGGCGTTCGGGTGCTGCTCGGCCTCGACGATCTCGGCCACCACGATGCCGGCGAATGGCGGCGCCACGGGGCGCAGCTCTTCGACCTCCATGCCAGCCATGGTCAGCAGGTCGGCCAGCTCGGCGGTGGACAGGGGCGGGTTGCAGAACTCGCGCAACCAGGATTCAGGAAATTGCATGGTGGGTCGTTGTCTTCGGTGTTCTGACGGGGCTGGGCTCAGTGGAACTGCGAGAGGAAGCGCAGGTCACCGTCGAAGAACAGACGCAGGTCGTTCACGCCGTAGCGCAACATGGTCAGGCGGTCCGGCCCCATGCCGAAGGCGAAGCCGATGTAGCGCTCGGGGTCGAGACCGAAGTTGCGCACCACGTTCGGGTGCACCTGGCCGGAGCCGGCCACCTCCAACCAGCGCCCCTTCAGCGGGCCGCTGGAGAAGGCGATGTCGACCTCGGCCGACGGCTCGGTGAACGGGAAGAACGACGGCCGGAAACGGATCGCCAGGTCATCCGTCTCGAAGAAGGTGCGGAAGAAATCGCTGAAGACCGACTTCAGGTCCTTGAAGCTGACGTTCTCGCCGATCCACAGGCCTTCGCACTGGTGAAACATCGGCGAGTGGGTGGCGTCGCTGTCGACGCGGTAGGTGCGCCCGGGCGCAATGACGCGGATCTCGGGCATGGCCTGGCCGGCATCGATGGCGGCGCGGTGCGCCTTCACGTGCTTGACCGCATAGCGCACCTGCATCGGGCTGGTGTGGGTGCGCAGCAACTGGCCGCTGCCGTCCGGCGCCTTGGTGTCGACGTAGAAGGTGTCGTGCATCGAGCGCGCGGGGTGGTCGGCCGGCGTGTTCAGCGCGGTGAAGTTGAACCAGTCTTCCTCGATCTCGGGGCCGTCGGCGACGTCGAAACCCATGGAGCCGAAGATGGCCTCGATGCGCTCGATCGAGCGCGAGACCGGGTGCAGGCCGCCGGTCCCTTTTTGGCGACCCGGCAAGGTGACGTCCAGCGCCTCGGCCTTGAGCTGGGCCTGCAGGTCGGCCTCGGCGAGGGCCTGGCGACGCTCCGTGAGCAAGGCTTCGACCCGTTGCTTGGTCTGGTTGATCTCGGCGCCGCGGGCCTTCTTCTCCTCGGGAGACAGCGCCGCCAGGCCCTTGAGCAGGTCGGTCACGCGGCCGGACTTGCCCAGGAAGCGCGCCTTGGCATTCTCGAGCTCGGCGGGGGTGGCGGCGGCGGCGAAATCTGCCTGCGCGCTGCCGACCAGGGAATCCAGATCGTTCATCGGTCGATGCAAAACGAAAATGAAAAAAGGCCGCACCACAGGGTGACGGCCTTCGAGTGCCTGTCGGGCCCGTTGCGCACAGCGCCTCGGGCCCTGGAGGAGATCAGCTCAACTGGGCCTTCACCTTGTCGACGATGCTGGCAAAAGCTGCCGGATCGTGGATCGCCATGTCCGACAGGACCTTGCGGTCGATGTCGATGGAGGCCTTCTTCAGGCCAGCCATGAACTTGCTGTAGGTCAGGCCCAGGCCGCGCGAGGCGGCATTGATACGGGCGATCCACAGCTGGCGGAAGACGCGCTTCTTGGTGCGGCGATCACGGTAGGCGTACTGGCCGGCCTTCATCACCGCCTGCTTGGCGATGCGGAAGACGTTCTTGCGGCGGCCGCGGTAGCCCTTGGCCAGGGCCA
>JADMKA010000188.1 GCA_018780145.1 Vitreoscilla sp. | reverse complement strand
GTCGTCAACATGGGGGTGATGGTGCCCTGCCAGGACATCCTCGAAAAGGCGCGCACCGAAGGCGCGGACCTGATCGGCCTGTCCGGCCTGATCACGCCCAGCCTGGAGGAGATGCAGCACGTGGCGGCGGAAATGCAGCGCGACCCCTGGTTCCGCGAGAAGAAACTGCCGCTGCTGATCGGCGGCGCCACCACCAGCCGCGTGCACACCGCGGTGAAGATCTCGCCCCACTACGAGGGCCCGGTGGTCTATGTGCCGGACGCCTCGCGCGCGGTGGGCGTGTGCTCGGAGCTGCTGTCCGACGACCGCGCCGCAGCCTACATCGACGAGCTGAAGGCCGACTACGACCGCGTGCGCACGCTGCACGCCGGCAAGAAGGCCACGCCGCTGGTCACGCTGGCCGAGGCCCGCGCCAACAAGACCCCGCTCGACTGGTCGGTCGCCCCGGTGAAGCCGCGCTTCCTCGGCCGCCGCCTGTTCCGCCAGTACGACCTGGCCGAGCTGGCCGCCAGCATCGACTGGGCGCCCTTCTTCCAGACCTGGGACCTGGCCGGCCCGTACCCGGCCATCCTGCAGGACGCCGTGGTCGGCGACTCGGCCCGCAAGGTGCTGGCCGACGGCCAGGCGCTGCTGAAGAAGATCATCGAGGGCCGCTGGCTGCAGGCGCACGGCGTGATGGGCCTGTACCCGGCCAACACGGTGGACGACGACGTGATCGAGGTCTACGCGGACGAGTCGCGCAGCCAGGTGCTGCTGCGCTGGGCGCCGCTGCGCATGCAGAGCGTGCGGCCGGTGGTCGACGGCCCGCAGGGCGAGAAGATCCAGCGGCCGAACCGCTCACTGGCCGACTACATCGCGCCCAAGGGCACGCAGCCGGACTACATCGGCCTGTTCGCCGTCACCGCCGGTGTCGGCGCCGACAGCAAGGCGGCGCAGTTCGAGGCCGCCCACGACGACTACAACGCCATCATGCTCAAGGCGCTGGCCGATCGGCTGGCCGAGGCCTTTGCGGAGCGGCTGCACCAGCGGGTGCGCACCGAGTTGTGGGGCTACGCCGCGGACGAGAAGCTGACACCCGAGGAACTGATCGCCGAGAAGTACCGCGGCATCCGACCGGCGCCGGGCTACCCGGCCTGCCCGGACCATGGCGTCAAGGCCGAGATGTTCCGGGTGCTGGGCTGCGACGAGATCGGCATGGCGCTGACGGAGAGCCTGGCCATGACGCCGGCCGCGAGTGTCAGCGGCTTCTACCTGGCCCACCCGCAGGCGGCTTACTTCAACGTGGGGCGCGTGGGGGCCGACCAGTTGGCCGCTTGGGGCAACGCGCTCGGGCTGTCCAGCGACGAAGCGCGGCGGCGCTTGGTCTCGGTGATCGACGGCAACCCCGGCGCAGCGCCGTAGAAGCTGGCGTTGAGCTGGGATTCACGCACGAGATAGGTGCGGAAGTTGTGGAACAACTCGGCGTCCACCGGGCCCGGGTTGCGCCAGAAGGATTCCAGCGGGCCGGGATGGACCAGGCCCTCGATCGCATACATGCACTCGCCCAGCGGGATCACCGGGGTGCCGTGGTAGAGGGACTGCAGACCGGTGGTGCTGTTGACCGTGACCACGCCGGCGGCATGCTTGAGCAAGGTCGGCAGGTGCTGGTCGTGGATGTAGTGCACCCGGTCCGCGATGCCCAACGAGCGCGCCGCCCGGGCGATCAGGCCGGTGTAGTCGTTGTACGGCCGGTCCAGCGGGTGGTGCTTGAAGACCAGCAGCTTGTCGGTCTCGGCGTGCTGGGCAAACGACGCCATCACCTCTCGGATGAACGCAGGCACATCCTTGTAGGGCGAATGGCGGCGAATCTGGCTGTCGTTGTAGACCTGCAGCGGCACCAGGAAGAAGCGCTTGTGCTGCGCCGGTGCACCGAGGAAGTCCTGCATGCGGCTTTCGGTCAACCGGTACCACCACTTGCGCCAAGCCCCGTTGGCCCACTTGAGGCCCTGCTTGATCGGTGCGATCGAGCGGTGGTGGCGGTAGTGCGGGTAGCGGTGGTGGCCGAAGCTGCGCGCCAGCGAGTAGGTGATGGCGGCGGCGGCCACCGCGCCGAAACGCTGGCCGGTGGGCTGCGGTGCAGGCAGGGGTTCGGCGTTCAGATCGCGGTAGAAGGCAGGGTCACGCGGCAGTGGGGACTCGGCATTGACCCCCCCCACCTCCAGCGTGACGTAATCGGGGCGGACATAGCCCTCCTCGAACACGAACACCTGCACGTCGAGCGATTTGGCCTCGCGGATCGCCGCCTGGTGCATGTGGCGCGACTGACCGAACAAAACCAGTGCATCGATTCGCAATTCAGTGACCAGGCGCCGCAGTCGGGCGGGCCACTGCTCCAGCGGATCCTGGAAGCGGATCACCTGCTCGTCGTCGAAGAACCAATCGTCGCCCGCGTTGAAATTGACCTTCCACACCTGCTGGCCATGGGCGCGCAGGGTTCCCGCGAGCCGCTGGAAGAACGGCCCCATCGGCCCTTGCAGCATCAGCGTGCGACGCTGGCAAAGGAGTCGATCGAGGGAGGTGGGAATCATGGGTTTGGTAATTTCTGACTTGCAACCTGTCACATCTCTTGGCAACAAGCCTCGGGACTCCGCGGTAGGCCACTTGTCTAAGCAACCTGCGTTCCCGCCTTGTGACGCATCGTTCCAGTGTGATGCGTCACTGTGACACTCTATGCGGTGTACCTCCCGTGAACGATCCCACGAATAGGTGGCTCTTGCCCCGGAGTTGACGGTTGTTGATGGAATCGGCGCCTGGAGCTAACCCTTGAGACAATTGTGGTCTCTCTGGGCGAATCAGGCGGCCTCTCCGGTGAGCCGACGCCGCAGCTGGACGCCCCATCGCAACGCCCAGCGCCAGGTGCGACGCGCCAGGGAGACGGTGGGGCCGGTGGCGTCTTCGCGACGCCAGGCCTGCAACTCGGTGAGGGCTCTTTCCGGCGTGGTGAAGTGCCCAGTCACCCGACTGACATAGGTCGGATAGTGCAAGAGTACACCCGCCACCAATTCGTCGAGCGACAAACGCCGCTGCCGACGTGCCAGCGGGACCCGGTCATCCGTCAGCCCCCAACCCGCATAGAACGGCTGGCCCCATGTCACCACCGGCCGGCTGCGCAGCAACGCCTCGAAACCCGCCAGTGAAGTGAGTACATGCACTTCGTCAACATCCCGAAGAACCTGATCCATGGGCGCATCGATGACGATCTCGTCGCACCAGCGCAGGGCCCCGCCCTCCCCCTGCCCAGCCTCGCGGAGCTGGGCCACCACGTCGGGGTGCGGCTTGTAGACCAGGTACGAATCGGGGCGCCATGCACGAACAGCGCGCAGTAAGCCCATGTTCGTGCGGATGTCGGGCGCGCCGAGCTTGATGGACGCATCGCCCTCGACCTGCCCGACCACCAGCACCACATGGGGGGTCGTCTCCGGACGGCGCCAAGCCTGGTGGCCGACGTTGTACTTGGTCAGGCCGAGCGCCAGGATCCTTTCGCGCAAGGCCCGGGCGCGCATCAGGTCGGCCTCGGAGAAGTCGGCCACTGACAACAGCACCTCCAGATCGGACGGGCCCGTCGCGTCGTAGTACATGCCGCGCCGCTCCATCACCCAGGACAGGGGCCGCACCAGATCGGCACCGAGGCCGACCGAACGCAGAAAGCCGTCCTCCAGGCGCACCAGGCGCTCGGCGGCCAGGCCCTGTGCACCCGCAGGCACCGGCCGGCGCCCCCACAGCACCAGGCCGGCGCCGTCTGGCACGGGTTGGCGCGGCCCCTGGAACCGCAGCTCGCTGCCGGCGAAGAAGGCCCGGGCAATGGGCCGCTTCCAGCGCGAGAAGCCGACCGCCACCATGCGCGCCGGAAACCGCTCGCGCTGGCGCCGCTGCAGGCCGACCCAATCGAGCAATTGCTCGACCTCGCAGCGTACGCGGGCCTCTGGGTCGATGTAGCGCGGATAGCCGATCAACGCGGCGTGGACCAGGCTGGTCAGCGTCGACGCCACCCGGCGCGCCGGTGCGGCCAGCTCGTCCTGGCTCAGCCCCCAGCCGGCGTAGAAGGGCATGCCGAAGCAGCGCACCGGCCGGCCCCACAACAAGGCCTCGAAGCCCATCTGGGAGGTCACGGTGTAGACGGCCGCTGCACGCTCCAGCAGCCCGGGCGGGTGGGCCGGGCTGGCCACCATGAGCACCCGCGCCGCGGCGCCGGGTGGCAGCGCGGCGAAGTGGCCGCGCTTGCGCCCGGCCAGCACGTCCGGGTGAACCTTGAGCAGGATACGGGCACCGGGGTGCTCGTCCAGCGCGGCTTCCAGCATGCGGGTGAAGCTGGCCGGGCTGGCAGCGCCAAAGGCGATCGAGGCGTCGCCAAAGGTCTGGTCCACCACCAGCACATCGCCGTCGTGTACCAGCCCCGGCGTTTCGCGCGCCTGGTTGTACTTGGAAGCACGCGCCGAACGCCAGCGGCCCACCAGGGCGTCGGCGCGGCCCTGGCCGGCGGCGTCCACCCCGGCCACCACCAGGCTCTCCAGGCGCGACGGCGCCGAGGCGTCGTAGTAGATGCCCTGGTCGTCGACGACGATGGACAACGGCGGCTCGTCCGGCCCCAGGCCCACCGAACGCAGGAACCCATCTTCCAGCCACCGCATCGGCAGGCCCTGCGAGCGGGCCCAGGCCTCGGCGCGTTGCGCGCTGGGCTTGCGGCCCCAGGCCAGCACCACATCGGCTGGCGAATCGGCGGCATCGCGCGGGCGCAGCAGGCGCAACCCCGGCAGCAAGGCCGGCAGCGTGGCCACCGCTGCCACGCCGGGCCCATGCAAGACCGCGCCGGTGCACCCGGCCAGCGGATCAGACAGGGGCGTGGCGACCACGGTCGCGGCGCGGAAGCTCAGAGCCCGCTGGCGGCGAAGTGCGGGTTGTCGAAGCCGGGTTTGCCGTAACGCAGATCCGCACCATCGGCCACCACGGTCACGCGGCCGCCGGCGGCCCGCAGCACGGCATCGCCGGCAGCAATGTCCCACTCCATGGTCCGACCCAGGCGCGGATAGATGTCGGCTTCGCCCGCTGCCACCAGACACAGCTTCAACGACGAGCCGGCGTTGGTGCGCGAAGCGACCTTGCGGCCGTTCAGGAAGGCATCGAGCGCGGTCTCGTCACCGTGCGAGCGGCTGGCGACCACCGTCAGGCCATCGGCCGGGACGGCTCGGCAGCGGATCTCGCGCTTGGCCTGGCCATCTTCCTCCAGCCAGGCGCCCAGGCCGGCCGCGCCGGTGAACAGGCGGCCGATGGCTGGGGCGTAAACCAGGCCCAACACCGGCCGGCCGTGCTCGATCAGCGCGATGTTGACGGTGAACTCACCGTTGCGGCTGATGAACTCCTTGGTGCCGTCGAGCGGATCCACCAGAAAGAAGCGATCACTCACGTCGGGAATATGACCTGCCGCCACGGCCTCTTCGGCCACCACGGGGATGCCCGGAGCAACCTGCGCCAGGCCCGCCAGGATGACCGCCTCGGCCTTCTGGTCGGCCTGGGTCACCGGCGAATCGTCGCCCTTCTGGGTGACATCGAAGTCGGTCGCGTAGATGTCCATGATGACCCGGCCTGCGTCGCGGATCAGCGGCGTCAGGCGTTCCAGCATCAAACCAGCGTCGGCAAAAGTTGAGGTCATAAATCACATTTCGATATGAGGGATACGCCATTGTGCCCGCACCGTGCCACAATCAAACCCCCTAAAACATTTTCTGACCGTGATTTGTGACTCGCTCTTCCCTCGATATCGCTGCGCTGAATGCCCGCCGTCGGCGGGCGGTTCAGCTGCGCATCGACGGGCTGAGCCTGACGCAGATCAGGGAGGCAACCGGTCTGAGCGTCCCGACGATCATCCGGTCCGCGCAAGCCTTCGAGGCGGGCGGCTGGGCGGCGATCGACGTAGCGCCCCGGGGCCGGCCGCGGGGCGGTGGGCGGGTGCTGACGCCCGAACAGGAGCAAGCCCTGCGCCAGGCCGCCCTGGCCGGGCCGCCGGAGCGCTGGGGCCTCACCGACCCCTGGTGGACCGGCGATGCCTTGCGCCAACTGGCGCAGCGGCACTTCGGCGTGCTCTTGGAACCCCGTGCCATCTCGCGCCTGCTGGAACGGTGGGGGCTGGCCCTGGCGCCGCTGCGCGGGCAGACGGCGCCCGCTGCAGCCGCCTGGGTGGCAGAGCACTGGGCGCCGGCCGTGCAAGCAGCACGCGATGGCGGCAGCCACGTCGCCTGGGCGGGCAGCCTGTCGCATCCGGGCGTGCCTTCGCCGGGCGGGTTGCTGGTCGCCTCGAGCCCACGGGGCAGCCTGGCCTGGCTGCCGGTGCCTTCGCTGGCGACCGCCGACAGCCATCTCGACTTCCTGCAACGGCTGCTGCGCAGTGCGCCCGGGCCCTGGCGGGTCTTCCTGCATGGGCCGGATTTCCGGCGGGTACCGGCTGTTCAACACTGGCTGGTCGGCCAGACGGATCTGCAACTGCTGCCGTGCCCGGTGGCACCCCGAGCGAGAAGGCCGGCAGAAACGCTGCAGAACGACGCCGTGGCCAGATCGCTCGACGAGTTCACCCCAGCGCCTGGCGCGGAAATTGCGCCGCCGCCCACATCCATCACGCTTTCCCCCGAGCCGACAGCGGAGAAACCCGCAGCGGCTGCGATCATCGCGCCGACCGCCGAACGCTCGGCCCCCTTTCACTCCCATCCGCCTGATTCAACGGACGCCACACCCATGAACCTGACCCACCTGCAGCGCCTGGAGGCCGAGAGCATTCACATCATGCGCGAGGTCGTCGCCGAAGCCGACAACCCCGTCATGCTGTACTCGATCGGCAAGGACTCGGCTGTCATGCTGCACCTGGCCAAGAAGGCTTTCTTTCCCTCGCCGCCGCCCTTCCCGCTGCTGCACGTGGACACCACCTGGAAGTTCCGCGCGATGTACGAGATGCGCGACCGCATGGCCAAGGAACTGGGCATGGATCTGCTGGTCCACCACAACCCCGAGGCGATGGAACTGGGCATCAACCCTTTCACCCACGGCTCGCAGATCCACACCGACATGTGGAAGACGCAGGGCTTGAAGCAGGCGCTGGACAAGTACAACTTCGACGTCGCCTTCGGCGGTGCACGCCGCGACGAGGAAAAGAGTCGCGCCAAGGAGCGCATCTTCTCGTTCCGCTCGGCCCAGCACCGCTGGGACCCGAAGAACCAGCGCCCCGAGCTCTGGCGCCTGTACAACGGCCGCAAGCAGAAGGGCGAGTCGATCCGTTGCTTCCCGATCTCGAACTGGACCGAGCTCGACATCTGGCAGTACATCTACCTGGAGAACGTGCCCATCGTGCCGCTGTACTTCGCGGCCAAGCGCCCGGTGGTGGACCGTGACGGCACGCTGATCATGGTCGACGACGACCGCATGCCGCTGCGCGATGGCGAGGTGCCGATGATGAAGAGCGTGCGCTTCCGCACCCTGGGCTGCTACCCGCTGTCGGGCGCTGTCGAGTCCGAGGCCGATACGCTGCCCTCGATCATCCAGGAGATGCTGCTGACCAAGACCTCCGAGCGCCAGGGCCGCATGATCGACCACGACGCTGCGGCCTCGATGGAGAAGAAGAAACAAGAAGGGTATTTCTAGGCCCCCACGCTCCCTGCCGGTCGCTGCCCCCCGAGGGGGCTCGCGCAGCGGACCGGCGGAGCCGGATCCGCGCACGCCACTTGGTTGAAGACACACCGCACATTTAAGGAACTGTCATGGCCCACCAATCGGACCTGATCTCCACCGACATCGAAAAGTACCTGAAGCAGCACGAGAAGAAGAGCCTGCTGCGCTTCATCACCTGCGGCTCGGTCGACGACGGCAAGTCCACCGTCATTGGCCGCCTGCTGTATGAATCGAAGATGCTCTTCGAGGACCAGCTCGCCGCCATCGAGAACGACTCCAAGAAGTGGGGCACCCAGGGCGGTGACATCGACTTCGCGCTGCTCGTCGACGGCCTGGCCGCCGAGCGCGAGCAGGGCATCACGATCGACGTGGCCTACCGCTTCTTCTCGACCGATCGCCGCAAGTTCATCGTCGCCGACACCCCGGGCCACGAGCAGTACACCCGCAACATGATCACCGGCGCCTCGACCGCCGACGTGGCGGTGGTGCTGATCGACGCGCGCAAGGGCGTGCTCACGCAAACCCGCCGCCACAGCTATCTCGTGAGCCTGATCGGCGTGCGCAAGGTCGTGCTGGCCATCAACAAGATGGACCTGGTCGACTACTCGCAGAAGGTCTTCGACCAGATCAACGAGGAGTACCGCGAGTTCGCCAAGCAGATCGGCCTGAACGACGTCACCAGCATCCCGTTGTCCGGCCTGAAGGGCGACAACATGCTGGTGGCCAGCGAGAAGACGCCCTGGTACCACGGCCCCACGCTGATGGGCTTCCTGGAAACCTGCGAAGTCGACGAAGAACGCCTGCAGAAGGAAGCCTTCCGCCTGCCGGTGCAGTGGGTCAACCGCCCGAACCTCGACTTCCGCGGCTTCTGCGGCGTGATCACCGCCGGCATGGTCAAGCCGGGCGACAAGATCCGCGCCCAGCCGTCGGGCCGCGAGAGCAAGGTGGCGCGCATCGTCACGCTCAATGGCGACCTGCCGCTGGCGGTGGCCGGCCAGTCGGTGACCCTGACGCTGGAAGACGAGATCGACATCTCGCGCGGCGACGTGATTTCGGGCGTCGACTCGCCGGCCGAAGTGGCCGACCAGTTCGAAGCCGCGCTCGTCTGGATGCACGACGAGCCGATGATGCCGGGCCGCTCGTTCCTGATGAAGATCGGCACCCAGACCGTGACCGCCTCGATCACCGAGCCGAAGTACAAGGTCAACGTCAACACCATGGAGCACCTGGCCGCCAAGCAGCTGGGCCTCAATGAAATCGGCGTCGTCAACCTGGCGCTGGACCGCCCGATCGCCTTCGACCCGTACACGGTCAACCGCGACACCGGCGGCTTCATCCTGATCAACCGGCTGACCAACAACACGGTTGGCGCGGGCATGTTGCACTTCGCGCTGCGCCGCTCGCACAACATCCACATGCAGCATGTGGACGTGGACAAGGCCGCCCGCGCCACCGCCAAGGGTCAGCGCCCTGGCGTGCTGTGGTTCACCGGCCTGTCGGGTGCCGGCAAGTCGACCATCGCCAACCTGGTCGAGAAGAAGCTCCACGCGATGGGCCGCCACACCTACCTGCTGGACGGCGACAACATCCGCCATGGCCTGAACAAGGACCTGGGCTTCACCGAGGCCGACCGGGTGGAGAACATCCGCCGCGTGGCCGAGGTCTCGCGCCTGATGGTCGATGCCGGCCTGATCGTGATCACCGCCTTCATCTCGCCGTTCCGCTCGGAGCGAGCGATGGCACGCAGCCTGCTGGGTGCGGGCGAGTTCATCGAGGTGCACGTCGACACGCCGCTGAACGTGGCCGAAGACCGCGACGTCAAGGGTCTGTACAAGAAGGCCCGCCGCGGCGAGATCGCCAACTTCACCGGCATCACCAGCCCGTACGAGGCCCCGGAGGCGCCGGAACTGCGCGTCGACACCACGCTGCTGAACCCCGAGCAGGCCGCCGACGCGGTGATCTCGCGGATGAAGCAGCTGGGCCTGATCGACTGATCCTTCTGCGTCCCGGAACCCATGGTGCGCCCTGACAGGCGCACGGTGGGCGGAGCCTTGCCATGACCATTGCCCAGATCATCGTCTTCGTCAGCCTGACCTGGCTGATCGTGGAACTTGTGAGAGACAAGAAGTCACCTGGCGTGCTGTTCGCCATCGTGGCCCTCCTGTACGTGATGCTGGACTACATCAGCCTGCCCAACGCGCTGAAGCAGTTCACCAACAACGGGCTGGTCACGGTGGTCGTGCTGCTGCTGCTGACCATCGTGCTGGACAAGTCGCGCATGCTGGAGCTGCTGGCCAACGGCTTGGTGCGCGGGCCCTACCGTTGGGCGTTGGTCAAGTTGTACGGTGCGACCGCGCTGTACTCAGCGTTCCTGAACAACACGGCGGTCGTCGCATCCTTGCTGGGCCCGCTGAAGGGCAACCGGGAGCACAGCGCGTCACGCTTGCTGATGCCGATGTGCTTCGCTGCTTCGCTGGGCGGCATCCTGACCCTCGTGGGCACCAGCACCAACCTGCTGGTCAACAGCCTGATGGTGGGCCGCCAGCTGCCTGAACTGAAATTGTTCGATCTGTTCCCGGTCGGCATCCTGATCGTCGTGGCGTGTGGTGCGGTGATGGTCGTGCTCTACCCGCGCCTGCTCAAGGCACAGCCCCCTGCCGAGGACACGCCGAGCGACTATTTTCTCGAGGCCGAGGTGCTCGCCGGTTCTCCGCTGATCGGCAAGACCGTCGAGGAGGCCGGCCTGCGCAACCTGGGTCATCTGTTCCTGACCGAGATCGTGCGCAGCGAGCACCTGATCGCTCCGGTCGACCCCGACCGCTTCATCCAGGCCGGTGATCTGCTGGTGTTCACCGGCGACGTCACCCGGGTCGACCTGCTCGCGCAGTTCAACGGCCTGAAGACCCACGGCCACCACGACGACCTGCCACTGGACAACCTGATCGAGGTCGTGGTCGCGGCCGGCTCGATGTTGGCCCGCCGGACCATCCGCGAGGTGGACTTCCGCTCCAACTTCGACGCCGCGGTGATCGCCGTTCGCCGGGGCAGCGAGCGTCTGGGTGGCTCGATCGGCAACACGCGGCTCGAGGTCGGCGATGCCTTGGTGCTGGCCGTTGGCCAGGACTTCGACAAGCGCAACAACCTGGGTCGCAACTTCGTCATCGTGCGGCGACGCGAGGTGCAAAAGTTTGTAAACCCTCGCAAGGGCTGGCTCTCGATGATCGGCTTCATCGCCGTGATCGGCCTGTCGGCGTTCGGCGTGTTCGATTTCCTCAAGGGCATGTTGCTGCTGCTGGCCCTGTTCCTGTTCTCTGGCCTCGCCAAGGTCGCCGACCTGCGGCGCAACGTGCCGTGGGAACTGATCATGATCATCGCGTCGTCGCTGGTCATCTCGGAGGTGATGATCAACACCGGCGTGGCCAAGCTGATGGCAGGCGGCCTGTTGAGCGGCGCCGAACAGTTCGGCCCCTACGGCGCGCTGGCCATGCTGCTGCTGGTGACCTGGATCCTGACCGAGCTGATGAGCAACAACGCCGCCGCCGCGCTGGCCTTCCCGGTGGCTCTCGGCGTGGCAGAGCAGCTGGGCCTGTCGGCCATGCCCTTCATCATGGCGGTACTCTACGGCGCCAGCTGCAGCTTCATCACACCCTATGGTTATCAGACCAACCTGATGATCATGGCGCCAGGGCGCTACACCTTCGGCGATTTCGTGCGTACCGGCCTGCCGGTGGCCGTGGCCTTTCTGGCCGTGGCCTTGCTGGCGATCCCGGTCTACTTCCCGTTCCGTTGACAGGTTCACGACTGGCGCAGACGGTCACAATTTCAACGGCGGGGCCTGCTAAACAGCCTATTCGGTCCGTCGATACTTGATTCAAGCTGGCGCGTTCTGCGCTTCGGCATTACTGAATCGAGAGATCGAATGCATCAATTCCTCGCCACGGCGCGAGGCCCGGCGACGCGCGCCGGCCGCCTGAGCGCCCTCGCCGCCTCGATCTGGCTGGCGGCCTGCGGCGGTGCCGGCGACCCCGCCGCCACCGAAACCACGGCCGACACCGAACGCACGGCCACCGCCCAGGCGGTCAGGCCGCAAGGCACGACCCGCCTGGATGCCTACCGCCTGCTGACCCAGGCCAGCTTCGGCCCCACCGAGGCCGAGATCAACCGTGTCACCGGGCTGGGTGCCGCCACCTGGATCGACGACCAACTGGCCAAACCGGCCCGTGCCGTGCACCTGGCTCGCTGGAATGCCGACGACGCTGCCGCCAAGGCCAGGCGCCCGGGCGATTCAGCCGGCGCGCCCAGCGTGATCTCTTCCTTCTACCAGCAAGCCCTGCAGGCCGACGACCAGTTGCGCCAACGCATGGTCTTCGCGTTGTCGCAGATCTTCGTCGTCTCGTTGGCCGATCTGGGTAACGAGCGCGCGCAGTCCGTGGCCGGCTGGAACGACATGCTGGCCAGGAACGCTTTCGGCAACTTCCGCACACTGCTGCAGGAGGTGGCCATGCACCCGGCCATGGGCCAGTACCTGTCGCACCTGAAGAACCGCAAGGAGGATCTGGTCATCGGCCGCGTGCCCGACCAGAACTTCGCCCGCGAGGTGATGCAGCTGTTCACGATCGGCCTGCACCAGCTCAACACCGACGGCAGCGTCCGTGTGGATGCCAATGGCAAGCCGCTGGAGTCCTATGGCGCGGCCGACATCGTCGGCATGTCCAAGGTGTTCACCGGCTTCTCCTGGGGCGGCCCGGACACCTCCAACGAGCGCTTCAACGGCGTGGACGGCTGGCGCGACCCGCAGCGCATGACCAAGGCGATGCAGGGCTACCCGCAATTCCACGCCACCAACGAGAAGCGTTTCCTCGGCGTCACCATTCCCGTTCAGGCCACGGCCGACCCGGCAGCCAGCCTGAAGGTCGCGCTGGACACCTTGTTTGCGCACCCCAACGTCGGCCCCTTCATCAGCCGCCAGCTGATCCAGCGCCTGGTCACCAGCGCGCCCAGCCCGGCCTATGTGGCCCGTGTTGCCCGCGTGTTCGCCAACAACGGCAGCGGTGTGCGCGGCGACCTCAAGGCCGTGGTCCGCGCCATCCTGCTGGACAACGAAGCCCGCCTGCCCAAGTTCGCCAACGGCCCCACCTACGGCAAGGTCCGCGAACCGGTACTGAGGTTGACGGCTTTCCTGCGCGCCTTCGATGCCCGCTCGGACAGCGGCAAGGTGCTCATGGTGTCGACCGACGATCCGGGCCTGCAACTGGCTCAGACCCCGCTGCGTTCGCCCAGCGTGTTCAACTTCTTCCGGCCTGGCTACGTGCCGGCCGGCGGCGAAGCCGCCAGCCTCGGCCTGACCTTGCCGGAGATGCAGATCACCGACGAGTCCAGCGTGGCCGGCTACGCCAACTTCATGCGCTATGTCGTGATGAACGGCGTCGGCCAGAAGGGTGTCGACGGCAAGGCCGCCAGGCCCGATCTGCAGGTGGATCTGAGCGGCGAGATCGCGCTGGCCGACCAGCCCGAGGTCCTGGTCGATCTGGTCAACTCCAAGCTGCTGGGTGGCTTCGTCGGGCCCGAGATGCGCGCCGAGCAGCTCGCCGCCGTCAGCTCGGTGGTGATCCCGCCGCTGAAGAAAAACGGTGGCGGCCAGGCCCTGATCGACAAGGCCAAGATCAACCGTGCGCTGACCGCCGTGACGGTGACCCTGGTCACGCCCGAATTCATTGTCCAAAAGTGATGCCCACGCGCATCGACGAGGCTCACCCATGACCCGCCCGCTTTCGAACCCCACCCGCCGTGAACTGCTGCGCCGCGGCGCCGCGCTTGGCCTGACCCAACCGGCCCTGGCCGGGCTCGGCGGCCTGGGCCTCAGCCTGGCCGCGATGGGCCCCGCGGCCGCGGCCAGCACCTCCGGCTACAAGGCACTGGTCTGCCTGTTCCTGGTGGGCGGCAACGACGCCTACAACACCTTGCTGGCGACCGACAGCGCGTCCTGGTCCGCCTACGGCACCGCCCGCAACGCCGCGATGCCCGACAGCATCGCGCTGGCCAGCGTCGGCACCCCGCCCTCCGGCAACCTCCGCTCCCCGCTGCACGCCCGACTGGGCGGCGTGCTGCCCATCACGCCCCAGACCTCGCAAGGCCGGACCATGGCCATTCACCCGGCCATGGCCGGCGCACGCGAGCTGTTCACGGGTGGCCGGTTGGCGTTCATCAGCAACGTCGGCCCGCTGATCGGCCCGACCACCAAGGCCGCCTACCTGGCCGGCACCGCGCCCAAGCCGCCCAAGCTGTTCTCGCACAACGACCAGCAGTCGGTCTGGCAATCCTTCACCGCCGAGGGCGGCACCCGAGGCTGGGGCGGCCGCATGGCCGATCTGGTGCTGTCGGCCAACACACGCTCGATGTTCACCAGCGTGGCCCTGAGCGGCAACGCGGTGTGGCCCAGCGGCCAGGGTGCCCGCATGTACCAGCTGGCACCCACCGGCGCGATCCACATCGGCGGCCCCGAGGGCACGCTGTTCGGTTCCGCGGTGGCCCAGCAGAAGATGCTGGCGCTGATGCGAGGCACCCGCAACAACAACGTGCTCGAACGCGAACACGCCGCCACGGTGGGGCGTTCGGCCGATGCCGAGGCCCTGTTGGCCACGGCCATGCCGGGCGCAGGCGACGGCCCCTGGGGCACCGGTGGACTGGGGCTCAACCAGCCCGACCCGCTGCTGCAGTACTTCGATCCCGAGACCGGCCTGATGATGGCCAACCCGGTGGCGCAGCAGCTGCAGGCCGTGGCCCGCATGGTGGCCGCCCGCGGCGCGCTGGGCATGTCGCGCCAGATCTTCTTCGTCGGCGTCAGCGGCTTCGACACGCACGACACACAGGCCTCGCGCCACACCCGCCTGCTGGCTCAGGTGTCGCACGCGCTGGCCTATTTCGACAGCGTCACCACCCAGATGGCGGTGAGCGACCGCATCACCACCTTCACCGCCAGCGACTTCGGCCGCAGCCTGGCCGGCAACGGCGACGGCTCCGACCATGGCTGGGGCGGCCACCAGCTCGTGATGGGTGGCGCGGTGCGTGGTGGTGACGTGTACGGTCGGTTGCCGGTGTACGGCTCCGCAGACGGCAAGGGCGGCTTCAACAGCGACGACCAACTCGCCGGCGGCGCGCTGTTGCCGTCGATCGGCGTCGAAAGCTATGCCGCCACCCTGGGCAAGTGGTTCGGCCTGTCCGACACCGAGCTGATGGATGTGCTGCCTGGCCTCGCAGCGTGGAACCCGAGCCAGCGCAACCTCGGTTTCATGGCGTAGACGGCCGCTCCGCGACCGAACTCGCCACGGGCTTGTGGTGTACTTCCGGGGTGACGAACACCGAGTCCCCACCCCCGCCCATCACGCCGGCCCAACTGGTGCTGCGCGTGCAGTCGCTGGCCCTCGCGCTGTCGCGCCCCTGGCCCGGCGGCCCCGCCCTCAAGGCCAAGCTGCAGCGGGCCGACGCGCCCGCTGCCGCGTGGTCGCGGCTGGCCCATGTGCTGCATGCCGAATGGCTCAAGGGGCGTGAGCACCCAGGCGACGATGCCCTGGACACCTTCATCGATGCCGTGGCCGTGGCCTGGAACGGCAAGTCACCCGCCGAGCGGCTGGCCAGCGGGCTGCTGCCGGCGCTGATCCGGGCCCTTGCGGCCCGGCACCGGCACAGTGAGCTTGCCGCGCTGGTGCCCGATCTTGCGGCTTGCGCGGACGACCCCGACGCCGCCCCCCCGCTGGGCGCCCTGATGCGCCAGCTGCGCCAGTTGGAGCTGGTCCCGGCCAGCACCGAGTTGCTGCGTTTGCTGCGCCCGGCCTGGCAGCCCGGGCGCGCCTGGGCCGGCCAGTTGCTGACCTCCGCCCTCGCGCTCGCACGCGAGGCCGATTCGTTTGCTGGCTTGCGCGTGGCCGCCGACTGGCTGGACCCGCTGCTGACCGATGCCGAGACCCGCGGCGGCGACCCCGCGACCTGGCGGGAACTCGGCAAGCTGGCCCAGCGCTGCCTGGATGTGACCGCCATGCAGCGCGTGGTGCGCAGCGTGCTGGCCGCCGACAGCCTGCCCGCGGAAACCCAGCCGGTGATGATCCAGCTGCTGACCCTGCTCGCGCAGTTCGCCCCGGACACCCGCACCCGGGCCCTGCTCGAACAGGCGGCCACGGTCGCGCCCAGGCACCCGGCCATCGCCCTCGGGCGTGCCCGCATCGCGCACGCGCAAGGCGCCGAGCTGGGCGAGATCACCGCACTGATGGAGCCGATGGACCCGCAGGGCCCGGGCTACACCGGCGCCTTGAGCTGGTGGGCCGGCACCCTGTTCCATGGTGGCGACGAGGCCCGCGCACTGGCGCTGTACACCCAACTCGCGTCCCTCGACGCGCTGACGCCGGCCGACCGCCTGCGCATGGGCCACCTGACCGTCCGCGACGCGCCCACGGCCGACGCCGCGCCGGCCCCCGAGGCGCCCTTGGCCGCCGAACTGTTGGGCCCCTTGGCCGAGCCGCTGGCCCCCTTGGCGGCGCTGTGGTCCGAGATGCCGGCGCACGGCGCCGCGCTGGACCCGGCCACATTGGTCGAGCGCGGCCGTGCGGCCGCCGCGGGCTTGCGCGACAGCCTGTCGCGGATGCCGGCCACGACGATGCAGGTCTGCCTTCAGGTGGCCCGCGAGCTGGCCCAACTCGACGCCGGTGCCTTCGCCAGCCACACGCAGTGGCTGCAGGCCTTCCCGTTCCCGCTCGGCCCGGCCTATGGACGGGTGGACGCCGAGCGCTGCCGCGCGCTCGGTCAGGCGGTGCAGGCGCATGTCGCGGCGCTGTGCGGCCATGCGCTGGAGCGGCCGGACGCCCTGCGCAACGCGCCGGCCCAGGCCAGCCTGCGCCAGGCGCTGGATCTGGCCGAGCTGCGCTGGGAGGCCCGCTTCGCGTTGGGCGAAGGGCGCGCCGGCCTGGCCGAACTGCATGCCTTGCAAGGCCGGCTGGGCCTGATGGGGCGCGAGCCGCTGCGTGCGCTGGAGGCGCGGGCCCGCCTGGCACTCGGCGAGCTGCGTGCGGTGCGCGGCTGGGCCGCTGCCGAGGCCGTGGCCACCGAAGCGCCGCACGAGGTCCTGCCGATGCAGCGCTGGTACGCCTGGCTGGCTGCCGAGGAGCTGACCGCCCTGGGCCTGGTGATCGACACGCCGGTCGAGGGCCGTTTCGAGACGGTTGGCCCGGATGGCGAGTTGCGCAGCCACCCCCACCGGCTGGCACCGACCGCCCTGTCGCTGGTGCATTGCGCCTCGCTGCAGGTGAGGCACTCGCACCTGGTGCTGGGCGCGCGTGGCGGCATCCTGCTGCCCGAGCCCTGGCACCTGTCGATGGGCGAGTATCCCTACGAGCACCCCCGCGTGCGGCTGCGCGGCGCGCAGGGCGCGGTGTTGCGCTGCTCGCCGCGCCCGCAGCGGATCGACGTGCCGGTGCTGGTACTGGGCAACCTCGACGCCACCTACCACCGCAACTACTACCACTGGATGCTGCTGATCCTGGCGCGCATCGAGCGGCTGCGCCTGCGCGGCCTGCTCGACGGCGGCCGCCAGCTGTTGCTGCCGAGCGAGCTGTCGGGCTGGATGCGCTCGTCGCTGGCCGACATCGGGGTGAGCCCGGCGCAGTGCCTGGAATACAGCCAGGACGAGGAACTGCACCTGAGCGACGCGCTGCTGGTGTCGCCCATCGAGTTCGCCAGCCCGGCGCTGGTCGAAGGCCTGCGCCGCACGCTGTGGCAGCGCGCGGGGCTGGACCCGGAAGCCCCGCCGGCGGCACACCGCTTGCTCTACATCTCGCGCCGCGGCGAGGGCCGCCGGCCGCTGGTCGAGGAGGCCCAGATCCAGGGCATCGCCGAGTCGCTGGGCTTCGAGGTGGTGTCCCCGGAAACCCTGAGCCTGCTCGACCAGGTGCGCCTGTTCGCCGAGGCGCGCGGCGTCGCCGGCCCGCCGGGTGCGGCCTACACCAACCTGGCATGGGCCGGTGCCGGCACGCGGGTGCTGTCGATCTTCAAGGAAGAGGTTCATCTGCCGACCTTCGTCGACATCTCCATCATCCGCGGCCAGCAGCACCGCTGGCTGCTGGGCCGCAACCTGCCTGGCTACGGCCTGATGTCGGTCGTCAACGCGCCCTTCAGCGTCGACCTGGCGCTGGCCGAACGCGAGCTGCGCTGGGTGGCCGGGGCGTGACGGCGCTGCTGCCACTGTCTGACGCCTCGCACCAACCGGGGTGGCTGAAGACCCTGGCCGAGCGCTGCGCCACCGAGGGCGTGGCCTGGCCCGCCGACCGGCTGCTGCAGAAGCGCCTGGCCCAGCCGGCGCCGGATCTCACCACCCGCCGGGCGCTGGCGCAGCTGTTGCTGAACCACTGGGTCAAGGGCCACCCCGAGGTGCCGGCCTGGCAGTGGCTGGCCTTGTCCGAGGCCATCGAAGGCTGGTGGCGTGCGCTGCCCGACGGCGTCGACCCGATCGGCGCCGGCCTCGCGCCGGCCTGGGTCCGGGCCCAAACCGCTCTGGGGCGGGCGGCGAGCCTGCGCCAGGCCGTGGCCGCCTGGGGCGACCACCTGGCCCATCCCGTGCACGAGGAGCTGGCCCTGGCGCTGCTGCGCCACCTGCGCCGCCTGCGTGGCCCCGACGCCGTGGCCGGCAGCCTGGACCTGATCGACCGCCTCGGCACCCGATGGACGCCCGACGCCCCGTGGACGGCCGACATCGCCGGCAGCCTGGCGATGGTGGCGCGATGGTCCGAGGATCTGGCCGAGCTGCGCCGGGTCGATCACTGGCTCAGCCGCCTCGCTGCGCACGCAGGCCAGCTGAACGCCACCGGCTGGCTGGCCCCGTTGGGCGCGGCCGCGGTGCGCTGCCTGTCGCTGCCAGTGCTGGCGCAGTTGGCCGAGTTCATCCTGGCCGAGGAACCACCGAGCGCCGACCACGGCCCCACCCTGGCCAGTGCGCTCGAGGCGCTGGCCCTGTATCGACCGGGTGCCACGACCCGCCGCCAGATCGAGCGCGCCGCCGTGGCATTCCCAGGCCAGCCCGGCGTTCAGGTGGAGCGGGCCCGGCTCGCCCGGGCCGACGGTGCCACCGTGCAGGCTCTCGCCGAGCCCTTGCTGGCATTGGACCCCGCGCTGCCTGACACCGCCGCCGCCTGGCAACTGCTCGCCGAGTACGCCTTCCATGACGGCGACCTGGCCCTGGCCACAACGTGTTATGAACGTCTGGCGGGCCTCGACGCCCTCGACGCGCAGTCGCAGATGCGGCTGGCCCACCTGGCAGTGCGCAGCACCACACCGGAAGCCGGCCGTGGCGTGCTGGCCGAGGCCGGGCCGCAACGCATCGACACCGAGGCCGCCGGCCCGCTCGAGGAGGCCCTGGCGCCGCTGGGCGCCGTGCTGGCGGTCACCCCGCGCCACGACAGCCCAGTGGGCACCGACGAGTTGGCGCGCCGCTGCGAATCGGCCCTGGCTGCCTTCGAATCGGCCCTGCCCGGCATCGACGCGCTGACCCTCGGCGACGCCGCCGCCACGGCCAGCCAGCTGTGGGAGATGGCCAACGCCGGTGCGCTGGACCTGGCGCACTGGCACGGCGTGTTCCCGTTCGAAGTCGGCCCGGCCTTCGGCACGCTGGACGGCCACCGCTGCCGCGCACAGAGTTTCGGCGTGCTGGCCCACCTGGTGGCGCTGGTGCGCCACCTCGGCCGGCGCGAACGGCTGCTGCGTGGCGCACCGGCCGCAGCCAGCCTGGCCGTGTGGCTGGACTTGGTCCGCCAGCAGACCGACGCCCACCTGGCGATGAAACAGCCCCAGGCGGCTCTGGCCGACCTGACCGAGGTCAGCGAGCGCCTCGGCACACTCGCTGCCGGCGCGCTGGCGCCGCTGCGCGAACAGGCCTTGCTGGCCGCGGGCGACATCGACCGCGTGCGCGCCGAGCGCCCAGCCGAACCTGCCTGCGAGGCGTGGCCGATGCGAGACTGGGCCGGCTGGCTGGCCCGCGAGGGCGTGAGCCCACGAGCCGTGATCCAGGACCCGCCCTGCCCCGGGCGGTTCGAGGTGGTCGACGTCCATGGCCACCTGCGCAGCGAAGCCCACGCGGCCGTCGCCACCGAGCTGAGCCTGGTGCCGGTGCCGAACCTGCGCGTGCGCAATGTGCACCTGCTGATTGGCGAACACGCTGGCATCCTGCGGCCCCACCCCTGGCACCTGCAGATGGGTGAGTTCCCCTACCCGCACCCGAATGTGTTGAACCGGGGAGCAGCCGGCGCGGTGCTGCGCCAACCCACCACCTGGCGCCAGGTGGACGAGCCGCTGGTGGTGCTGGCCAACATGGACGCGCCCTTCCACCGCAACTACTACCACTGGATGGTGCTGACGCTGGCCCGCATCGAGGCCCTGCGCACCGCCGGCCACCTGGCCGAACGGCGGCTGCTGCTGCCGCGCGAACTGACCGGCTGGATGCTCAGCTCCTTGCGCGACATCGGCCTCGCCGAAGACCGGGTGCACTGGTACACGGCCTTCGAGGACCTGAAGCTCGGCAACGCCTGGGTGGCCTCGCCGGCCGAGTTCGCCAGCCCGACCGGTGTGGAGGGCCTGCGCCGCCGCCTGATGCAGGCCGCCGGCCTGGACCCCTCGGCCACCACGCCGGGCGAGCGCCTGATCTACCTTGCCCGGCGCGGCGAGACCCGCCGCCCGATGGTCGAGGCCGAAACAGTGATCGACCTGGCCGAGTCGCTGGGCTTCGAGATCGTTGCCGCCGAAAGCCTGAGCCTGCTCGACCAGGTGCGCCTGTTCGCCAGCGCACGCGGCATCGCCGGCCCGCCGGGAGCGGCCTTCACCAACCTGATGTGGGCGCCCGCCGGCACCCGGGTGCTGACGATCTTCAAGCAGGACATCAACGGCCCGACCTTCTTCGACCTGTCCTTCCTGCGCGGCCAGCACCACCGTTGGCTGCAGGCCCGCAGCATCGCCGGTTTCGACGGCGTGTCGGTGGTGACCTCACCGTTCTCGGTCGACCTGGATCTGGCGCGCCGCGAGCTGCTGTGGGTGCGTGATGGGGATGGGCGTTGAGGAAAAGGCGCACGTCCAGAATGTTGTCTGTCAGCCCGTTGCGGACAGTCTCCTTCGCAGTGGTTGGAGCGCGATCAGGCCGCCGGGGTACTCTGCTCCGCGAATGTCCCCCGCCGTCAGCCTGCGGCTGCCGGCTCCTCCTAATATTTCGCTGCGCAGAGCACCCCACCGTCCTGATCCGGCACGGCCGGAGTTCTGCAACGCGGGGGAAGACTGGTGGACTGCCGAGGATGTCGGGTGACCGGCGCAGCGAAATATTAGGAGGAGGCGATGGCCGAAGGCCAGCGCCGGGGGACATTCGCGGAGCCGGTCACCCGGCAGCCTCGGCTCGCGCCAACCTTCTGGCAATTCGACTGCCCGCAACAGGCCGCATGCAGCCAGCTGACCGCCCCGGACTCACGCATTTCGATTGGTTCGCCTCGCATGGGAGCGGCTGACATGGGCATTGCCTTCCTCGACCTGCAGGCGATCTATCGCCAGGACCAGGCCGCTTACGACGCCGCCTACCGGCGCGTGATGGACAGCGGGCGCTGGATCCTCGGGCCTGAATTGCTGGCCTTCGAGAAGTCGTTCGCAAGCTACCTGGGCCGGCGCCACGCGATCGGCGTGGGCAACGGGCTGGACGCCTTGACCCTGGCGCTGCAGGTGTGCGGCATCGGCCCCGGCGACGAGGTGCTGGTGCCGGCGCACACCTTCATCGCCACCTGGCTGGCGGTGCGCCAGTGCGGCGCCACGCCACGCGCCGTGGAGCCCGCCGAGGGCAGCTTCTGCATCGACACCGCCGGTGTGGCCGCAGCGCTCACGCCAGCCACGCGCGCCGTGCTGCCGGTGCACCTGTACGGCCAGCCCGCGGACCCGGCGGCGATGCGCACGCTGTGCGCCGAACGCGGCCTGCTGATGGTCGAGGACGCGGCCCAGGCGCACGGTGCCCGCCACCGGGGCGAGGCCATCGGCAGCTTCGGCCGCCTGGCCTGCTACAGCTTCTACCCTGGCAAGAACCTCGGTGCCTTCGGCGACGCCGGTGCGGTGGTCACCGACGACGATGCCCTGGCCCAGGCCCTGCGCGCGCGCCGCAACTACGGCAGCCACACGCGCTATGCCCATGACAGCGAGGGCGTGAACAGCCGGCTCGACGAACTGCAGGCCGCCTGGCTCAGCGTGCGGCTGGCGCGCCTGGACGCCCACAACGTGCAGCGCAAGACCCAGGCGGCGCGCTATCTCGAACGCCTGGCAGGCGTGCCAGGCCTGGTGCTGCCGCAGGTGCCTGAAGGCGACGAGCCGGTCTGGCATCTGTTCGTCGTGCGCAGCACACGCCGCGACGCCTTGCAGGCGGCCCTGGCGGAACGCGGCATCGAGACGCTGATCCACTACCCCCGTGCCGTCTACCGCTACCCGCCGTTCGCCGCCTTCGGCCCGGCCGGGCGCACGCCCAGCGACCGCCTCGCCGACGAGGTGCTGAGCCTGCCGATCGGCCCACACCTCAGCCTGGAGCAGATCGACACCGTGGCCGAGGCGGTGATCGACGGAGCTGGCACATGAACATCCCGCCCCTGGGCAAGCCGCTGGCGGCTGACGAGTATGCGGCGCGCCACGATGCCGACCTCGATTTCGAGACCGTCTGCCTGCTGGCGCGCCAGCAGCACAACCTCGCCCAGGTCCGGGCCCTGCAGCCCGCCGTGGTGCTGGAGGTGGGGTGCGGGCCGGAACTGCTGGCGGCCCAGGTGCTGGCCTCGCCGAACCGGGTCACCGACTGGCAGGTCGTCGAACCCGCGCTGCGCTATGCCGACATCGCCCGCGCCTTCGCGGCCAGCGAGCCACGCCTGCGGGTGACCACCGACTACATCGAGCACGCCGGCACGGCGCTGGCCACGGCCTGGCCCGACGGGCCAGCGGCGGATCTGCTGATCGTCTCCGGCGTGATCCACGAGACCGCCGAGCCCGAGGCCTTGCTGCGGGCCGGCCTGCGCTGGCTCCGGCCCGGCGGGCACCTGCTGGTCAGCGTGCCCAACGCCCTCAGCTTCCACCGCTTGCTGGCCGTGCAGATGGGCCTGATCGAGGCGCCCGAGGCGCTCAGCGAGCGCAACCGCCAGCTGGGCCAGCCGCGTGTGTTCAGGCCGCAGGATCTGCGCGACATGGTGTCGGGGCTGGGCTTGGCGGAGGTCTCGCTGGAGGGCTACTTGTTCAAGCCCTTCACCCATGCGCAGATGGCGATGCTGCTGCCCTCGTTGGGTGAACGCGGCGTGCAGGGCCTGATCGAGCTGGGCCGGGCCTTCCCGATGCAATCGGCCGAAATCTGCCTGCTCGCCCGGAAGGGCTGAGTCGAGGCGCTCAACAGAGTGCGTTCAGGGCCGCCCGGCCTGGACCCAGCGCATGAAATCGGTGTGCTCGCGGATGTAGTCGGCCTCGTCGAACAACTCCGAGGCCAGCACCAGCAGGCAGGCGTTGGACGAGAAGCCGTGCAGCTCGCGCCAGATGCCCGGCACCATCAGCAGCCCTTCGTTGGGTTGGCTGAGCGTGATCACCCTCTGGTGCACGCCGTCATCCAGGTGCACCTGGAAAGAGCCCGAGATCGCCACGTAGAGCTGGCGCAGGCCGCGGTGGGCATGGCCGGCGCGCGAGGCGCGCGAGGGCACGTCGTAGGTCCAGTAGGCGCGCTTGATCGGGAAGCTGAAATCGACACCCGACTCGACGAAGGAGATCGAGCCGCGGTGGTCGAACACGGTGCGCAGTTCGACCGAGCGGCAATCTTCGACATGGGGCACGGCAGGTCTTTCCATCGTGAGCAAGGCCTCAACAGGGCAGGAGGTAGTGATCATGCACCACCGTGCTGGCGCCGAAGCTCTCCTTGTAAAACGCCAGGCCGGCGTTGAGCACCCGGCCCTGGTCTTCGTTCGAGTGGCCGAAGTCGAACCACCGCGCCGCCGCCTGGGCCCGGGCGATGGCCTGCTCCAGCAGCAGATCCAGCGCCGCGCAGCGCCGGCCGTCCTCGTTGGCGGCCATGTACTGGAGGTGGCTCACCACCGGCGTGTCGAAGGTGACGAGGCCGGCGACCAGTTGCCCGCCGAGACGCGCCGTGTGAAGCCCGATCTCGGCCGGGAAGCGTGACGCCAGCAGCGCGATCTCCTCGGCGTCGTGGACCGGTTGGCTGCCATGGCGTGCCTGCAGTTCGGCAGCCAGCAGCGGCCAGAAGGCCGACCAGCCGGCGCCGGCACCCTGCTGCGAGCTGAAGGCCAGCCCTGCCCGCTGCCGCGTGGCCTGGGTGATGGCGCGGCGGCGGCGCGGCAACCAGTGCGCCGGCGTCGGGCCGATCACCGACAGCGCGTCCCGCCGCACCAGCTGGGCGCCGCAGCGCAGCAGGGCGTAGCGATCGTCCTCGCAGGGCAGGCGGTGGTAGATCGAGGGCACGGTCTTGTAGAGCAACTCTTCGACGCCTTGGGCACGCCAATGGGCCTGCAACCCGGCCAGCAGGTCCCAGGTCGCCTGTGCACCCAGGGTGTCGGCCAGGATCAGGCCGCCATAGCTCAGGCCGGCATGGCTGGCCACCTTCGCGCCCACCCGGTTGGCCGGCAGCACGGCCACCAGGCGCCCCCGACGGTGGATCAACAGCGACGCGTCCTCGAAGCGGCTGGCGTGGTAGCCCATGAAGCGCCGGTCGATCAGGAAGGTGCCGTTGGGGCTGGCCGCGACCAGCGTGTTCCACGCGGCTTCGTCGGCGTCGCGGTAGGGGGTGAACTCGAAGGGCTCGGCCAAGGCGCTCAGGGCCCTAGCGCAGCACGCCACGCAGCGACGGGCCGCGCGCGAAGTCGAGCACGCGCCGGACCATCGGGTGCTGGGTGTCGAACCCGGTCTCGACCTCGGCCAGCACCTGCTCGAAGGGCCGCGCGCTGCCCTGGAAGGCGGCCATCAGCCGGCGCGCGATCTGGATGTCGTCCCGCGCAAAGCCGTGCCGCTTCAGCCCGATCAGGTTGGCGCCGCGCAGGTGCGTGGCCCCCTCGGTGCCATAGGCGATCGAGTAGGGCAGCACATCCTGGGTGATGGCCGTGTGGCCGGAGATGAAGGCGTAGGCGCCCACGCGCACGCCTTGCTGCATGCCGACCATGCCGGAAATGATGGCGTGGTCCTCGATGGTGCACAGGCCGGTGATGCCGCTGTAGCTGGTGATGCGGCAGTGGTCGCCCACCACCACGTCGTGCGCCAGATGCACATAGGCCATCACCATGTTGTCGCTGCCCAGCACCGTCTGGCCACAGCGGCGGGTGGTGCCACGGTGGATGGTGACGAACTCGAAGACCTGGTTGCGGTCGCCGATGATCACCTCGGTCGGCTCCTGCCGGTAGCGTGGGTCGTGCGGCTCGCCACCGATGACGGCATGGGCGCCGAACAGGTTGTCGGCCCCGATCGTGACCCGGCCGAGTACCGTGACACCGCTGACCAGCCGGGTGCGCGGGCCGATGCTCACCTCGCCATCGATGACGCACCAGGGGCCGATCTGCGCGCTGGGGTCGATCCGCGCCTGGGGGCTGACGACGGCGGTGGGGTGGATCATCGGCAGCGCGTCAACGGATCCAGAACTGCAGCGCGCAGCGCACGGCCAGATCGTCGTAGGGCCGGGTCAGCAACAGCGAGGCGGCATCGACCTCGCGGCGCTCGTTGAGCACGCTGCAACTGAGGTCGAGCGAACGGGTCGGGCTGTAGCGTGCCCCGAGGTTGAGGCCCAGGGTGCGGTCCTCGGCCGTCAGCGCATTGCCACCGACCACGCCGCTCAAACGGCGCTTGGACCATTGCACACCGGCGTCGACAGAGACCTTGGCACTCACCTCCCAGACCGCGGACCACAGGGCCGCGTCGCGCAGCTGCGATCCGGCCGCCACCGCCGCCGGGTCGGCACTGACGCCGCTGCTGCCAGCGGTGTCGCGCAGCACCCGTGTGCTGAACTTCAACTTGGCCGAAGGTGCCCAGTTCCAGGTCAGTGAGCCGGTCCAGAACTGGCGGTCAGCCGACAGGTCGTGCGCCTCGTTGGAGCGCGCCACGCTCAGCTCGAAGCGGCTGGCCCCGCTGGCCTGCCACTGGGCCCCGAGCTCGAGGTCGTCTCGGCCGAGGTCGTCGCCGATCAGGGCACCGACGTCCGGGCGTGCGATCTCGGTGTGCCGGGTGACCAGCGAGAACATCAGGTCGGGGCCGGGCCGGTAGCTGCCGCCGACATCGGCGCTCCATTGGGACAGTTCGTTGGCGGCGAAGCTGGCCGCCGAATAGTCGCGTCGCAGCGTGTTCATGCCGGCCATCAGGCCCCATTCGCCCATGCCGCCCCAGCGCGCGCGGGCGAAAGCCGACTGCGTGGACTCGGCGTTCAGGCCGTCGAAAGGTTGCACGCTGTCGAAGCCGTAGCGGTACTGCTGCCGGGTCGATTGCACACCCAGGCCTCCGGAGAGGTTGCCCGCGGTTTCCCAATCGAGCTGCAGCTGCAGGTCGTGGCCGGCATTGTTCAGCTGGTCGTTGTCGCGGTAGCGGCTGAGGTTGAGGCTGGCGTTGCCACGCAGGCGTTGCCGGCCCAGGGGCTGGTCGAGCGTCAGGTTGAGCGCCGTCAGCGAGAGCCAGTCGGCCTGCTCGGACCCGTCGACCGCACGGAACAGGTTCGAGTCGTGGGTCACTGTCTCCGACACGCCGAACGCGAGGGGCGTCGACGAGGCCGTCTGCTGGGCCTGGGCCAGGCCGCCCATGGAGAGCAGCGCGAGCAGGGCGCCGAGGGGAAGGTCGCGCAGGGTCCGCATGCCGTTCATGGAGCGCCTCGATGAAGTGTGGGTGGCCGGGCGGCCACCAGAGTTCAGTACGCCTTGCGGTCGAAGAACATCAGCTTGGCCGTGCGGGCGATGATGAGCAGGTCCAGTCCCAGCGACCAGTTGCGCAGGTACTCCAGATCGTACTCGACGCGGCGGGCCATCTTGTCCACCGTGTCGGTCTCGCCACGCAGGCCGTTGACCTGGGCCCAGCCGGTGATGCCCGGCTTGACCTTGTGGCGCGCCATGTAGGCCTTGACGATCTTGCGGTACTGCTCGTTGTGGGCCACCGCGTGCGGGCGCGGGCCGACGATGCTCATGCGCCCCTGCAGCACGTTGACGAACTGCGGCAACTCATCCAGCGAGGTCTTGCGGATGAAGGCGCCGAAGGCGGTGATGCGCGGGTCGTCGCGCGTGGCCTGCTGGACCGTGTTGCCGTTGTCCTGGGTGGTCATCGACCGGAACTTGAAGACCTCGATGATTTCACCGTCGAGCCCGGTGCGGCGCTGGCGAAAGATCACCGGGCCGGGGGAACTGAACTTCACGCCCAGCGCCACCACCGCCAGCACGGGCGAGATCAGCAGCAGGATCAGCAGCGACAACGCGACGTCGCTGGCCCGCTTCAGCAGGCCATTGATGCCGGTGAACGGCGTGACCAGGAGGCCGACCACCGGCACGCCGCCCATGTCCTCCAGGCGGCCCTGGATGATGCTGACGCCGAACACGTCCGGCACGAAGTGCACCGAGGCGGTCGTGTTCTGCAGGCTCTCCATGAGCTGGAGGATGCGCGGCTGCGAGGTCAGCGGCAGGGTGATGAAGACATCTTTCACCGCATGCCGCTCGATGAACTCGTACAGGTCGTTGAGCGAGCCGATCAGGGCGTCGCCGCCGGGCAGATCCAGGCGCAGTGCGGAGCGGTCATCGAAGAAGCCCAGCAGGTCGTGGCCATAGCCACGCCGCTCGCGCAGCATGGCTGCCACCCGGATGCCCATGCGGTTGGCGCCGATGATCACCGCCGGCCGGCGGTACTCGGGCAGCGTCGCGCGGTGGCGCATGAAGGCCGTGCCCAGGATGACACACAACCAATGCACCAGGGGTGTGGCGATCGCCCAGCCGGCCAGCATGCGGGCGTCGAACTCACCCAGGCCGCCGGTGGCGTAGCCCACCAGGAACAGCACCGCCAGCACGCTGACCCAGGACAACACGATGTCGATGCCGACACCGATGCCGGTCTTGCCGAAGCGGTTGACGCCCGGGAACATCAGCACCAGCAGCAGGATGGCCAGCGTCATCGCCGGGCCGTCGAAGGGCTCACCGAAGAAGGCGTGGAAGATCGCCAGGCCGACCGCCGCCAGCACCGGCTCCAGCACCGACGCGATGGCGGCCGACACACTGGGCGGTGCGCTCAGGAACTGTTTGCGGGCAGAGCGTTCTTCGAACATTCAGCAGGCAGGGTCGGCAGCCGCGGCCGTCGCGCGAAAGCGCCTCAGGCCGTCCGCCCGTAAGTATCCTCGTAGCGCACGATGTCGTCCTCGCCGAGGTAGCTGCCGGACTGGACCTCGATGATCTCCAGATCCACCTTGCCCGGGTTGGCCAGCCGGTGCACCTCGCCCAACGGGATGTAGGTGCTCTGGTTCTCGGTCAGCATGATCTTGCGTTCACCGCAGGTGACCTCGGCGGTGCCGGTGACGACGATCCAGTGCTCCGCGCGATGGTGGTGCATCTGGAGGCTGAGGCTGGCGCCCGGGCGCACCATGATGCGCTTGACCTGGAAGCGCGGGCCGGCATCGATGCTGTCGTACCAGCCCCAGGGGCGGTGCACCTTGCGGTGCAGCAGGCCCTCGCCGCGGCCCTTGGCGGCCAGGCGGTTGACGATCTTCTTGACGTCCTGGCTGCGGCTGCCGTCGGCCACCAACACCGCGTCGGCGGTCTCGACGACCACCAGGTTGTCCACCCCCACCGTGGTGACCAGGCGGCCCGAAGCGTGGACAAAGGTGTTGCGCGAATCCTCCAGCATCACATCGCCGACGCTGCTGTTGCCCGAGGCGTCCTTGCCGGAGACCTGCCAGACGGCATCCCAGGCGCCCAGGTCGTTCCAGCCGGCGGACAGGGGCACCATCCGGATGTCGAAGTCGCTGCCGGGGCAGCGCTCCATCACCGCATAGTCGACCGAATCGGCCGGCACCTGCTCGAACTCCTTCTTGCCCGGGCGCACGAACTTGGCGTCCGAGCGCTTGGCGTCCCAGGAGGCCCGGGTGGCATCGAGGATGTCGGGGCGGAACGCCTTCAGCGCCTTCAGCCAGACCGAGGCGCGCAGCACGAACATGCCGCTGTTCCAGAAGTAGCCGCCCTCTTTCAGGTAGCGCTCGGCGGTGGCCAGATCGGGCTTCTCGACGAACTGGGCCACACGGTTCAGCTCCCCGGCGCCGCTGGTGGTGCGGATATAGCCGTAGCCGGTCTCGGGGCGATCGGGCGTGACGCCCAGGATCACGATGGCACCCTGGGCCGCGCCGCGCACCGCGCGCTGCACGGCGTCGTTGAAGGCGGCGGCGTCGGCCACCGTCTGGTCCGCCGGTGTGACGACCAGCACCGGATCCGAGCCGCCCTCCTCGGCCTGCAGCGCCGCGAGCGTGAGGGCCGGTGCGGTGTTGCGGCCCGAGGGCTCCAGCACCACGGCGGTGCTGTCCATGCCGAGCTCGCGCAGTTGCTCGAGCACCAGGAAGCGGTGATCGGCATTGCCGACGACGACTGGCGGCGCCACCTCGATGTCGGTGGTGGCCAGGCCCGCCAGGCGCTCGGCGGCCTGCTGGAACAGGCTGGTCTCGCCGGTGAGAACGAGAAACTGCTTGGGATAGCCGGCGCGCGACAGCGGCCACAGCCGCGTACCGCTGCCACCGGCCATGATCACCGGCAACACCGAAATCGATTTGGACATGCTCGACACCTCAGATGGAATCAGGGACTGTCAGCCCTGGCGTTGCCGGGCAGCGTATCGAAGTATTGTGGCAAAGAACAACCGGGCGCCCGCCCTCGCAGACCCCCTAAGGCGATACGCAAGTCACGCGCCAGCCGGGTGCGTCAGCCTCGGCCGATCGATTGGTAGTCCAGTCCGAAGCCCCTGATCAAGGCCGGGTCGTAGAGATTGCGGCCGTCGAAGACCCGCCGATCGGTCAACACGGCGGCCAGGCCCTCGAAATCGGGCGTGCGGAACTCCTTCCATTCGGTGACGATCACCAGCGCGTCGGCCCCGGCCACGGCGGCCATTGCCGAAGGGGCGAAATGCACCGACCGATCGATGGCCTCGGCCCCCAGATCCAGGGCGAGCACGCGCCGGGCTTCGTCCATGGCCACCGGGTCGTAGGCACGCAGGCGCGCACCGCGGCGCAGCAGCTCGGCCACCACCACCCGGCTGGGGGCTTCGCGCATGTCGTCGGTGTTGGGCTTGAAGGCCAGACCCCAGAGGGCGAAGGTCTTGCCGCTCAGGTCGTCGCCGTAGCGGGCCACGATCTTCTTCACCAGCACCCGCTTCTGTTCCTCGTTGACCGCCTCGACAGCAGCCATCATCTTGCTGGGCAGCCCGGCATCCGCCGCACTGCGTGCCAGGGCCTTGACGTCCTTGGGGAAGCAGCTGCCGCCATAACCCGCCCCGGCGTAGAGGAAATGCGTGCCGATGCGCGGATCGGAGCCGATGCCCACCCGGACCTGCTCGATGTCGGCCCCGACCGCCTCGGCCAGGCGCGACAGTTCGTTCATGAAGCTGATGCGGGTGGCCAGCATCGCGTTGGCGGCGTACTTGGTGAACTCGGCGCTGTGGATGTCCATCACCAGCAGGCGGTCGCGGTTGCGCACGAACGGGGCGTACAGCGCCCGAAGCAGCAAGGTGGCGCGCTCGTCGTCGGTGCCGATGATGATGCGGTCGGGCTTGATGAAGTCCTCGACCGCCGCGCCCTCCTTCAGGAACTCGGGGTTGGAGGCGACCGAGAACGCCAGCTCGACGCCACGTTTGGCAAGCTCGTCGGCCACGGCCGCGCGCACCTTGTCCGCCGTGCCCACCGGCACCGTGCTCTTGTCGACGATGACCTTGTGGTCGGTCATCAGGCGGCCGATGTTGCGCGCTGCCGCGGTGACGTACTGCAGGTCGGCCGAGCCGTCTTCGTCCGGCGGCGTGCCCACGGCGATGAACTGCAGTGTGCCATGGGCAACCGCCCGTTCCACGCTGGTGGTGAATTCCAGCCGGCCGGCGGCGGCATTGCGGTGAACGATCTCCTGCAGGCCGGGCTCATGGATCGGGATGCCGCCGCTTTGCAGGATCTCGATCTTGCGGGCATCGATGTCCAGGCACACCACGTGGTTGCCCATTTCGGCGAGGCAGGCTCCGGTGACCAGCCCCACGTAGCCGGTGCCGATGACGGTGACTTTCATGGGATGCCCGTTCTCAGAGTTTCAGGTCGCGCAGGCCCGGGGCCGCCGAGTCCTTGGCCGACAGCAGCGGTGGCACGCCGGCGTCCGGCCAGGCGATGGCCAGCTCCGGGTCGTCCCAGCGCAGGCTGCCCTCGGCCTGCGGGGCATAGTAGTCGGTGGTCTTGTAGAGGAAGTCGGCGCTGTCGCTGAGCACCAGGAAGCCATGCGCCAGGCCGGGCGGGATCCACAGCTGGCGGTGGTTCGCGGCGCTCAGCTCCACGCCCACCCAGCGTCCATAGGTGCTGCTGCCTGGCCGGATGTCCACCGCCACGTCGAACACCACGCCCGCACTGACGCGGACCAGCTTGCCCTGGGCATGCGGCGCGCGCTGGAAGTGCAGGCCACGCAGCACGCCACGCGCCGAGCGCGAGTGGTTGTCCTGCACGAAAGCCACCGGGTGGCCGACGGCGTCTTCGAACAGGCGCTGGTTGAAGCTCTCCATGAAGAAGCCTCGTTCATCGCCGAACAGCTTCGGCTCGAACACCAGCACGCCCTCGATCGCCGTCCTGTCGATTTTCATGGCGGCGATTTTCCCATGCCGGCCCGCACCGGCGATGGCAGGTCAGCGGTTCAGCTCTGTGGCCGGCGGCGGCGAGACACGACGCCCAGCACCCCCAGCCCGGCCAGCAGCATCGCCGTGCTCGCCGGCTCGGGCACCGCCGTGACCGAGATCTTGTCCAGAGACGTGCCGTAGCTGTCGCTGGTGCCCAGGGCGGTGAAGGTCAGCGTGTCGTTGCCGCCGTTCAACAGGAAGCTGCCGGTGTACTGCAGCCACTGGTGGCCGGGGCCGAGGTTGTCGGTGCCCAGCAGATCGATCGACTGGCCGCCGAAGCTCAGCTGCAGGCCGTTGGATCCGGCACGGGTGTACTCGCGTGCCGAGTACCAGAAGCTCAGCGTGACCCAGCCGGTGTTGTTGCCGGCCAGATCCTGCGACATGGTGCTGTTGCCGGTGGTGTCGAGCTCGACGAAATTGCTGCCGTCGTAAGCCGTGCCCGCCACGTTGTTGCGCAGCTCGATGCCGCCGGCGCCACCGGTCCAGCTGTTCAGCGAGGGGTAGATCGACCAGCTGCCGGCGGCCTGTGCATTGGCCTCGAAACTGCCGTTGCCGACGAGTTCGGTGGCAGCCAGCGCCCCGAGCGGTGCGGCCAGGGCCGCGATGGTGACGAGTCGATGCATGTGTCGTTTCATGGGGATTCCTCAGCGGCCCGGTGCGGGCAGCGGTGCGCACGCCACACCGGATGACGTGTTTGCAACGGCATTGGATCGTCAACCCACGCTGCGGCCCTCAACAAATGTTGAGTTGTGCGACGGGGCCACGCAAAAGCTCAAGTTGTTCACGGTTTGTGCCGATCAAGGCCCAGCCGGGGACCGCTCTGGTCCGATCATCCGCAGCCCTTGCCCCCTCGCCCACCCTCCTTCATCGATGAACACCGAACTCGCCCACCTGGAGAGCGAACTGGCCTACCAGGGCCCTGAGCGCCGCGGCACGGAGAGCGCTGGCCTCGTCAGGCTGATGGCCTGTGTGCTCGACGAGGTGGACTACGGCCTGGTCCTGCTCTCGGCCGACGGCCTGCTGGTGCATGCCAACCATGCGGCCCGGCGCGAACTCGGCCCCGGGCATCCGCTGGAGTTGCGCGGCCGCCGCCTGCGCGCCCGCCACCGCCAGGACCAGCTGGCGCTCACCGATGCCCTGGAGGGTGCCCGCCATCGGGGTGCGCGCAGCCTAGTCAACCTCGGCGGCGGCGACGAACGCACCGGCCTGTCCATCGTGCCGCTGCCGCTCGCGCTGTCGCGGCGCCACGCCGGCAACGCCACGCTGGTCACGCTGCAGCGAACCCAATTGGTGGAGAAGCTCTCGGCCGGCGCCTATGCGCGAGCCCGCGGCCTGTCGCGGCGGGAGGAGCAGGTGCTGACCGCGCTGTGCGAGGGCTTGCGCCCGAACCAGATCGCCGAGCGGCTGGGCGTGGCCGTGGCCACCGTGCGCAGCCATGTGCACAACCTGAAGGAGAAGACCCACTGCCGCAGCATGGTGGAACTGGTCAAGCAGGTCGCGTTGCTGCCGCCGCTGGTGACAGCGCTGAAGACCGCCCCGCGCTGAGCGCGGCTTCGGTCAGCGCGGGGTCACGGGCCGCTTCAGCAGCAGGCGGATCTCGCGGGTTCGCAGGTCGTGCGCACTGTGCCTGCGCAGCAGATCAGGCTCCAGGCGCCGTGCAGAAATCTGCCTCAGTGCGCAGTCCTCGATCTGCCAGCCTCCCTCCCGCACCTGCCGCACCAGATCCACGGTGCGAATGCGGTTCAGGCTGCGGTACTCGCCCAGCAGGTAACGGCGCACTTCCTCGAAGTCGTTCTGCTGGTAGAGCAGGTCGCGCTCGACCACGCGGCTGTGGTCGGCCGCCGCCTGCGCCCGCGCCAGGTAGGCGGCGTCGCCCCCCTTCAGGTGGGCCCAGGGCTCGTCGATCAGGCGGCGCAGGTGCGAGCCGTAGGGCGAGAAGTACAGCGGCTCGATCTGCAGCAGGAAGGGAGCGCCGGGCTTGAGCACGCGGTGCAGCTCGCGCAAGGTGCCCGGCACGTCGTCCAGGTGCTCGAAGACCGACCAGGCATAACCGGCGTCGAACACGGCATCGGGGGCGGGAAGTGGCTCACCGGCGGCCGCCTGCCCGAAGGCCAGCGACGGGGGGCAGGCCCCCGGCCCGAGGGCCTGTTCGGCACGCGCCGGCAGAGCATCGAAGGCCCTCGTCAGGTCCACACCCCACACCTCGGCGCCCGTGCGACGCGCCACCCCCAGCGCGGTGACGCCCTCGCCGCAGCCGAAATCCAGCACCCTCGCGCCAGGCCGGCAGGTGTTGCCCAGCGCGGCAGCCACCGCACGCGACGCCACCACCAGGTGGTTGTGGAACCAGGGGTCGCGGCCCTCCAGGGCCGCGTGCTCGTCGACCTCGTCCGGCGGCGTGTCGACCAGCGGGTGGCTGGCCGTCAGGCCCGGCAGCTCCCCGGGGTCGAAGCCGCGCACGACGCGGCCGGTGCGCAGCCACCAGGCCATGCGCCAGCGCGCGGTCCAGGGGCGGAGGTCGGCGGGGGTGGACACCCGGGCTGCGCCGCCGCGCTCAGAACACCCGGTCGCTCAGCACCTGCTGCAGGTACTGGCCGTAGCCGCTCTTGGCCAGCGGTGCGGCCAGGGCTTGCAGCTGCGCGTCGTTGATCCAGCCCTGGCGCCAGCAGATTTCCTCCGGGCAGCAGGCCTTCAGCCCCTGGCGCTTCTCCAGAGTCTGCACGAAGGCGCCGGCCTCCAGCAGGCTGTCGTGGGTGCCGGTGTCCAGCCAGGCGTCGCCACGGCCGAAGATCTGCACGTCGAGTTGCCCGGCCTCCAGGTAGCGGCGGTTCAGGTCGGTGATTTCCAGTTCGCCTCGCGGGCTGGGGCGCAATGCCTTTGCATGCTCCACCACCTGGTCGTCGTAGAAGTACAGGCCGGTGACGGCATAGCGGCTCTTCGGCTTCTGCGGCTTCTCTTCCAGGCTCACCGCGCGGCCGGCAGCGTCGAACTCGACCACGCCATAGCGCTCGGGGTCGGTCACCGGGTAGGCGAACACCGTGGCGCCGCTGGGTCGCGCCGAGGCCGCGGCGAGGCGCCGGCCGAGGTCATGGCCGTAGAAGATGTTGTCGCCCAACACCAGGGCGCTGGGGTCGGTGCCCAGAAAGTGCTCGCCGATCAGGAAGGCCTGCGCCAGGCCGTCCGGGCTGGGCTGCACGGCGTAGCGCAGCTGGATGCCCCAGCGCGTGCCGTCGCCGAGCAACTGCTCGAAGCGCGGCGTGTCCTGCGGCGTGCTGATCAGCAGGATGTCGCGGATGCCGGCCAGCAGCAGCGCGCTCAACGGGTAGTAGACCA
>JADMKA010000275.1 GCA_018780145.1 Vitreoscilla sp. | reverse complement strand
CCGACGAAGCCGCCGGTGTTCACGTCCACCGTGGTCAGGGCCTCGGTCTGGTCGACGATCAGGTAGCCGCCGGATTTCAGATCCACCCGGCGGGCCAGTGCGCGGGCGATCTCCTCCTCGACGCCGAAGAGGTCGAAGATCGGCCGCTCGCCCTTGTAGTGCTCCAGCTTGGCCACCGCGGTGGGGGTGTAGACCGAGCCGAAGGCCTTGAGCTGGTCGAACTGCATCTTCGAGTCGATGCGGATCGACTGGGTCTGCTCGGTGGCCAGGTCGCGCAGCACGCGCTCGACCAGGCTCAGGTCCTGGTGCAGCAAGGTGCCGGCCGGTTGCGCCAGCGAGCGCTGGCGGATCTGCGCCCAGGTCTTGCGCAGGTAGGCGATGTCGTCGCCCAGTTCGGTGTCGCTGGCTTCCTCGGCATTGGTGCGCAGGATGAAGCCGCCACCGCCACCCTCCTCCGGCTTGCCGACCAGCGTCTGCATGCGCGCGCGCAGCTGATCCCGCGCCTCGGCCGAGCCGATCTTCTGCGAAATGCCGATGTGGTTGTCCTGCGGCAGGAAGACCAGCATGCGCCCGGCGATGCTGACCTGCGTGGACAGGCGCGCGCCTTTGGTGCCGATCGGGTCCTTGACCACCTGCACGGTGAGGGTCTGGCCTTCGAAGACCTGTTTCTCGATCGGCGTGGGCGGCGTGTTGTCGGGGTTGGCGCGCGGGTTGAACCCGGTCGAGTGCAGATCCGCCACGTGCAGGAACGCGGCGCGCTCCAGGCCGATGTCGATGAAGGCGCTCTGCATGCCGGGCAGCACGCGCGCCACCTTGCCCAGGTAGATGTTGCCGACCAGGCCACGCTCCAGCGTGCGCTCCAGGTGGAGCTCCTGGACGGCGCCGTTCTCAATGAGGGCGACCCGGGTCTCCTGCGGAGCCCAGTTGATCAGAATGTCGTGCATGGGGCCTCGCCCCGGCCGCCGCGGTCAGAAGCGCAGGTGAGCGCGACGCAGCAACTGGGTTGTCTCGTAGAGGGGCAAACCCATGATACCGGAGTAGCTGCCGGCGATGCGGGCGATCCAGCCGGCCAGCGAGCTCTGGATGGCGTAGGCGCCAGCCTTGCCGAAGGGCTCGCCGCTGGCGACGTAGGCCTCGATCACACCGGCAGGCAGATCGGCGAACCGCACGCTGGAGGTGCTGAGCGCGAAGTGGCCGCGCCTGCCGTCGTGCACCGCCACCGCCGTCAGCACCCGGTGGCTGCGGCCAGACAGGGCCAACAGGGTCGCGGCGGCCTCGCCGGCGTCCGCCGGCTTGCCGAGGATGCGCCGCCCCAGGGCCACCGTGGTGTCGGCGCAGAGGATGGGCGCCGGCGGCAGGCCGCGGCGCGCCAGCCGCTGGCGCGCGGCACCCAGCTTGGCCCGCGTGACGCGCTCCACGTAGTCCGCCGGAAGTTCGCCGGTGCGTGTGGCCTCCAGGGCCTCCGCATCCTCGTCGGCATCGGCCAGCAGCAACTCGTGGCGCACGCCGATCTGGCCCAGCAACTGGCGACGCCGCGCGCTTTGCGAGGCCAGGTAAAGAAAATCGAAGCGGGCCAGCATGCCACTCACTCCCGGTGGTAGGGGTGGCCGATGGCCAGCGACCAGGCGCGGTACAAGGCCTCGGCCAGCAGCACCCGGGCGAAGGCGTGCGGCAGGGTCAGGTCGGACAGGCGCAGGGTTTCGTCGGCGCTGGCCTTGAGGGCTGAGTCCAGGCCATCCGGCCCGCCGATCAGGAACACCACGTCGCGGCCCTCGCTGCGCCAGACCTGGAATCGCTCGGCGAGCTGCACCGTGGTGAGCCGGCTGCCACGCTCGTCCAGCACCACCCGGCGCGAGCCCTTGGGGCAGGTGGCCTCCAGGCGCAGTGCCTCGGCAGACATCATCTGCGCGGCTGTCTTGCCGCCGCTGCGCGGCTCGGACTTCACTGCCTTCAGCTCCAGCCGCATCTCGGGCGGGAAGCGCTTGGCGAAATCCTCGTAGGCGGTGTCGGCCCAGGCCGGCTGGCGCTGGCCGACGGCCGCGATCAGCAGGCGCATCGGGGCGGCGTCAGCGGGTGGTCTTGCGGGCGGGCGCGGCCTTCTTGGCAGGTGCCGCCTTCCTGGCCGGCGACTGGGTCACCACCACCTTCTTCACCGGCGCTGCCTTCTTGGCGGGTGCGGCTTTCTTGGCGGGTGCGGCCTTCTTCGCGGCGGGCGCCGCGGCCACCCGGCCGGTGCTCACCTTGCGCGCCGCCGGCGGCTTCTTGGCGGCGGGCGCGGCGTCGGCCGCAGCGCGCCGCTTGGGTGCCGCCTTGCCGGCGAGCGCCGCCTTGCCGGCGGCCGAGCGTGCCGTGGCAGCCGGTTTGGCAGGCGCCGCCTTCTTGGCGGCCGGCTTCTTCTGGGCCGGAGCCTCTTCCTCGGAGGCCTTGGGCAGCGCGGTGGTCTCGGCACCCAGCTTCAGCTTGACCGGCTTGCCGCCCCAGATCTCCTCCAGGCGGTAGTAGTCCCGGATGGCGGGCTGCATGATGTGGGCCACGGCGGCGCCGCAGTCCACGATGATCCACTCGCCGTTGTCCTCGCCCTCGGTGCGCAGCACGACCTGGCCACTGGATTTGACCGCGTCGCGCACGCTGGCGGCCAGGGCCTTGGTCTGGCGGTTGCTCGTGCCCGAGGCCACGATCACGCGCTCGAACAGCGCCGAGAGGTGCTCGGTGTTGAAGACCACGATGTGCTGGGCCTTCACGTCTTCGAGCCCATCGACGATGGCCCGCTGCAGTTTTCGAATGTCCATTCAGTGGCCGGGGGCTGCCCGGTAGAGGTGTCGTTGGTCAATATAGCGTGCGACCGCGTCGCCCACCAGCGGGGAAACGGCCTCGCCGGCGGCCACGCGGCGGCGCACCTCGGTGGCCGAGATGTCGTGGCGGGGCAACGGCAGCACGCGCCAGGCCGGCGCAGTGCCGGGCCAATCGGCCGGTGGCCGCACCGCCTGGCCCTCGCGCGCGGCCACGGCCAGCGTGGCCAGGCGCGGCAGCTCGGTGGCCTCGCGCCAGCTCGCCAGGCCGGCGAACTGGTCGGCGCCGATGACCAGGAACAGCTCGGCGCCCGGGTGTTCGGAGGCCAGCTCGCGCAAGGTGTCCACGGTGTAGCTGGGGCCGCTGCGCCGCAGCTCGCGTGGGTCGAGCATGAAGCCGGCCTCGCCAGCGATCAGCAGGGCCACCATGGCCTCGCGGTCGGCAGCACTGGCCAGATCGCGGTCGGCCTTCTGCCAGGGCCTGCCGGCGGGCAGCCAGCGCAGCTCATCCAGCGCCAGGTGGTCACGCGCGATGCGGGCCAGCGCCCGGTGCGCCAGGTGCGGCGGGTCGAAGCTGCCGCCAAAGACGCCGATGCGTCGCGTCACCCGGTGGCGCCTTCGTCGGCCCAGTCTCGCGGGCGCAGGTAGTCGCTGTAGAGCCGGGCCTCGGGCGTGCCGGCCTCCGGCTGCCACTGGTAGCGCCAGCGCACGATGGGCGGCATCGACATCAGGATGGCCTCGGTGCGCCCGCCCGACTGCAGGCCGAACAGCGTGCCGCGGTCGAACACCAGG